>JBBQYR010000211.1:0-6707 GCA_038208565.1 Chthoniobacterales bacterium
CGCATCGGGCAGGGCATCGAGTTCGACTACTGCTGCGTCCACGCCGCGTTCGCGCTGCGCGAGGAGGGCTTCGAGACCATCATGGTCAACTCGAACCCCGAGACCGTCTCCACCGACTACGACACCAGCGACAAACTCTACTTCGAGCCGCTGACCCTCGAAGACGTGCTCAACATCTGCGAGCAGGAGAGCGAAAATCTCTTCGGCGTCATCGTGCAATTCGGCGGCCAGACCCCGCTCAACCTCGCCGCCGGCCTGCAAGCCGCCGGCGTCCCGATCATCGGCACCTCGCCTCATTCGATCGAGATCGCCGAGGACCGCAAACTCTTCGGCGCGATGCTCGATAAACTCGGCATCCGCCAGACCGCTGGGGGCACTGCGACCACGGAAGAGCAAGCCGTCACCGAGGCAAACTCCGTCGGATATCCCGTGCTGGTGCGCCCGAGCTTCGTGCTCGGCGGACGCGGCATGCAACTCGTCCACACCGAGACCGATCTCCGCCGCTACGTCCGCGAAGCCATCGAAGCCAGCCCCGGCGCGACGCCCGGCACCGCAGCCAATCCCATCCTCGTCGATCACTTCCTCGAAGACGCCGTGGAAGTGGACGTGGATTGCATCGCCGACGGCGAGATCGTCGTCATCGGCGCGATCATGGAGCACATCGAAGAAGCCGGCATCCACAGCGGCGACAGCTCGTGCGTCATTCCGTCGTTTTCGCTCAAGCCCGAAGTGAAAGCCGAGATCGCCAAAGCGACCAAAGCGATGGCGAAAGAGCTGAACGTGCGCGGCCTGATGAACGTGCAGTTTGCCGTGAAGGACGATGTCGTTTACGTCCTGGAAGTGAACCCGCGCGCCTCGCGCACCGCGCCCTTTGTTTCCAAAGCGATCGGCGTCCCGCTGCCGAAACTCGCCGCCAAAATCATGGCCGGCAAAACGCTCAAGGAACTCGGCTTCACCGAAGAAATCATCCCGAAGCACTACAGCGTGAAGGAGGCCGTCTTCCCGTTCATCCGCTTCCCCGGCATCGATATCGTCCTCGGCCCGGAAATGAAATCGACCGGCGAAGTCATGGGCATTGGCGCGAATCTCGGCCTCGCTTTCGCCAAGGCGCAGATGGCCGCGCAGCCTGCGCTGCCGAGCAAGGGGAACCTCTTCATCAGCGTCGCCGACCGGCAGAAATCGAAGATCGTGGACCTCGCGCGCGGTTTCGTCGATCTCGGCTTCACGCTCTACGCGACCAGCGGCACGGCCGCCGCGCTCAAGATCGCGGGCATCCCGGTGAAGAAACTCTTCAAGCTCAACGAAGGCCGGCCCAACGCGCTCGACATGATCAAAAACGGCGAGCTCGCGATGATCATCAACACGCCGAGCGGCAAAGTCGCGCGTGAGGACGAGATCAAGATCCGCAGCACCGCGACCGCGAACCGCATCCCGATCATCACGACCCTGCGCGCCGCGACCGCGAGCCTCGAAGGCATCCGCGCCTTGAAGGAGCACGGGCTCCACGTGAAGCCGCTCCAGGAATATCATTCGTGATGAGCGCGGACAGTCTTCGGGATTTGCAGGCGCTGCCGCTCTCGATCGCTGTCGTCACGCTCAATGAGGAGGAGAATCTCCTGCGTTTACTGGAAAGCGTGCGCGGCCTCGCCCGCGAGATCGTGATCATCGATTCGGGTTCGACCGACCGCACTTTGGAGCTGGCGCGCGAAGCCGGGGCGATCATCGAAAGCACGGAGTGGCCGGGCTTCGTCGTGCAAAAAAACCGCGCGCTCGACCGCTGCACGTGTCCGTGGGTGCTCTTCCTCGATGCCGATGAATGCTTGTCTCCCGAGCTGGCGACGGCGCTGCGCGCGCAGTTTTCCGGCGGCCGCGAACCAGCGGGCGATGGCCTTTTGCTGAACCGCCGGACGTGGTATCTCGGCGCGTGGATCTGGCACACTTGGTATCCCGAATGGCGCCTGCGCCTGCTCCGCCGCGGCGCCGGTCGCTGGGGCGGCATGGACCCGCACGCCAAGCTCGAAGTGGCCGGGCCGACCGCGCGCTTGGGCGGCGACCTGCTTCACTACTCGTTCCGCGATTTGCAGGACCACCTCGAGCGCACCATCCGCTATGCGCGCACCATGGCGGCATCCTACGCGGCGGGCGGGCGCAAGTTTCGCTGGTACTATCTGCTGCTCTCGCCGTGGGTCGCGTTCTTCAAGCACCTCGTGCTCAAGCAAGGCTGGCGCGACGGTTGGCGCGGCTGGCTGATCTCGACGATCCGCGCGATCGATGTCTTCGCCAAGTACGCGTTTCTCCTCGAGAAGCAATTGTCCGCACCGCCGCGCGGGTAGCCGCGGTCTGACAATTCTTTGACAATCTTCTGACCGCGCTGTGGCACACGGCGCTAAGGATCGGCGTAAGCGTTTCGTGAACTCCATGAAACGTATGAAAACCAAACTCCAATCCTACCAACTCCTCGCTCCTCTCGCCGGCTCGATCTGCGCCCTGCTCGCCCTCGCCGCCGTGTCACCGTTCAGCTCCACCGCGTATGCGGAAAAGGTTCGCGCCTCGCGCGCCCCGGCCGCGCAGACGGAAACCTCCAACGAACCGAAAACCCCGGTGCGCTCGCCCGATGAAGCGCTGGCCAAGGGCCTCGACTATCTACTCGGCCAGCAGCGCTCCGATGGGGGCTGGAGTCAGGGCGGCGGCTGGCGGCAAAACGCCGGCAAGGGCGGCGGCCGCGTCGAGGGTCAGAACATCGAAGATCCCTCCGATCTCGGGAACACCTGCGTGAGCCTCGTCACGCTGCTTCGCGCCGGGCACTCGCCCGCGAGCGGCACCCATCGCGTCGCGGCGGCGCAGGCGTTCGACTTCATCTGCGCCCACGTCGAGCGCGCGGATCAGGAGTCGCTTTACGTCACCGACGTGCGCGACACGCAGCTCCAGGTGAAGATCGGCAGCTACGTCGATACCTTCCTGACCGGCTGGGCGCTGTCGGAGTCGAAAGGCAAAGTCGCCGACGATGCGGGCGAGGCACGTCGGGCGGCGGCGCTGGAAAAAGTCGTGACCAAAATCGAGCGCAACCAGCGCGAGGACGGATCCTATGCCGACAACAAAGGCTGGGCCGCGGTGCTCTCGCAGGGCCTCGCGAGCAAGGCGCTCAACGGCGCGTCGCGTGCCGGAGCCAAGGTGAGCAAACAAGCGCTCGACAAGGACCAGGTGCAGAACAAGTCGGGTCTCGATTTGGCGAAAGGCGACTTCAGCGCGCCGACCTCCGCAGCGGAGCCCTCGAGCGCGGGCGTGTCGATTTACCGCGAAGCGGCGAAGCTCGGCGGCTTGCGGGAGAAATCGAAATCGAACGTCGCTCGGAAGAAGGAAGCAGAGGGCGTCGTCTCCAGCCCGACTGCCCCGGAACCAGCCAAGGCGCAGGCTCGGCAGGAATTGAAGACCATCGAGGAGGACGAAAAAGCGACCCAGGCGGCGACCGCGGGCATCTCGGGAAAGCTGCGCGATTCGCGCTACGTCGCCGGCTTCGGCAACAACGGTGGCGAGGAATTCCTGAGCTACATGAACCTGACCGAAAGCATGCACGAGAAAGGCGGGCAGGACTGGACCGACTGGCGGGCGAAGATGACCACGACACTCTGCGGCGCGCAGAACGCCGACGGTTCGTGGGCTGGTCACCACTGCATCACCGGCCGCACCTTCTGCACCGCGACCGCGCTGCTCACGCTGCTCGTGGAGCGGCAGGACGAGGCGCAAAAGACGACCGCAGTCGATCCTGCGAAAACTCCGTCGATCGTCGCGGAGTAACCAATGAACACTCGACGCGAATTCCTGCGCGGCGCCCTCGGCTGGGGCGGGCTCATGCTCGCTGGGTCTTGGCAGCTCGCGGCTTCGCGGGAGGCCGAGCCGCGCCGCCGGGCGCTGGATTTCCTGGCGGCGCGGCAGTCGGCGGATGGAGCGTGGCGTTCGGAGCGCTACGCAGCCTTCCGCGATGGCGATGCGCTGACGCCCGTGATCCTCTGGGCGTGGCCGGCGTCAGGTGAAAATTATGCGCGCGGACTCCGCTGGCTGGAGCGTCTGACCGACGCGCAGGCGACTTCTGCGGAGCCGTGGATCGGGCTGCAATATCCGCTCTTCACGGCCAGCTACGCCGCGCAAGTGCTGGCTCGTGCGGGTGATGAGCGCCGCGCGAACTGGTGGGCGGGAGTAATCGAGCGGCTACGGATTCGCCCCGCGCTGGGCTGGCCGGAAGGTGATGTCGCGTGCGGCGCGTGGAGTGATTCGCCGACGCCGCCGCGCTTCGTCGCGCCTGTGCCCGACATGCTCGCGCCCAATATCTCCGCGACTGTGCTCGCTTTGCAGGGCCTCGCCGCTGCCAGGAGCGGCGACCTCCGCGCGGCGCGGCCCTTCGTCGAGCAGTGCCAGAACTTCGCCGAAAACCCGACGCCGCTCGACGATGGTGGCTTCTTCTTTGCGACCGGCGATCCGATCCGCAACAAAGCAGGCGTCGCCGGGCGCGACGCGCGCGGCCAGACGCGGTATCGCTCCTACGGCAGCGCGACTTGCGACGGCCTGCTCGCGCTCCAGGCGTGCGGTGTGCCGGATGATCACCCGCGCTGCCGGTCCGCGCGCGAATGGCTGCGCACCCACGCCGATGGACTGCTCCACGCTGGCGATTGGGCGAAGGGCCGGGAAGCGGCGCGCGCGGCCCTCGTCTTCTACTTCGCCCAAGGGCTCGCGACCGTGCTGGCGGGTGCCCCAGAGGAAAGCTGGCCCGCCGCATGCCGGCGCAGCCTTCACGAAGCGCTGGGCGCTTCACAAATGCCCGACGGTTCCTGGCAAGGCCATGCGCCGGAAAGTTGTGAGGACGAGCCTTTGCTCGCGACCGCCTTTGCCCTTCGCGCCCTCGCCTCGCGCGCGCCTCAGCAGGCCAGTTAAGGCTTCGGCTTTTGCTCCGGCGGTCCGGCGCGAAAGGCGATGCGGCCCTGCGGTTTGGCTGGCGCGGGGGTGGGCTCCGCTTGCGCCACAGGCTCCGCCGGATGCTCGGATTTGGCGGAGGCTTCACGCGCCGCAGCGTCGATGTCGGCGGCGCGGATGGCCGGCGAAAGATCGCGCGAAATGCCCTGAAGCGAAAACGCGCTCCCGGCCGGCAAGCCCGGCGAATAGGTGCTCAGGCGGGGCACGTCCTTGGGCGCGGGCGGGGTCGGCAGCGTGGGGATTTTCGGCCCTTTTGGCAGGCCCGCGTCGAGGATGCTGCCTTGCATCGCGAGGCTGGCCGACGTGGTGGGCGCGGGTTCGGAGACGATCCTCGCGGAGTGACTGCCCGGTTCCTCGCTGTTCGTGGATAGAATCGCGGGCGATCCTTTTTTCGTCGCCGCGAGCGCCGGTGTCGGGGTGGAAGCCGCCGGTTTTTGTGGGGGCGCCGCAGCGATGATCTGCACTTTCGGCGGCGCGTATTTCGGGAAGCGCGGAAACTTCTCGGTGATGATCCTGACCTCCGCATCCAGCGGCACTTCCTCGAAAAGCTCCACGACATCCCGCGAGCGCATACGGATGCAACCGTAGCTCACCGGTTCGCCGATCTTGCTCTCCTCAGTGGTGCCGTGGATGTAGATGCCGCGGCTGCGGGCGCGCTGGTTTTGCGGTTCGAGGCCATCCAGCCAGATGATGCGCGTGACGATCGGGTCGCGACCGGGTGAGTTGGGCGCGAGGACTTCGCCGGTGGCGTGTCGCTGCTTAAGCACCGCCCCCATCGTCAGGTCATCGCCGACTTTCTGGCAGACGCGCAGCCGCCCGAGCGGGGTCTTGTAGCTGCCAAACTCGTCGCCGAGGCCGAACTTCGAGGTGGAAATCGGATACTTTTTCAGCAACCCGCCGTCGCGCAGAAGGGCAAGTTTTTGCTCGGCGACACTGATGACGAGCGTGGTCTGTGGCTGCGCCTCTTGGGCGACCACCAAGGTCGTGAAGAAACAGAGAGTCGCGGCAAAAACCGCCTGCGCTTTGGTGATAAGTCGCTGCACGGGTGCCCGATTTAGCTGCAAATGTGGATGCGCGCAACCCCGGAAACCCGCGCGCCCAGTGCGAGCGCGTCACTTTGGCTCCGGCACGAGCACGCAGCGGAAGCCGTAAATGACGTCGCGCTCCGCACGATCGACCACGTTCCGATACGACGCGCGCAGCTCGCTCGCCGTGGCCGTGCCCCACGAACCGCCGCGCAGGACGCCCCAGTCGCGCGCACTCGGTGCGCCGCCCTTGTAGCTGTCGCGGCACCATTGCCAGACGTTGCCGCACATGTCGAAAAGGCCGAGCCGGTTCGCCGCGAAGCTGCCCACCGGCGAGGTCTGCGGGAAGCCGTCGTGATAGCCCGCGATGCCGCTCGTGCGTCGGCCGGAGCCGTCGGCGAAATTGCCCATCCCTGCGGGCGGCGGCCACTGTTTGCCCCACGGGAAATCCTTCAGCTTGCCGTCGCGCTGCTCGGGCGTCTCGCCGCCTTCCGCGGGCAGGCCATCGCCCGCGCTCCACTCCAGATCGGTCGGGAGTCGATAGACCTGGCCCTCTTCGATCAGCTCGGCGGCGCGCTCCTTGGCCGTGAGCCAGTCGCAGAAAGCGGTCGCGTCTTCCCAATTCACCCGCACCACGGGATGCGCCGGGTCTTGCGTAAAATCGGGCACGGGCCGCGCGCGGCTGGTCGCGGTGCAAAAGGCGTCGTAGTCCTGCAC
>JBBQYR010000212.1:0-6667 GCA_038208565.1 Chthoniobacterales bacterium
GAGGAAATCGGTCTTCGCCCCGCTCTCCGGCTGCTTCTCGTCGTCGGGCGGCATCTCGCCCGAGTTCATCGCGTTGAGCACCTTCTGCCACTTCTCCGCGGCCTCGACCGTCGTGATCGTGAACGGCAGATCGTCCACGCGGAACTTACCCTTCCGCTTGTCGGCATTGTGGCAGGAGACGCAGTTGTCTTTGAAGAGCGCGCGATGTTTCTCCGGCATCACCGCGTGCGGCGCGGCGTCGGCGGCAAACACGGCGGGGCTCAGCGCAAGCAGGGCGGCGAGGAGGAGTGGAGTGGTGGAGGAATGGGGAGGAATCACGAAACGAAGCGGGATCAGGGCAAAGCGGCGCGGTGGGTGAGCGCTACGCGGATGTCATCGACAAACAAGCCGGCAAACTCGACGGGCTTGGGAATTTCCGGCCGATGCGCGCCGGTCAGGTGCGCGCGCAGGTGGATGAGGCAATAGCGCGTCCCGGCGGGCAGCCGCAACTCGGAGCGCACGGATTGCCAGGTTTCGCCCGTGGCGTCCGCGGTTTCGGTGCGGGCACCCGTCGCGAGAATCCGCGGGCCGGCCTCGGACACCTCGGCGCCCTCGACCAGCGCGCTGCGGGCGAGTTTGAGAAATGCATCGTCGCGCTCGCCCTCCAGCGGCAGCGCATCCAGCGCGTAGATCGTCACGCCACAGCTCAGTCCGCGGAGTTCCTCCTGCGGCAGCGCGGAGAAACTGGCCTCGACCAGCAGCGAAGCATCATTGCGCGCCACGCCGAACTCCGCGCCACGAACATCGACGATGCGGAAAAGATCCGCGACCCAACCATCTCGCACCGGTTTGCCTTCGTAATCCGCGCGCCGGAGCCGCAGCATCTTCGCGCCCTGCAGCGGCTGCACCCCGCGAAAGTGGCCGACGACTTCCGAAAAATCCCCGCTCCAGACGCCGGAATTTACCGGCATTCCGCTCACTTGCGGGACCGGCCCCGCTTCGAAGCTCTCCGCCATCAGCGTCAACGCCCGACCGGTGAACGACCCGACATAACCCCAAACCATCGAGGCGCTGAACAGTCCGATCACCAGACCCGCCGCTGCCGCAGTCAGCGGACTCCACGAAAATGCACCCGCGCGAGCCGGCTGACGCTGTTCGGACGTCGCCGCCATGCGAGGCTTCAGTTCGGCAAGGCCGCACTCGTTGTCATGGTAGAGAAACCAGAGCTGGCGCGCCTCGGCGCTGGCCTTGAGCAACACGGCGAGCTGCGCCTTTTCCTCGGCAGTGATCGTGTCATTCAGCGCCGCGCTGAAAAGGCGGTGCCATTCGTGGGAATCCCTCATGATGCGGCCTCCGCCATCCGCCGCTGCACACACTCGGCGAGCGCGCGGCGGATGAAGTTGAGTTTGTTGTAAATCGTCTGCGCCGCCCGGCCCTGCTGCTGCGCGAACGTCCCCACTTCCACGCCTCGCGTGTAGATCGCCTCGACCAGGTCCCGGCTCGCCGCATCGAGCTTCTCCACGCACACCTCCAGCGCTTCCATCCGCGAACTCCACTGCCGCACCTGCTGCGCGCGTTCCACGGCGAGCGTCTGCATCAGCTCGTCGTCGAATTCCAGCCGCGACCGCCCGGTGATCCGCTGAAAATTCCGCACCTCATAAAACGCCACCGTCGTCGCCCACGCGATGAAGTCGGTGCCCGCTTCAAAGGTCGCAAACCGTCGCCACATCACCACGCTCGCCCGTTGCAGCACGTCCTCCGCATCGTGCCTATTCCCCACCAGCGACATCACGTAGCGCAGCAACAGTGCATGCGATCCATTGAGCAGCACCACAAACTCCTCCTGCCGCTCAGGCGGCAGCGGGACGGATGGATCTTGCGGAGTCGAGTCTTCGGTCACTGCCAAGGTATGTATCGGCTCGGCACCGATTTACCGGGGAAAATTTGGCTCACCTTCGCGGCCGCAGTCACATTTCCGCGACGTTACTTCACGGGGAGGCCGCCGACCATGAAGTAGCCGATGAGCGCGCGGTGGCCGGTGCTGGTGGCGTCGCGCTCGGGGAGCACTTTGATCTTCAGCGTGTGTTTGCCCGGGGCGAGGCCGGTGGTAAAGAGGGCGTAGCTGTAGCGCGGGAAGTATTTGCCGGGCGCGGAATCGAATTTGCCCTTCTTCGCGCCGCGTGGGCCGCCGTAGGCCGGATCGCCAGGCGCGCTCACACCATCGTCGATGGTCCATTCGAACTTCCCGCCATCGGCTTGGATATTGAGATACGCGCCGAGTGCGGTGCCCTCGAATTCAAACTCCAGCGCGTCACCGGGCTGGCGCGCATTGATCGCGCCCTCGAGATAGCGACCGATCTTCCCGGACTTCGGATCAGCGGCGAGCGTCTCCCAGTCGCCGGTCAGCTTGGCCTTCGTCGGTGCGACCAAAGAAACGCGCGCGAACTCCTCGCTGACGAATGGCGCGCCGAGCTTTGGCGCCGGCGATGGCTTCGTGTCGATCTGCGTCTTCAGCCACGCGACGATCGTCTCGGTGTAAAGCGTGTGCCCGAGATCGTTCGGATGCACGGCGTCGCCCATGAAAACCTGGCCGGGCGCGGTCCAGTCATACTTCTTCGTGTCAGCGATCTGCTCCGCCGTCGGCTTCGGTAAGGCGGTGCGTTTGGCTGCTTCGACGAGCGCGGGCTGCAGGTCGATCTCGGGGATACCGTAAAATTTGGCGACCGCCGGATAGCTAACACGCGGGTGATTCAGAGTGCGGCTCGTCGTGTAGAGAAAGATGATCTCGGGTTTGCTCTCCGACGACCAGAGCTGGCGCACGATGCCTTCCACAGTGGCCTTGCGAAACTCATTCGCGGGATGCCCGTCGTTCAGACTGAACTCGAGAAACACGAGGTCGGGCTTCTTCGCGATGACGTCGCCCGCGCAGCGGAACGCACCAAGGTCGCTCCCGGTGCCACCGATGGCCGCGTTCACTTCGACGAGCTTCGCCTTCGGAAAGGTTTCCTGGAACCACTTAAAGGTCTTCACGCGATAGCCCGGCGCGGCGGTGATGCTCCCGCCGAAATAGGCGATCGTGGTTTCCTGACCAGCCTTCAGCTTCTCGAAAACGCGGCCGAGCGTGCGGGTCGACGGGGCCTCTTGAGCGATCGCGGAAACGGCGAGCGCGGCGAGGGAGAGGAGCGAGAGAAAGGTGCGACGTGGAATCATGGGAGGGATGGGGAGGGAGCGAGATTGATCAGGGAAAGATTTGCGCTGTCACCACTATTTCCGCGCGAGTTCAGGGTTCGCGAGCACCTTCCAGATGGCGTCCTGCGCGCCGTTGTTGGCCGCGCTCAAGCCGCTATTAGCCTTGAGCAGGTCGTTGAAAAGCGTGCGCTCCACCCAGCGCACCGAGCCGTTGTTCGCGAGCACGTTCACACCCGTGCGATGCCGCGAATCCAGGCGATCGGGCAACCCGCAGCCATCGGCGAGCAGCGGCAGATCGGTGAGTTCGGCGAGGCGCGGCAGGCGGAGATTGGCGCTGCTCCAGTCAACCAGCGGATGGCAGGCGTAGCTGCCCTGCGTGGTCGCGCCGGGCTTCGGTGGCCACGGGTTTGCCTTGGTGTTGAAAGCCTGCGCGGGCGCCTTTTCCGACGGGCAGTAGAAGACCTTCGCGTCCTTCACGTAGCCCTCGCTCCAGAGCCGGCCGAGCATCGGAAAGTCGTCGGGCGCGGAGTGCAGCATGGTGTTCCACTGCTTGCGCCCGCCGCGGTAGCCGAGCGGGACTTCTCCCTCATGATCCGCCGCATACGCGGCGATGAAGGCGTGAAGCTGGCGCAGGTTGCTAACACACGCGGTGCGATTCGCGGATTCACGCACGCGGCTGAATACTGGCAGCGCAATCCCCGCGAGCACCGCGACGATCGCGATGACGACGAGCAGTTCGATGAGCGTAAAGGCGCTCGCGGTCTGGGTTGCCGGTCGTTTGCTCATGCGCGGTTCACCGTTTGCCCGCGCCGAGGATGTCGAGATAAGCCTCGGCATAACCCTTCGCCAGCACCCGCAGCGACGGCGTGTCGAAGTGGAGATGGTCCGCCGAAGTCATATTTTCCGCAGGCACGAAGCGGACGTTCTTCAGCTTCTTCGCCGCCGCCTGGTGCGCGGCGTTCACGATCTCGTGCTCCGGCGTCCACGGCTTCGCCGGAAAGCGACCGAGCTGCCCGATGATGAACGGCAGCTCCGGCGCCCCGAGCTCCGCGCGGAGGCGCGTGATCAACTCCACGAGCCGCTTCTCGTATTCGCCGGCGTCCGTCAGAATCGCGTCGCTTTCACCCTGATGCCAGAGGATCGCCTTCAGCGTGCCATCCTGCATGGCGCGCTTCGCGATGGCGATGGCGTCGTCGTACGGATGGCTCTTCGTCTGCGCGTGCTCTTTCCCCGGAGCCCATGAAGAAATCGGCGAGCCGCCCCACGCCGCGGGAATGAGCCCGATACTCGTGCTCGGAAACCGCGCGGCAATGATCTCGGCAAACGGCCGGCCGAGGCCGGTGCCCGCCGCGGGCCTGTCCCAATGCAACGGATCCACCGCCGGCTGCCACTGGCCTGCTTTGTTGAGGGCGTAGATACGCGGCTTCGGCGTGCGGCTTTCGTCATCGAGTTTCCCGCGCCCGGCCATGTTCGATTGGCCCGCGAGCAGGAAGAGCTGGAAGTCCTGCCTGGCCGGAAGCGTGACCGTCGGCACCTCCGCGGCACGGGAAAGGACAGCGGTCAGGAGCAAAGCGAGCGCGAAGGAGAGAGCGGGGGATTTCATCGAGAGCGAGTATGGCGATGACCCCGGCGCGGAAGCGAGCTTAGCCGCCACGCAAGGGAACCTGTGGCCGGACGGCGCCGCTTGCGATAGCCTGCGCTCATGCCCAAACCGAGCACCGTGGCCCAGCCCGCGGAACTACTTTCCTATCTCTTCGCCACATGGCCGGAGGTGAAGCGCAAGCAGGTGCGCCAGTGGCTCAAGTTTCAGATGGTCACGATCAATGGTCGCGCCATCACGCAGTTCAATCACCCGCTCAAACCCGGCGATGTCGTCGCGATTCGCACGGATGCCTTTGCCATTCCGAAGACGATGCTCGCCGGGGGGATCAAGGTCTACTTTGAAGACGACGCCCTCATCGTCATCGACAAGCCGACGGATCTCCTGAGCATCGCCAGTGAGGCGGAGACGGAAAAGACCGCCTACTTTCTGCTCACCGACTACGTCCGCCGCGGCAACCCGCTCGGCCGCGAGCGTGTGTGGATCGTGCACCGGCTCGACCGGGAGACCTCGGGGCTGATGGTCTTTGCGAAAACGCAGGGAGCCAAAGAAGTGCTCCAAGCAAATTGGGAAAAGGCCGAGAAAAAATACGAGGCGGTCGTCGAAGGACGGCTGAAAGGGGACAAGGGCACCTACGAGTCCGATCTCGACGAGACCAATCCGTTCAAGGTTTTCAGCCGCCCGGCGAACGACATCACGCGGCACGCCGTCACGCATTTTCGCGTCGTCGCCCGGCGCGAGTGGCGCACGCTCGTGGAGCTCACTTTGGAAACCGGACGACGTCATCAGATCCGCGTGCATCTCGCCGACGCTGGCTGCCCGATCGTGGGCGACAAAAAATACGGCGCGAAGTCCGATCCCGCCGAACGCCTCGGCCTGCACGCCTGCGCGCTGCGTTTCCCGCATCCGATCACCGGCCAGGAACTGCGCTTCGACTCGCCGACCCCGCGCGAGCTGACGAAGCTCGTCTAGGCGATGATCGCGCGTGCGACTTTGCCGTGCACATCCGTGAGGCGGAAATCGCGGCCGGCGTAGCGGTAGGTGAGCGCTTCGTGATCGAGCCCGAGCAGGTGCAGGATCGTGGCGTGCAGGTCGTGCGTGTCGATCACGCCTTCGACGGCGCGCTCGCCGATTTCATCCGTGGAGCCGTAGCGGAGGCCGCCCTTCACGCCGCCGCCGGCCATCCACATGGAGTAGCCCTTGTTGTTGTGGCCGCGCCCGTTGCCGTCGCCTTTGTCGTCATACGAGCCGCGCCCAAATTCGCCGCCCCAGACGAGCAGCGTGTCCTGGAGCAAGCCGCGCTGTTTTAGGTCGGTGAGGAGTCCGGCGATCGGTTTGTCGATCCCGGCGGCGCGTTCGGTGATGCCTTCGCGGAGGTGACCGTGATGATCCCAGCCGGTCGAGGTCAGTTGGATGAAGCGCACGCCTTTTTCCGCGAGCCGACGGGCCGTGAGGCACTGGTGGCCGAAGCGCTCGGTCGTGCGCTCGTCGAGTCCGTAAAGCTCGCGGACGTGCGCGGGTTCGCCGTCGAGATCGAGCACGTCGGGCACGGAGGTCTGCATTTTGTAGGCGAGCTCCAGCGACTCGATGGCGCCTTCGAGTTCGGGGTTGGAAGGGTCGCGCCGGGCGAGGGTGCGGCGGTTGAGCTTTTGGATGAAATCGATCTGCCGCCGCTGCGCGTCATCGTCCGCGGCGTGGGCGAGATTCGGCAACCCGCTGCGCCCGGCACCGAGGCGCGTGCCTTGGTAGGCGGCAGGGAGAAAGGCGGAGCCGTAGTTCATCGCCCCGCCGTTGTCCTGGATCGGGTCGATCGTCACGAACCCGGGCAGATCCTGGCTTTCGCAGCCGAGGCCGTAGGTGATCCACGCGCCCATCGAGGGGCGGACGAAGGTTTCGCTG
>JBBQYR010000213.1:0-6614 GCA_038208565.1 Chthoniobacterales bacterium
TATTGCCGGGTCGCCCCACGGACCGCTGCAATCATAGACGCGCACGGGCGCATTCTCTTCCATCGCCCCGCTGAAGGTCTTCGTCGGGGCGAGCGTGATCTCGCGGAAGGGCACCTGCACCTCGGGGAAAAGCTCGCCCTGCACATAGACGCGGGTGCTGGCGGGAAGCTGGTCGCTGGAGTGCGGTTCGATGGAATCTTTCGGGGCGATCATGGGAGTGAGAGGGCTACACCGCCAAGACGCCAAGGCGCCAAGGAGATGGGTTGTGCTGGGTGTTCTGAAATCTTGGCGTCCTGGTTTCTTCGCGGTTCAAATAAAAAAAGCCGTGCGGCGAAAAGGCGGCACGGCTGAGCTTTGAAGGCGCCACTTGCGGAGCGCTGCTCCCTGCGACGGCATAACCCGCATCAGGTTCAAAGGGTCGTCTGCATCGCTCGCGCGATACAAACCTCTCAGCCAGTGGCTCCCCTGCACGGCTGATTAGGTAAGGCGCGGGCGCGCGAAGTCAATGAGGCAAAGCGGGCGGCTCGGAGATCAGGGTCTTTCGATGATATCCCATCCGAGGCCACGATTTGTGGGTGGAGCCACGGATGAAGACGAAGCTTCACGGATGAAGGCAGAAACTCCGCGTTTTATCCGTGTTCATCCGTGGCCCAAAACGGATTTTCGCAATACTCTCAGCCTTTCGTCTCGCGCTGCATGGCGGTGGCGAGACCTTGGAAGGCCTCGGTCCACGCGGCCCGGGACGGTTCGTCGAAGTCGTCGCCGAGCGTGGCCGCAAGGGCGGCGAGGAGCGCTTCGCCGGCCACCGGGAAATGCTCGGGGCGCACGCCGTAGGTGCGATGCCGTTCGCCGAGTTCGACCAGGCCGCCCATGATCTCCGGCAGATGCCGTAGCTCGCGCACGGTCCAGGCGAGTTGATTGAGGAAGAGGTCGTATTGCCGAGGGAGGAGCGTGTCCTTGAACAAGGCGCGGATCTCCGCCGAGCGGGCGAAGAGTTCCTGATAAAAGCGATGCACGAACTCGTGGCCGTGAAGCAGCACCTGGTGAATCTGCCGCTGCACGATGAAGATGGCGTCGGGCGCGCGCAGGCCGGTGATTTCGTAAAGCCGATGCGGGCGGCTCTGGCTGCGCAGCACGGTCTTGAAGTCGTCGCCGACGATCACGTCGTCGCGGACCTGCGCGAGGCATTCCTCGGTGATGAGCAGGTTGGTGCGGAGGTCTTTGTTCTGCACCTCGACGCGCGCGGCGATGTTCACGGTGTCGCCGATCGCGGTGAGTTGCTGGCGCGCGGGATGACCGATGCGGCCGACGATCGCCGTGCCGAAGTGGACGCCGATGCGGAGCGACAGATCGGTATTAAACTGCGGCTGCAAATGCCGGCTGAGTTCGGCGACGAGATCCTTCATCGAGAGCGCGGCGCGGATGGCGTTGAGCACGTTGTCGCGCGGCTTGCCGCCATCGACGCCCCAGAGCGCGAGCAGACCATCGCCGAGGTATTTGTCGATGTAACCGGAGTTGGCGAGGACGGCTTCGCCGATGCGGAGGAAGAGCCGATTGACGACGTGGACGACGTCGTAGGGCATGCAGGTCGCGGCGAATTCCGTGAAGCCGTTCACGTCGCAGAAAAGCACCGCGAGCTGGCGCTCCTCGGAGCGCGTCCAGGCGTCGTGATCCTCGCCGTGCTGCTGCCGGATTTCCTGCCGGACGAGGCGCTTCAGTTGCAGCGGGCCGGCGGTGCGCACCTGGCAGGCGAGGCGCGTATCTTCGGACCAATTCTGCGTCCGCGCGATCTCCGACTCAGCGCTGGTCCGAGCGGAAAGGTGCTCGAGACCATCGACTACGCGCACCCGACAGGTCGTGCAGCGGGCGCGACCGTCGCAGTCGTGGAAGAGCGGGACTTTCGCGGCGACCGCCGCCTCGAGCAACGTCTGCTCAGGCGCCACGGGCACGACGACCTGGCCGCTCACTTCATCGAGAAAGGTGATGGTCTGGAACACAGGCGGAAGCGCGGAGCCGCAGTGTTAGCTATCGTGCTGGAGGCACGCGGTGACGAAACCCTTGAACAGCGGATGCGGCTTGTTCGGCTTGGACTGGAATTCCGGGTGATACTGGCAGGCGACGAAATACGGGTGGCTTTTCAGCTCGATGATCTCGACGAGCGAGCCATCGGGCGACGTGCCGCTGATCACGAAACCGGCGCCTTCCATCTGCGCGCGATACTTCATGTTGAACTCGTAGCGGTGCCGGTGCCGCTCGCGGATCTCGGTCTTGCCGTAAACCTGATGCGCCTTGGAGCCCTCGGCGATCTTCGTGACCCACGAGCCGAGGCGCATCGAGGCGCCCTTGTCGGTCACATCCTTCTGCTCCTCGAGCAAGTCGATGACCGGGTCCTTGGCCGAAGTGTCGAATTCCGTGCTATTGGCCCCGGCGAGGCCGCAGACGTTGCGGGCAAATTCGATGGTCGCGACCTGCATGCCGAGGCAGAGGCCGAGGAAGGGCACGCCTTGTTCGCGGGCGTATTGCGTGGCGCGGATTTTGCCTTCCACACCGCGGTCGCCGAAGCCGCCGGGGACGAGAATTCCGGCGACGTCCTTGAGCAATTCCGACGGATGTTTTTCCTCGAGTTCCTCCGCATCGACCTGCACGAGATCGATGCCGCAATCGGCGCTCGCACCGGCGTGGGTGAGCGATTCGTAGATGGATTTGTAGGCGTCCTGCAGCTCGATGTATTTGCCGACGACGGCGATCTTCACGTGTTTCTTCGGCTTGATCACGCGCGAGACGAATTTCTTCCAATCCGTCATGTCGGCCGGTGGCGCGGTGATGCCGAGCAGGCGGCACACGGTGTCGTCGAGGCGCTCGTGCTGAAGCATGAGCGGCATCTCGTAGATGGTGTGATCGACATCGCGCGCCTCGACCACGGCTTCGAGCGGCACGTTACAAAAGACGGAAAGCTTGTAGCGCACATCCTCGCCGAGCGGGTGCTCGGTGCGGCAGACGAGCACCTGCGGGTGCAGACCGATCTCGCGGAGCTTGGCGATGGATTGCTGCGAGGGCTTGGTCTTGAGCTCGCCCGCGGCCTTGATGAACGGCACGAGCGTGACGTGCATGACGATGGCGTTCTGCGGGCCGACTTCCTGGATGAATTGGCGAATCGCTTCGAGAAAGGGCAGACCCTCGATGTCGCCCGTGGTCCCGCCGATCTCGGTAATGACGACGTCGCACGGTTGGTCCGAGCTGAGCTTGCGCAGGCGCGCCTTGATCTCGTCGGTCACGTGCGGGATGACCTGCACCGTCTTGCCGAGATAATCGCCGCGCCGTTCCTTATCGAGCACCGTCTGGTAAACCTGCCCGCTGGTCGTGTTATTCGAGCGGCAGAGGACGCTGTGCGTGAAGCGCTCGTAGTGGCCGAGGTCGAGGTCGGTCTCCGCGCCGTCATCGAGCACATACACTTCGCCGTGCTGGAAGGGGCTCATCGTGCCGGGATCGACATTCAGATACGGGTCGAACTTCTGCATCACGATCTTGAGACCGCGATGTTCGAGGAGCGTGCCGAGGGACGCCGCCGCGAGGCCTTTGCCTAGCGAGGAAACGACGCCACCGGTTACGAAGATATATTTCATGTGGTGAGTGGGAAAATGGGATGGGGTCTTACTCTTTCTCCTGATCTTACTCTTGATCGGCAAGCAGAGCGCGCCGCGGAGTGACGGAGGGAGAGTAAGAGTAGGATTAAGAGGAAGAGGAAGATTTCAGGATGCGCTCGACGGCCACGACATCCTCCGGCGTATCGACGCTCACGGCGGCGTCCCGGGCCATGATCACGCGAATCTTCGCGCCGTTCTCCAGCGCGCGGAGTTGCTCCAGCGACTCGGCCTGCTCGAGAATGCCCGGCTTCCATTTCACAAACTGGAGCAGAAACTTCGTGGTGTAGCCGTAGAGCCCCTGGTGGCGGTAATACGCGGGCTTCACGCCATCGCCGCGCAGATAGGGAATCGGTGAGCGGGAGAAGTAGAGACCGTTCTTTTCGCGATCGAGCACCACCTTCACCATGTTCGGATTCGAGAGGTCATCGTCGGGCGTGAAGACGCTCGCCGAAGTGATCATCTCGATCTTCTTGTCCTTGGCCATCGTGCTCGCGAGTGCGGCCACGACCTTCGGATCCACGAGCGGTTCGTCGCCCTGCACGTTGATGATGTGGGTGTAGCCGCGGAGTTTCTTCGCCACTTCCGCCACGCGATCGGTGCCGCTGCGATGCTTCGGCGAGGTCATCGCCACTTCCGCGCCAAACGCAAACGCCGCCTCGGCAATGCGCATGTCGTCGGTCGCCACGATCACGCTGTCGATGCCCTTCGCCCGGGCGCAACGCTCCCACACATGCTGGATCAGCGGCTTCCCCGCGATGGGGTGAAGCGGCTTCGCGGGCAGGCGAGTGGACGCGTAGCGCGCAGGGATGACGACGGCAACCTTAGGCATCCGAAGTCTTTAAGATGAACGCGGCAGCGCTGGCAAAATCTTTCGCGACAAACTCCGCTCCGGCACCGTCTTCCGAGTGGCCGTGGCCCGTGCGGACGAGGATCGGGCGCACCCCGGCATTGTGCCCGCACTGCACGTCGATCGCCTTGTCGCCGACCATCCACGAACGCGCCAGATCGAGCCCGAGATCGCGCGCGGCATTGAGCAGCATGCCGGGCTGCGGCTTGCGCAGGGGCGACGGCGTTTCCGGGGCTTCGGGGGAAAAATACGTCGCGTCGATCAGGTGGTCGCCGAGCAATTCAAAAAGGCGCGCCTGCACCGCCTCGTAATCGGCCAGCGTGTAATACCCGCGCCCGATCCCGCTCTGATTCGTCACGATGACCAGCCGGTAACCCGCCTCCCTCAGCGCCCGCAGCGCCTCGGGCACCCCGGCGATGATCCGCACCTGATCCGGGTGGCTGCAGTAGTGCGCCTCCTCCATGAGCGTGCCGTCGCGATCGAGGAAAACGGCAGGCGTGGAGGCAATGGACATGGGCGCGGAGAATCGCGGCCCCACCCGGAAGCACGCAAGTGGATTCATCGCGGATCAGATTGCACCGGGAACACGGGGTCCTCCCCGCGCACGAAACAGCTCGATGGTGCAGGCGCCAGCACGCACCAGGAGCCGCTGCCGCCGTGGCCCGTGCACCAACTGCCGCCTTGCCCGCCTCGGCAAACCGCGCTAGTTGACGCCCATGATTTCTGTCCTCGATGACCCCGCCATTCGGGCGCGCGTCCATGCGATTAGCGTGGCGGATTACCACACCATGATCGAACGCGGGGCCGCGCCCGAAAAGGTGGAACTCATCCGCGGAACGTTCGTTGAAAAAATGTCCCAGTCCCCCTTGCACGCCTCGATCGTCGAACTGCTCCGTGAATCCCTCACGTTGCAGATCGCGGCGGATTTCATCGTCCGTCAGGAAAAGCCGCTGACCTTGGAGGATTCGGAACCCGAACCCGATCTGGCCATCGTGCGGGGCGCCCGCTCCGACTTCCTCAACGCCCACCCGACCACCGCCGAGATCATCATCGAAGTCTGCGTGAGGAGCGAGGCCATTGACCGCCTCAAGCTCCAGCTCTACGCCGAGGCAGGCGTGCGCGAATGCTGGCTCGTCCTCGCCGAGGAGCGTGTCCTGGAAAGGCACACCGCGCCCCAAGGCACCGCCTACCGGGACATCGAGCGCGTCCCCTTCCCCGGCACTCTCCCGAGCACCGTCTTCCCCGGCCTCGCTCTGCCGCCGCCCGGTTTGTTTCCGGGGTAGTTCGGGCGCACCCCCTCCCCGCCCCGCACGCTTGGTCTCACCGAGCACGCGTGGGCGCTGGTCCGGCAGAAAGCGGAAGCCGCAGAAAGTGTTACCTTGCCCCTCGTCCCGTTTCGCCTTCCGCAGGCCTCGCCCCCCGCTTCGCCGGACCCAGAGTCGCCCAGAAGCGCCCTGCAGGCCCCAAAACGAAAACCGGCACCCCGCCGACGGCCCCCGGAGGCTCACCGACGGTCCCCGGTCCCTGCCCGACGATCCCCGGACCCCGCCGACGGGCACCCGCCCCCTCCCCGACCACCCCCGACACCCTGCCGACGCTCCCCGGCAGGCGACCGACACCCTCCGGCACCCACCCGACCGTTCCCGGTCGCTCCCCGACGCCGTCGGCACCCCGCCGAGGCCTGTCCAGTGCTCGACGGGGAAGGTTGCGCACCCGCCGGGGAAGGTTTTTGCGTGACCGGGTGCGCTCCGGGAAGCCCCGCGGGTCGGAGAGCCTCCACCGGTTCCCACCGGGATCAGACCGGCGACCGTCCCCCCGCGACCGGCGAATGTCTTCTCGCGACCGTCTAACGGCCGTTTTTCCACCAGTCCCCTTCGCCATCCACCCCTGTCCCGTCACCAGCCCAGCGAATCCCGTCCCCCGCGCACCCCACCCCGTCTGCAGCCTACGGCGCCGGGGCGAGGACGACGCGGAAGCCGGCAAGCACCAAGCCGCGGCCAGCCTAGCGCACGGACACACCCAACACACAACGAAAGCCGAGGGTGCTGGAGCGCGTCGCCGGGGTGCCGTGATTGCGGTACGACGACAGCAGATTACCGCGGTCGTTGTTATTCCAGGACGCG
>JBBQYR010000214.1:0-6601 GCA_038208565.1 Chthoniobacterales bacterium
CGTCATCAGCGGCCAGCCCGTCATGGACGGCCCCCGCGCCATGGTCGATGCCCGCGCGTTTCGCCGACAACACATCGGCTTCGTCTTTCAAAAGCCCAACCTCATCCCGTTTTTGACCGCGCTCGAAAACGTCCAAATCGCCCTGGAGATCAACGACACTGCGCCGCGCGAGGCTCGCAAACACGCGCTCGAACTTCTCGACTATCTCGGCGTCAGCCCGCGTGCCCACAACCTCCCCGATGCGCTCTCCGGCGGCGAGCAGCAGCGCGTCGCCATCGCCCGCGCCCTCGCCAACGACCCCAGCCTCATCCTCGCCGACGAACCCACCGCCTCGCTCGACGGCGCTCTCGGCCGCCAGGTCATGGAGCTGTTCCGCAAAGTCGCCCACGAGCGCCACGCCGGCGTGCTCGTCGTCACCCACGACCCCCGGACCCTCAATGTCTTCGACCGCATCCTCGACGTCGAAGACGGCGCGATCCGCGTCCGCGACAAGACCGCAACCAAACCATGAAGCTCCAGATCCTCGGCACCGGCTGCCAGGTCTTCGCCCCCGGGATGAGGGTTGTCGGCGGCTACAATCTGTGGCGCAATGTCCCCTCTCTTTTCCACGCCACTCCATGACCCTTTCCTTCGTTCTCATCCTCCTCACGCTCACCGGCCTTACGGTTTCCGCAGTGTTCTTCTTCGGCTGGGCGGCGCGCAGCGGACAGTTCCGCGACCTGAATGCCGGCGCGAAGACCGTCTTTTCTCCGGATGAGCCGGAGGGGAAGCCCTCGGACTCGTTTCCTAATCAGGAGCGCCCAAAATTATGACCGATTCCGCTCACTCCAGCATTGACCCGGTGGCCATCGAACGCAGCCGCGAGGAGCGCATTCGCATCGACGCCGCGGCGCGTGGACCGCTCCTGCACTGGCTGGCCAGCGCAGTTTTTTGGCTGTTGCTCGGCACCACGCTGGCGCTGGCGGCGTCGGTGAAATTGCACGATCCCGAATACCTCGCGAATCATGCGTGGCTGACGTTCGGGCGGGTGCGCCCGGCGCATTTGAACACGATGGTCTATGGCTGGGCCTCCGCCGCGTCGGTCGCCGTGGGGCTTTGGATCATGGCCCGGCTGTGCCGCGCGCCGTTGCGGCACGGCTGGTCGCTGCACTTCGCAGCGGTGCTCTGGAATATCGGCAATGCCGTGGGGACGTGGGGCATTCTTACGGGCGGCAGCACTTCGCTCGAATGGCTCGAATATCCCTCCGGCACCGCGCCGTGGCTGCTCGCGGCCTTTGCCGTGGCGATGTGGCAGGGCGTGGACATGATGCGCCGCCGTCCGCCGGGGCACATCTACGTCTCGCAGTGGTATCTGTTCGCGTCGCTCTTCTGGTTCCCGCTGCTCTACGCGACCGCACAGGTGCTGCTCATCTGGAAGCCCGTCGCCGCGCCCGCGCAGCCGCCCATCAACTGGTGGTTCGCGCACAACGTGCTCGGCCTTTGGTTCACGCCGGTCGGCCTCGCGACGGCCTATTACCTCATCCCGAAGGTGCTCGGGAAACCGATCCATTCCTACTATCTGTCGATCATCGGCTTTTGGTCGCTGGCCTTTTTCTATGCGTGGAATGGGATGCATCATCTCATCGGCGGGCCGTATCCCGCGTGGCTGATCAGCGTGAGCGTGGCGGCGAGTGTGATGATGCTCGTGCCGGTCCTCACCGTCGCGGTGAACCATCACTTCACGATGATCGGCAATTTCCGCGCGCTGCGCTGGAGTCCCACGCTGCGCTTCGTCGTCTTCGCGGCGATGAGCTACACGCTCGTCAGCGTGCAGGGCAGCCTCACGGCCATCCGCGCCGTGAACCGCGTCACGCACTTCACCCACTACACCGTGGCCCACGCGCATCTCGGCATGTATGCGTTCGTCACGATGATGCTCTTCGGAGCGATCTACTACATGATGCCGCGCCTGCTCAATCGGGAGTGGCCTTCGGCGGCGCTCATCCGCGTGCATTTCTGGAGCTGCGCGATCGGCGTGCTCTTCTACTGGGGCACGCTCAGCTACGGCGGCATCGAGCAGGGGCTGAATCTGCAAAAGCCCGACATGCCCTTCCTCGACATCGTGGCGCGCACGCTGCCCTACCTGCGCATGCGCACTTGGGCGGGTGTCCTGATGACCGTCGGCCACCTCGCATTCGCCACGTCATTTCTCCTCATGCTTTTTGGAAAAGCGCGTGCCACCAGCACGCCGACACTCTTCGCAAATCCAGCAGCCAAGCCCAATCCAGCCTGACCCATGCACAAGGCAACCATCCTCTTCATCGGCTTCCTCATCACCTTCGCCACGGCCTGGACCGGCCTCGTGCTGCTGCCCGCCCGGCACTACAATGCGCAGGCCGCGCAACTGCCCGCCGCGTCCTCCGCCGACGAAGCGCTGATCGACCGCGGGCGGCAGGTCTATCAAGCCAACGGCTGTCTCTACTGCCACAGCCAGCAGGTGAGCCCGCGCCATTTCCGCCGCGACCAGGAGCGCGGCTGGGGCGAACGCCGCACCGTTTCGAGCGACTACCTGCGCGATAAAATCGCCCTGCTCGGGACCATGCGCACCGGTCCCGATCTTGCAAACATCGGCATCCGCAACCCGTCCGCGAGCTGGCACTCCATCCATCTCTACGATCCGCAGCTTACCTCGCCGGGTTCCACCATGCCGCCGTTTCGTTTCCTCTTCGAGCCGGTGAAAGACGGCGCGGTAGCCGACGCCTTCGCCCTGCCCGATGGCACGCGCGTCGCCCCCACCGCCGACGCCCGCGCGCTCGTCGCCTACCTGCTTTCGCTCAAGCACAGCCAGGGCGAGCCGCCCGACGCTTTTGAACCACCCGCCAAATGAACCCGACTCCTTCTCCCAAGCCTGACGGCGACAAAGGCGACCCCGGCCAGGACATGAACGTGCGCCACGTCCACGCCGCGATCTGGCGCGAACTGCCCGAACCGAGCGAGATCTGGCGGCGCACGCCGTGGTATCTGCGGCACTTTTACTTCATCCTCTTTCTGTGGCTCGTCCTGTATCTCACTGCGCAAATGGGTGGATGGAACTGGAACGAATACGAGGAGAGCCGCGTCCGCCGTTCTCAGCGCGAAAACGCCCGCGCCCGGCTCGAAGCGCCGCCCCGCTGAGGCCATGAGCGCCTGCTGCGAAACGCTGCCCGCGCTCGACGCCACGCCTTCCACCGAAAGCATCGGCTGGCTGCGGCTCGGCGCGGCCATCGTCGTCGCCGGGCTGTCCATGCAGTTCAGCCTCGGGGTAAATCTCGCGCCCATCGGCGGGAACGCGCGCTGGCTGATCCACGGCGCGCTCGCCCTCGCGGCCGTGCTCGTCTTCGCCCTGCTCGGCGGCCCGATTTTGCGGGAGAGCCTCTCCGCCGCGCGCGCCCGGCGGCTCACGCTCGATCAGCTTTTCCTCGCCGGCATCGCGGGCGCCTTCGCCGCGTCGCTGCACAGCACGCTCACCGGCACGGGCGCGATTTATTATGAAGTCGTCGCCGTGCTCCTGGCCATCCGCACCTTCGGCGCGATCATCCTCAGCCGGCAGCAGCGCCGCACCCAGGCCACGCTGCGCGAACTCACCGCGTCGCTCCGCACCGCCACGCGCCTCACCTGCTGCGGCCAGCCCAGCGTGGTGCCGCTCATCGAAGTGCGCGCGGGCGACCGCATCCTCATCGCCCCCGGCGAGCGCCTGCCCGTGGACGGCACCGTGCTCGAAGGCACCGCCTACGTGCAGGAAATCGCGCACACCGGCGAACCCTTCCCCGCCGTGCGCACGCCGGGCGACCGCGTGCTCGCCGGCAGTCGCGCGCTCGATGGCCAGCTCATCGTCGCCGCCGCTCACGACGGCTGCGACCGCGAACTCGACCGCCTCGCCGCGCGCCTCGACGCCGCCCTCGCCATCCGCTCCCACTGGCAGCGCGAAGCCGACCGCTGGATCGCGTGGTTCCTCCCCGCCGTGCTCGCCATCGCGCTCGGCACGCTGCTTTTCTGGACGCTCCGCCGCGGCTTTGGCGAAGCGCTCTTTTACTCGCTCTCCGTGCTCCTCGTCGCGTGCCCGTGCGGCCTCGGCCTCGGCGTGCCGCTCGCCATCTCTCACGCCTTGCACCGGCTCGCCGCCCTCGGCTTCGCGCCCTCCAGCCCGGACATCATCGAGCGGCTCGCCCGCGTCACCACCGTCGTCTTCGATAAAACCGGCACGCTGACCGAGGAGCACCTGCAGCTCCGCGCGCTCACGACCATCGGCGACCGCGCCGCACTCCTGCGCCGCCTCGCGCTCATCGAGAGCCGCAGCGACCATCCCGTCGCGCGCCCCTTCGCCGCACACTTCGACGCCGCCGCAACCGAGCGGCTGCTCGCGCTCGAAGCCTTGCCCGGTCGCGGCGTCCGCGCCCGCCTCGCCACCGCGGAAGGCGAACAAGTTCTCACCATCGGCAACTCACTCCTCGTCACCGACGCACACCAAACCACCCTCGCCACGCTGCGTGCTCGCGCCACTGCCCCAGCCAATCGCGAACTCTTCATCTTCGACGGCGACGAAATCAGCGGCCTCGCGCAACTCGAAGAAACCGTGCGCCCCGCCGTGGGCGGACTCGTGCGCGAGCTCCGTGCCGCCGGTTTCCGCGTCGAGCTGATGACCGGCGACGCCAGCCCGGATGCGGATTGGCAAGCACTCGGCATCCCCGTCCACGCCGGCCTCAGCACCGCGGAAAAAGCGGTCGCCATCCGCGCCCACGAACAATCCGGCGAGCGCGTCCTCTTCCTCGGCGACGGCCTCAACGACAGCGAAGCAATGACCACCGCCACCGCCGCGCTTGCGCTCACCGATGGCGATGCCACCGCGCGCGCCAGTGCCGGCGGCGAACTTTCCCCGCTCGCCCTCGCCGCCCTCCCGCAAGCTCTCGCGCTCGCCCGCTCCACCCGCCGCACCCTGCGCCGCATCCTTGCCTTCGCCCTCGGCTACAACGTCCTCGGCATCACCCTGGCAGCCACGGCCCACCTCAACCCGGTCGTTGCCGCCATCCTCATGTTTGCCTCCAGCGCCACCGTCGTCGCCCTCAGTTCCCACCCCCCGGCGACACCAGCCTCATGATGACACGCGTGAATCATTCACTGCCGCGCGGTGCCGCGTGGGTCTTTGGGCAAATGCTGCTGCTCGCCGCGCTCGCGATCATCGCACCGTGGAGGCGTGGGCATTGGCCGCCTGCGTTGAGCTTCGGCCTGGGCGCGGTCTTGATGCTCTACGCGGCGTGGACCGGACTGTCGGGCGTGCGCCACTTGGGCCGCAATCGCACGCCGCTGCCCGAGCCGCGCGCCGGGGGCGAACTCGTCACCACCGGCATCTATGCCCGCCTCCGGCATCCGCTCAATGCGAGCATGATGGCCATGGGCTGCGGATGGGCGCTGCTCTGGAGCAGCCCCGCGGGACTCGCCCTGGCACTGGCGCTCACCCTCTTTCTCCACGCCAAGACGCGACTCGAAGAGAAGCTGCTGTGCGCCAGGTTCGCGGGCTACGCCGACTACGCCCGCCGCGTCCCGCGCTACTTCCCACTCCATCTCAACGTCAGCCATTCCTGAACTCCGCGTTCCTTTATGAACCCACAATACATCGCCGAAACCACCAAGTCCCCGGCCCAAGCCGTGACCGATCTCCAAGCTTCCGTAAAGCAACACGGCTACGGCGTGCTCCACATTTACGACCTCAAAGAAACCCTAGCGAGCAAGGGCTTCGACTTGCCAAATGCCTGCCACATCCTCGAAGTCTGCAACCCCAAGCAAGCCGCCGCCGTGCTTGCCGCCGACATGGGCATGAACATCGCCCTGCCTTGTCGCATTTCCGTTTATCAAGACGGTGGCAAAACCTTGATCGGCATGGTGCGGCCCACGGTGCTACTGTCATCCCTCTCGAAGTCGGAAGAGTTGAAGGCCATCGCCGAACAGGTGGAGAAGGACACCATCGCCATCATAGAGGCGGCGAAGTGATTCCCTCAAACGTCTGCCGTGCTTAGCCCATGAGACACTCCGAATTTCATCGAACCCATCGCATCGGCTGGCTCCGCGCCGCTGTGCTCGGCGCCAATGACGGCATCGTTTCCACCGCCAGCTTGATCGTCGGTGTGGCCGCGGCCGAAGCCAGCCGCAGCAGCGTGCTGGTCGCCGGCCTGGCCGGGCTGGTGGCGGGGGCGATGTCGATGGCCGCCGGCGAATACGTTTCCGTCAGTTCCCAAGCCGACACCGAGCACGCCGATTTGGACCGGGAGCGTGGCGAGTTAGCTGCGGATGGCGACAACGAACACGCCGAACTGGCCGCTATCTATGTCGCGCGCGGACTCGATCCCGACCTCGCCAAACAGGTGGCCACGCAATTGATGTCCAAGGATGCACCGGGCGCCCACGCCCGCGATGAACTCGGCATCTCCGACACGCTGAGCGCCCGGCCCGTGCAGGCCGCCTTCGCGTCGGCGGGCAGTTTCACCGTCGGGGCCGTGCTGCCGCTGCTCCTGGTCTTCTTCGTGCCGCGGGCGGCGTTGACGTGGACGGTGTCCGGCAGCTCGCTGCTCTTCCTCGCGCTGTTGGGCGC
>JBBQYR010000215.1:0-6598 GCA_038208565.1 Chthoniobacterales bacterium
GGCCACTCGCTCCGCGTCTCCGTGGCAAAGACCGCATAGTCCTGCACCCGCGTCTCCCATACGCTGAAGAGTACGCGCTGCCCATTGGTCGGCCCGCCGGTGATCGGCACGGGGACGAACTTCATGCCCAGCGTGTTCTCATACGGATTCGCTTTGCTGGCCGTGGCCACGGTCGCGCGGGCCTGCCGCTCGGCTTCGCGCTGTTGGACGTAAAGCTCGGCCTTGGACAGCTTCTCGGGCTTCGGCCAGGCGAGGAAGGCGACGACCCCGAGCACGACCACGCCCGCGGCGAGGGCGGCGTAGAGCAGGGTTTTCGATTTCGCGGGAATCGCGGCGGACGATCGGGGCTCGCGGGGCCGCTCGCCCTGCCGGGTGCTGGCTGGCGTTTGGAGGTGCGTGGCCTCGGGGTCGGGCGGGAGCGCGCTCTCCAGCACACTCGCGCTCGGGGCAAAGAGGGCCTCCACCCGGGCGATGTCGGCGAGCACCTCGGCGTAGCTCGCGTGGCGCTCGCGCTTGGCTTTCTTGAGCATCCGGCCGACGAGGCGGGCCAGCGGGATGGGACACGCGGGCATGATCTTCAGAATGGCCGGCGGGGCGGCGTTGATGTGCTGATACATCACATTCATCGGGTCGCGCCCCTCGTAGGCGGTGCGCCCGGTGAGCATCTGGAAAAGGGTGCAGCCGAGGCTGTAAATGTCGGCCCGGAAGTCGAGGTCCTTGTCCCCGCGCGCCTGCTCGGGGCTGATGTAGTGCGGGGTGCCCATCGCGGTGCCGGTCTGGGTGAGCCCGGTGGTGTCGCCGCCGATGGTCTTGGCCAGGCCGAGGTCGCCGACTTTCACGTCGCCACGCTGCGAGAGGAAGATGTTGCCCGGCTTGATGTCGCGGTGGATGAGCTGGGCTTTGTTCCAGCCGTGCTCCAGCGCTCGCGCGGTATCGCCGCAGATGCGCAGGGCTTCGAGTGGCGGCAGCGGGCCGCGCTTGAGCAGGTCGCCGAGGGTTTCGCCCTCGATGAGTTCCATGGCGATGTAGTGCGTCCCGTCGGCTTCGCCCGAGGTATAGACTTTCACCAGATTGCCGTGGCTCAGGCTCGCCGCGATGCGGGCTTCACGCTGGAAACGGCTGACGAAGTCGGCATCGGCTTCGAGGGTGGCGGGGAGGATCTTCAGCGCGACCTGCCGGTCGAGCGAACGCTGCCGCGCCCGATAAACCGCGCCCATCCCGCCCTGCCCCAGCTTGGAAATGATCTCGAAGTCGCCGATGACCTGCGCCGCCGGCGCGCCCATGAGCACCGTGGCGTCGGAAGGCGGTGGCGTGGGCGGCGGGGTATCGGAAAAGGAGCCGGTGGTCTCACCGGCAAAACCGGTGCCGACACGCGCTCCCGGCGGGCGCGGGGCGGGTGTTTCTGGGGGTGGGTTTGATGGTTCCTCAGGCATCAAGGTGCGTGTGTTAGCAAACCGCTCGGGAAACGGCGAGCGGGAATTTGGAGCGGCGGATTTCATCCGCCGAACGCCGAGCGGGTTTGCCCCGCGCGGGGAAAGCGTGGAGGCGAAGCTGGCTTCTGGCGAAATATGTGCGAATATCGCTCCCCTCATGACCACACCTGAACCCACCACCTCACAGCAACTCGCGGAGGTTCTCGGGCGGTGCCAGGAGCAGATCATGAACGAATGGCGGGAGCGGGCCGGGCATCTCCTCCGCGAACTCAATCTCGATAAGCCGACGCTGACCGATCATCTGCCGGGCCTGGTCGCGGAGATCATCCGCAATCTCGCCCACGGCCGGGAAGATGAGCCGCCGACGGAGCATTCCAGCGGCAGCCCGCCGGTGCATGGGGTGCAGCGCGTTTACGATGGCTTGGATGTGGATGAAGTGGTCGCGGAATACAATCTCCTGCGCGTCGCGTTCATCGTCATCGCCGAGCGGAACGGTCTGCACGTGGTCGGGCCGGCAGCACGAATCATCAATCACGGGATCGATGAGGCCGTGCGCCAGGCGGTCGCCGCGTTCGCCAAACAACAGGCGCTGATTCGGCAGGCGCAGGTGGATGAACACCTGGCCTTTGTCGCCCACGACCTGCGTACGCCGCTCAACGCCGTCTCGCTTCTCGTGACCGAACTCCGCCGGAGCCTTGAGCCCGGGGCGCTCGCGGAGACGGGCGATCTTTTCGAAATGCTCGGCCGCAACGTCCAGCGCCTCAATGCCCTGATTACGCGGGTGCTCGATTCCCACATAGATACCCCGGTGGAGGGCACGCCCTTTCGCCCGGCGAAGCGACCTTTCGAGCTCTGGCCCCTCGTGCAGCGCCTCGTTCACGATCTGCGGCCGGTTGCCCTGCAGGAAGGCATCGAGGTGGTCAATGAGATCCCGCGAACGCTCAACGTGCAGGCCGATGCCGGGCTCGTCGCCCAAGTCTTCCAGAACCTGCTGAGCAACTCCTTCAAGTATTCCCCCGGTGGGCGGGTCGTGATCCAGGCGCAGGAGGATGACGACGTGGTCACGTGTGTGGTTCGCGACAATGGGGCGGGAATCCCGGCGGACCTGCTGGAACGGGTTTTCGACAAGCTCATCACCGATCCTGCGAGGAAAGGCACGGGCCTCGGACTGGCGATCGTGAAGCAGATCGTCGAGGCGCACGGTGGCGCCGTCAGCGCCGCGAGCACTCCGGGAGACGGTGCGACCTTCACCTTCACGCTGCCGGGATTGCCGGCGAGCTAAGGGACGCAGTCGCCGCGAATTCGGAGGGAAGTGGATCGAGGCGTCTCGCGCGTTCTGCCGGTTGCAGTGCGCAAGACACGAGCGAAAGTGGCGCATGTCGGACGCCATTCCATTCACGGACCTCGCCAAAGTCTTTCCTGCCGCCAAGAGCGGCCCGAAGCCCATCCAGATGGCCAGCTCCGGGGGCGACAAGCCGCGCATTCTCCTCGGCGAAGATGACCCGGTGGAGACGCTCACCCTTTTCCAGAGCCTCGCCGAAGCCGGTTACGAAATCGTGACGGCGACCAACGGCACCGACGCCATCGCGGAACTCCGCAAGGCCGACCATCCGCCAGTGGCAATCCTGGAGCGGGAACTACCGGGGATGAGCGGGTTGGAGATCTGCGAGCGCATGCGGGATGCCGGCAAACACGTCTATCTCATCCTCCTCGGGAACGCGCCGACCTCGGCGGAGATCATCGCCGGATTGGAAATGGGCGCGGACCTTTACCTATCGAAAACGACCCCAGCGCCGGAACTCGTGGCGCACGTGAAAGTGGGCCTGCGGATCATCGGACGGCAGCGGGCGCTGGAAAGCGTGGGCTGATCCCCGCGACGACTGCTCGCGAAACCCGGACCAAACCGTCCCCGGCCAGCCGCGCCGCGCGGCGTCACCATCGGCCTTTACCCGCCCGCCCCACAGGCTAACATCCCCTCATGTCCTCTCCTCGCCTTTTCGCGATTCTCACGCTGGCCGCGTTCACCTGCGCGGAGGCCAACACGCCGACATCGCCGTCCGCCGCGCAAATCATCGCCTCGCCGGAGCCGGGTTGGCCGCAGTTCCGCGGGCCGCGGCGCGATGGCGTGAGCGATGAGCGCGGGCTGCTCCCGAAGTGGCCGGAGGGTGGGCCGAAGGTGCTGTGGTCGGCGGCGAAGCTCGGGCGCGGCTTTTCGTCGCCGATCGTGGTCAAGGATCGCGTCTTCATCACCGGCGATGTCGAGGGTGAGCTGCGTCTCTTCGCGCTCGATCGCGCGGGCCAGCCCGTCTGGCAGGTGGCGCACGGCGCGGCGTGGAAAGATCCGTATCCCGGCGCGCGCGCCACGCCGACTTACAGCGCGGGCCGATTGTACGTGATGAATGCGCACGGCCGCCTCGCCAGCTTCGACGCTGCGACCGGCCAGGAGCACTGGACCGTGGACGTGCTCGCGCGCTTCGGCGGGAAAAACATCACATGGGGCTTGAGCGAGAATCTCCTCGTCGATGATCGCGCCGTCTATGTCACCGCCGGCGGGAGCACCGCGCTGCTCGTCGCCTTCGACAAACACACCGGCGCGATCCTTTGGCAGAGCGCCCCGCTGGCCGATACCGCCGGCGACGGCGCCCCCGAAAACGCCAGCTACGTCTCGCCCATCCTCGTCCGCTTCGGCGAGCGCCGCCTGCTCCTCGGCTGTTCGCTGCGGCATCTCTACTGCGCCGATGCCGATACCGGCGCGATCCAGTGGACCCGCCGCTTCCCGACCACCTACTCGGTCATCTCGATGATGCCCGCGCTCGTCGGCCACGCCATCTTCATGACCGCCCCGCACGGCCAGGGCGGGCGCCTTTTCCATCTCGAACCCGCGGCCACACCCGACGGGAAGGTCGGTGCCCGCGAGGGCTGGAGCACCGCGCTCGATACCTTGCAGGGCTGCGTCGTCGCCGTCGGCGACAAGCTCATCGGCTCCTACTACGGCGGGCGCAAAGGCTGGGCCGCGCTCGACGCGCGCACCGGCGCGGTCCTTTACGAGACCAGCGACTACGTGAAAGGCGCGCCGCTCCTCGCCGATGGCCGCCTTTACGCGCTCAGCGAAGGCGGCTGGATGCGGCTCCTCGAAGCCGGCGAAAAGCAATTCATCGAGCACGGCCGCTTCCGCCTCGCCGAGGCCAAACGCGACGCCTGGGCGCACCCCGTGATCCACGAAGGCCGCCTCTACCTCCGCTACCACGACACGCTCACCTGCTACGACGTGCGCGCATCGCAGGCCCGGTAGCGGGTCCATCGATAAGTCACCCCCGAGTCCCGACCCCCCTTCGCGCTCCGCGGCGCGCTCGACCTCGTGGGACGTCCTACTTGAAACGCGCCGGAAATTTCGAGCCCGCCGTGAGCGCCAGCAACTCCGCGCGCTTGTCCGGATTCGTCTTCACGTAGGTCTGGAGCGACTGGTTGTTCGTCTTGAAATCGACCAGCTCCTTGGTCGCCGCATCGCGCATGGCAAAGACGTAAAACTTGTAAACTTCGCCGCCCACATTCGAGCTGTCGCGGTAGGAGTCGAAAGTCACCGTGGACTCGCCGAACTGGAACTGCCGCCGGTTGCCATTGGGCGCCTCCGGCACCGGGATCGTCTCCACGGCATGCACCTTGTAGACCTCGTCGCCCGCCTTGTACTTCGCCGCCGTGTCCATGGTGATGATCATCATCGTCGCTTCCGCCGCGGGCAGCGGGACCAGCCGACTCGCCCCTTCGATCGTGAACTTCGGGTCGATATTCATCGTCTTCCGATAGAACGAACCCGGCATCGCCCGCTGCTGCGTCCCCACACCCACCTGGATATTCAGCGCGGGATACTTGGCCGCCGGCGCCGGAGCTTGGGCGAGCGTGGTGGAAACGAGAACGAGCAGAGCCAGACAGGAGCGAATCATAACACGGGAAAAACGAAGGGATGAAGTCGGCGAACCGGAGCGGAGCATGCGAGGAAGCGCGCGCCTGTGTCAAGCACCCGGACCCCGATCGCGCGTGCTCAGGCCCAGTGGTGGCCAAACACCACCGCGCTCACCGAAGCCGACCATAGCAGGAAGGTCACATGCACCTCCGTGAGCACCTTGGAGTCGAGATAGACCTTCATCGATCCCCGGCTCCAGCCGATCGTGATCAAGTGCCGGCGCCGGTTCTTCGGCAGCTCTACGGGAATGCCAAACAAACGCCGTGGACTCGCCGCATCCACGCCCAGCGTCGCCGCCAGCACCGGCCCCTCGGAACACACCACACAGCGCTCCGCGCCAAAGCGAAACTCCCCCCAACGCTGGCGCACGCCCGGTTCAAAAGCGTCGGGGTTTTCCGCGCCATCGATCCAGAGATTGAACGTGCCACTCGGGGGCGCGGATTTCGTGAGGGAAGAATCGGTCGCGGTCATGGCGCGAATGAAGCAAACGTCCTATGCGCAAGGCGAGTCCCGATTGCTGGATCGCCCGAACCAGCGCGACCGGATTGGCCCCACGAACGCCACGAACCGCCCGCAGGTTTCCGCCGACGATCTGCGTGGCCTGCGGGCGCTTCGTGGTGAAAACGGCCCGACCGTCCGCAGCCGTGCGAGCGATGATGTATTGGAAGCGGGCGTGGATCGCCGGGAGTCGCCGGTCCGTACGGTCCCCAGGCCCCCGCCCGCTCCCACTTTTTCGGCCGACCGTTTTAGGGTTCTCACGGCTCACCCTTCCAAGCAAGAAAGTGTTACCTTGCCCCTCGTCCCGTTAGGTTTTTGCGTGACCGGGTGCTCCGGGAAGCCCCGCGGGTCGGAGAGCCTCCACCGGTTCCCACCGGGATCAGACCGGCGACCGTCCTCCCGCGACCGGCGAACGTCTTCTCGTGGCCGTCTAACGGCCGTTTTCCATCAGTCCCCTTCGCCATCCACCCCTGTCCCGTCACCAGCCCAGCGAATCCCGTCCCCCGCGCGCCCCGCCCCGTCTGCAGCCTCCGGCACCGGGGCGAGGACCACGCGGAAGCCGGCGAGCACCAAGCCGCGGCCAGCCTAGCGCACGGACACACCCAACACACAACGAAAGCCGAGGGTGCTGGAGCGCGTCGCCGGGGTGCCGTGATTGCGGTACGACGACAGCAGATTACCGCGGTCGTTGTTATTCCAGGACGCG
>JBBQYR010000216.1:0-6404 GCA_038208565.1 Chthoniobacterales bacterium
GATGCCGGCGCCGACGGCATGGAGGTGGACAACGCCGGGCGCCTCTACGTCGCCACGCGCCTGGGCCTGCAGGTCTGCGATCAAGCGGGCCGCGTGAATTGCATCATCCCGACGCCGAATGGCAAGGCGAGCAACGTCAGCTTCGGTGGCGCCGATCTCGACACGCTTTACGTCACCGCGGGCGACAAGGTCTATAAACGCAAGGTGAAGCCGAAGGCCGCGCCGAGCTACGCCGCGCCGATCAAGCCGCCTGCGCCGAGGCTTTAGAAAAGCGGCCGCGCCGCGAGATCGGCGAGCGCTTTTCCGGTGACGCGTTGCCCGGTCCACTCGCTGAGCGGCTCGGCGCCGAGGCTGCGGTAGAAATCGATCGCTGGCTGGTTCCAATCCAGCACGGCCCACTCGAAACGCCCGCAGCCGCGCTCGACGGCGAGGCGCGCGAGGTGGACCAGGAGTGCGCGCCCGTATCCTTTTCCGCGCGCTTCCGGCAGCACGAAGAGGTCTTCGAGATAGATGCCGGGTTTGGCGAGGAAGGTGGAGAAGTTGGTGAAGAAGAGTCCGAAGCCGACGGGCCGCGCGCCTTCGCAAGCGAGCACGACCTCCGCCGCGGGTTTCGCACCGAAGAGTTGTTCGCGCAGGAGTTCCGGCGTGGCGGTGACTTGGTGCGAGAGTTTCTCGTACTCCGCGAGCCGGCGGATGAAGTCGAGGATCGTCGCCGTATCGGCCTCGGTCGCCGCGCGGATCGTGAAGTCGGTGGGGGCATTCATGAGTGCGGCACGATGCGCGATTGCGCGGGCGCTGGCCAAGCGGAACCAAAGAACCGCGTGATTATTGGATTGATGCGCGACGGACCGGACGGCAAATAAGCGCCCGGCCTTTTCGCAGGCCCGCTCTCCACCCCACCCGCAAAACATGAAAACCCCGCTCTACACCCTCATCGCCGCACTTAGCCTCACGGCCGGCGCTTCCGCCCAGGATAAGAAACCGCTCGGTTACCAGGACACGCCGATCATCCCCGGCACCAAGTGGCACGTCCACGACGGCGAGCGCCCGCAACCCACGGTCATCACGCCCGGTGCCGCGAGCACGGACGAGAAAGCCGGCACCGCCCCGAGCGATGCGATCGTCCTTTTCGACGGCAAGGATCTCTCCAAGTGGAAGCAGGAAAAGGATAGCAGTGAGGCGCAGTGGAAAGTGGAGAACGGCTACTTCGAGGTCGTGCCGAAGACTGGCTACCTGATCACGAAAGACGAGTTCGGCCCGGACGTGCAGTTGCACCTCGAGTTCGCCACTCCACCGCCGGAAGGGAATGGCCAGGGCCGTGGCAACAGCGGCGTGTTCCTCTTTGGCCGCTACGAGATTCAGATCCTCGACAGCTACAACAACCCGACTTACCCCGATGGTCAGGCAACCGGCATCTATGGCTACCGCCCGCCGCTCGTGAATGCCTCGCGCGCACCCGGCCAGTGGCAGACTTACGACATCATTTTCGAAGGCCCGCGCTTCAAGGACGGCAAGCTGGAGAAGCCCGCGACGACGACCATTCTGCACAATGGCGTGGTCACGCAGAATCGCACCGTGCTCATCGGTGATACGCCGCACAAGAAAGTCGGCACCTACAAGGCGCACCCGGAAAAGGGCCCGATCAAGCTGCAGGATCACGGCAATCCGATGCGCTTTCGGAACATCTGGATTCGCCAGATTCAGATGCCGTCGGCGGAAGACATCGGCAGCGGACCGGAAATCGGGAAGTAATTCCCGGCTTTCCCTCAGCGCTGCCGCCGCTCCGCGCTTTCATGGCCCGTCGCCCGATTCCCAACACGCCGGCCTTGACGGTCGTCTTCTATGTCCTCGGCGCGCTCTGTCTGCTCGCCGGAGTGGGTGGAGCGGCGCTGGCGCTGTCGTCGGTGACGGATCGCAATGCGCTCGGCCTGCTGACGGTGCTGCCCGGCGTGGTCGGTGTGCTGATCGTGGGCGTCATTTACTTCGGCCTGGGGCAGGTCATCCAACTGATCGCCCGCATCGCCCAGGAATGCGCCCGCTCCGCCGATGCGGCCGAGCAGATAGCCACTGCCGCCGTGAGCCCGGCGCACGTCAAGGCGCTCTTCTTCTACCAGGTCGGCGGCGAAGTGCGCGGTCCGGTGAGTATGGCGGATCTGCGCACGATCCGCTCGCTGCCCGCGCCGACGCGGATGGTCACAGGCGAGACGCTCATCTGCCAGCAGGGCACCGATGAGTGGCAGCGACTCGCTGAAGTGATGGCCTAGATCAGGCGTGGGCCGCGGCGGCCAGCGGCGCGACGAACGCTGCGAGCTTCGGAACCAGATCCGCGTCTTTGCCAAACTCTGCAATCTGCTTCACGATGGCGCTGCCGACGACGATGCCGTCGGCGTGTTGTGCGACCTGGCGGACGTGCTCGGGATTCGAGATGCCGAAGCCGACGGCGATCGGGAGTGAAGTGGTCGCGCGAATCGCCGCCACACGCTCGGGGAGCGAGGTGGCGACTTCCGTGCGCTCGCCGGTCACGCCTTCCCGCGAGACGTAGTAGATGAAACCGCTCGCGCCGGCGGTGAGCTGGGCGATGCGTTTTTCCGGCGTCGTCGGGGCGATGAGGCGGATACGCTTGAGGCCCGTGTGCTCGGAGAGTTCGGCGTTGAGCGAATCTTCGTCGGGCGGGAGATCGAGGATGAGCAAGCCATCGACACCCGCGGCTTCGGCGTCGCGATGGAAGAGCTCGAACCCGTAGCGGTAGATCGGGTTCATGTAGGTGTAGAGCACGATCGGGAGTTGCGACTTCCGGCGAATCTCGCGGACGCAATCGAGCACGCCATGGACGGTCGTGCCGGCATCGAGCGCGCGGGTCGCGGCGAGCTGATTGACCACGCCATCGGCCAGTGGATCGGAAAAGGGAACGCCGAGTTCGAGCAGATCGACACCCGCCTTTTCAAAGGCCCAGGCCAGTTCGCGGGTGGCGTCGAGATGTGGGTCGCCCGCGGAGATGTAGGCGATGAGCGCTTTCTTCCCCGCAGCGCGGAGGTCGGAGAATTTCTGGTCGATACGGTTGGGCATGGCGGGAAAAGGGAGGATAGGATTATCAGGATTCGCCGGTTGAACAGGATTTTTCCACAGCGTGGCGCGCGGGTTCCTCCTGTTCATCGCGGAAATCCCGCCTAACTTCCCGACCCCGATGTCTGAAAAAGCGCCGACGCTGACGATCAACGAAATCTACGAGTCCATCCAGGGCGAGAGCACTTGGGCCGGGTTGCGTTGTGTTTTCGTGCGGCTGACTTTCTGCGATCTGCGCTGCACCTACTGCGATACGGAATACGCCTTTTACAAAGGAGACAAGCGGCCCGTGGCGGAGGTGCTCGACGAGGTGCTGAAGTTCGACACGCCGCTGGTCGAGATCACCGGCGGCGAGCCGCTGCTGCAAAAGAACGTGCTCCCGTTGATGACCGCGCTCTGCGACGCGGGCCGCACCGTGCTCATCGAAACCAGCGGCGCGCACGACATCTCGCCGATCGATCCGCGGGTGCATCGCATCATGGATCTGAAGACGCCGGGCAGTGGGGAATGCGCGCGCAATTTGTGGAGCAACATCGCGCACCTCAACCAAGGGGATGAAGTGAAGTGCGTGATCGGCTCCCGCGAGGATTACGAATGGTCGCGCGACCGCGTCAGTGAGCACGACCTCGCGAACCGCTGTGGCTGCGTGCTCTTCTCGCCGATCTTCGGACGCATCGAACCGCGGCAGATCGTGGAGTGGATCATCGAGGATCAGTTGCCCGTGCGCTTCCAGTTGCAGATGCACAAATTCATCTGGGATCCGAAGCAGAAGGGCGTGTAGAACACCGGGACTATGCGAGTCCGCCTGACCAAAGATTTCACCTTCGAAGCCGCTCAAACGCTGCCGCACGCGCCCGAGGGTCACAAGTGCCGCCAGATGCACGGGCACAGCTTCAAGGTGGAGATCAGCGTCGAGGGCGAGGTCGATTCCAAGACCGGCTGGTTTTACGACCACGCCGAGATCAGCAAGGCAATGCGCCCGCTGCTCGCCGATCTCGACCACGGTTACCTGAACGAAATTCCCGGCCTCTCCAACCCGACGATTGAAAACATGGCGGCGTGGTTTTGGGCGAAGCTGGCCCCGCAGTGTCCGGGGCTCGCCGAGATCGTCATTCACGAGACGCCGACTGCGCGCTGCAGCTATCGCGGACTGTGAGGCGTATTTTTTCACTGGAAACGCCCGCGTCCGCCGCTAACCTCCGCCCGCTCACTATGAAACGCCTTTCCGTTCTCCTGCTCGGCGCACTCGCGCTCTTCGTCAACGCCTGCGAAAAGCACCCGGCTTCCCAGTTACCCGCTGAACACGCCATGGAGTTTGGCAAACACCTCGAGGGCCACGGAGCGGCCGGACACGGGGCTGACAGCCATGCGCCGAAAGCGGCTGCGGAACCCGCGCCCGCCGCGCCGCAACCGGATGCGGCCAAGCCCGGCGAGGCGCCGAAGTTTTTCCCGGAGAAGAAGTAACCCGCGGCTCCGAACGTGAGCGCGCGCCCGCCAGTGGAGTGTTCGGGAATGAGGCGCGTCGCCCGGAGTTTGGTCTTCGCCTTTCGTGGCGTCGGTTTTCTGCTGCGCACGCAGACCAATGCGCGCCTGCATCTCGTCGCGACCGTGGTGGTGATCGGTGCGGGGTTCGGCTTCCAGATTTCGCGCGCGGAATGGCTGGCGATTGTCGCGGCGATCGGACTCGTCTGGACGGCTGAGGGAGTGAACACCGCGATCGAGGCGGTGGTGGACTTGGTTTCGCCGGAGCAGCATCCGCTCGCTGGGCGGGCCAAGGATGTCGCGGCGGGGGCCGTGTTGCTCGCCGCACTGGCGGCGGCGGTGATCGGTCTGCTGGTCTTCGGGACGCGGCTGCTCGCGCTGCTCTGACGCTTTAAACGAACGCCTCGGCAACGGCGTCGGCCATCAACTTTCCACGCCGCGTGAGCACGGTGCGCGGACCGCGGTCCTCGAGGAAACCGAGCTCGCGAAACTCCTGCACCTCGGGCCAGCGCGCCAGTTCGCTCGTCGCGATGCCTTCCCGGGTGCGCACCGCAAAGGCCGCGATCTCGCCCGCGCGGGTCGCGGGCGAGAGTTCCTCGGTGAAGCTCACCACGCTCTCGCCGACGCCGATGCGGCGGGTGTATTCGGCGGTGTCGGGAATCGCCTGCCAGCGCCGCAGCCCGACGGTTGAGAACGCGCTCGGGCCGAACCCGAGGTAATCGATCCCGCGCCAATAGGCGAAGTTGTGGACCGATTCGAAGCCGGGCCTCGCGTAGTTGGAGATTTCGTAGTGGTCGAAACCGGCGCCGGTCAGTGTGTCGATCGTCAGCTCGAAAAGGTCCGCGTCGCGGTCGTCGTCCTGGCGGAAAGTGCCGAGCTGGAGCTGGCGGAAATAGGCGGTGTCTTCCTCGTAGGTCAGGCAGTACGACGAGACATGTTCGGATCGCAGCGCGATGGTTTTGGCGAGCGTGGCCTGCCACTGCGCGAGCGTCTGGCCGGGCACGGCAAACATCAGGTCGATGTTGATGTTGTCGAATCCCGCTTCGCGGAGCGTGACAAACGTCGCCTCGGCCTGGCGCGCATCGTGCACTCGTCCGAGTGTTTTGAGCAGCGCATCGTCCCACGATTGGACGCCGAGGCTGATCCGCGAGACGCCCGCGGAGCGCAGGACGCGGGCTTTTTCGGGACGCACGGTTGCGGGGTTCACCTCGAAGGTCCATTCGCGGAGCGCGCTCAAGTCCAGTCGGTCCCGCAGCCCGCCGAGCAAGTATTCAAGCTGCTCCACGGTCAGTGCGCTCGGCGTGCCGCCGCCGAAGTAGATCGTCTCCGGGCGCACGTCGTAGCTTGCTTTCGCCGCGTCCACTTCGCGGAGCAGCGCATCGAGGAAGGCGGTCGTCTTGTTCTTCGCGCCCGTCTCCACGTAGAAGCAGCAGTACGGGCAGAGCTTCGGGCAGAAGGGGATGTGGAAGTAGAGGTGGCGAATCGCCGGCATCGGTTACAGGTCGAGAAGCGCGAGCAATTCGCCAACGGAAAGCCGGTGATGTACGGCCACGAGCTTCAGAATGCTGTTCAGCGTGCCGACTTTTAGCGGAGCGTGCGCAGGGACGGTGATATGATGTTCTCCATCGCGCTGCGTCGTCACGCGAACGTGCGAGCCATCCTGGCGGACGGCTTCGTAGTCGAGTCTCCGCAGGGCGCGGACAAGCTGTGCGCCGCTGAGGTTGCGCGGGATCTTCACGCGCTCAACACTTCGTCCCGAACGAAGTGCAGCCGGATCAGGCCGGGTCGCGCCATGTCGTCGAAGTGGCAGCGCACGGCCTCGCGCACCATGGTCCGCAGTTCTTCCAGCGTCTCGCCCT
>JBBQYR010000217.1:0-6247 GCA_038208565.1 Chthoniobacterales bacterium
TCCACCATCCGAACCGCAAGCTCTGGGTCGTCGAACATCCTCCGAAGGACATCTGGCCCCCAATTTTAGGCTCTTTTACTCTGTAGCGGCCTGTTCACTTTTGAACCGGCAAGAATTCCACTTTTGAACCGTCGCCGACACCAGCGCAAATTATCGTTGAGGCGGGTCAGGATTTCCTGTACGCCCGCCGAGAACTCAACGGTTACCCACTTCCAGCCCATGCTTCATCCCGTCCTTCAGAAGCCCCTCGCTCTTTCCATCGCGCTGTGCCTTGGCCTGTCGGGTTGCCAGGTTTTCGACAAATCCGAGACCTGGGAGACCGTGATGCAGGTCCGCCCGGGCCAGTCCGTCCGCGATCCCGATCCTTCCCACGCCTACGCCTCCCGCCTGCATGCCGCACTGGCCAGCCGCGGGATCGAGCACAAGGTGATCACCTACCAATACCGCTACACCACCCGGCTGCGGGAAGAGGCCGTCGGCACGCGCACCGCCGTCATTTACCGGGACGCCTCCAGCGGCACGCACCAGTGGTGGCTGAAGGACGACCGCCTCAACAAACCGGTGTGGCTGCCCAACGGTGAACTCAATCGGCAGGTTTCATTTTACCTGCGTCGCAAAGCAGAGGTCATCGAGGAAAAGAACTATCCGGCCAAAGGTGGGAGCAGCAAAGCCATGCTGGTTTTCGCCAAACCCTCGCAGAGCCTGCGCCCAGCGGAGCGCGCCGTCGTGAAGGTCGCCCCGGTGAAAAAAGCGCCCGCTCCAGTGGTCGTAAAGAAACCCGAGCCGACTCCCAAGCCAGTCGTGATCAAGGTCAAGCCAGCCCCCGTCCGGATCGTCGCCAGGCCGGCGCCAACGCCGAAGGTTCGCCAACCCGAGCCCGCTTCGTTCTTCAAAATGGCCCCGGCGAAAGACACGACCAAACCCGTCGCCAAACAGCAACCCGCGCCGAAAATCGCCGCGAAAAAGAAACCGATCGCCAAGCTCAAGCCTCGCGCCGCCACCAAGCCACGCGTCGTCGCCGTGGCGACCAAACCCGTGCCCGTCGCCGCGAAACCAGCACCCACCGTCAAACCCGCCCTCGTTGCGGCGAAACCCGCTCCCGTGGCCAAGGCCGCACCGGTCGCGGTGAAAACAGCGCCCGCACCGAAGCCCGCACCCATCGCCCAGGAGGCGGATGTCCTGACTCCGATCGCCTCGCGCAGCACCAGCACTTGGAACCCGCCGAACGTGCTCGACCGCGCGCAGCAGCCGCCCGAGACCGCGCCACGCGACCGGCATCTCGAGAAAGCGTTCCGCGCCAAACACGGTACCGAATACAACGTTTTCAGTCCTTCGGATCGCCGCAAGATGATGGAACTCCAGGAAAGCGAGTCCAGCGTCGGCCTGTAATCCTCTCTACCTGATTCAGGAAACTTGTCGCGCCCTCCGCGGGCGTGCATCTTCCGCCGCGATGCAGACCATCGTCATTGGCCACAGGAATCCCGACATGGATTCCATCTGCGCTGCCGTCGCCTACGCCGAACTCAAGCGCCTGAGCGGGCAGGCGAATGTCATCCCCGCGCGGGCTGGCAATACCAACGCCCGCATCGATTTCGTCCTCGGAAAATTCGGCGTAGAAGCGCCGCTCTTGATCAACGACCTCTCGCCGCGCGTCAGCGACGTCATGGAGGCGCGGGTTATTTCTGTGCGCGGCGATTCCCCGGTTTACGACGCGCTCCAGCTCATCGACAAAAAGCGCCTCCGAGGTCTGCCCGTGGTGGATGACCGCAATCGCTGCCTCGGTCTGCTCAGCACCTTCATGGTGAGCCATCACCTCTTCCCACCCCGGGAAGAAGCCAGCTCGGCCCGACTCGTCACCGCGTCGCTCGCCGACATCGTCACGACCTTCGGCGGCGCCTTGGTCAGCGGCTCACTTTCGGGTGAGCCCGAGGAACAACTGCTCATGGTCGGCGCGATGGCGCAGGATTCCTTCGGCCCACGCCTGAAGAAACTGCGCGACCGCAAAGTCATCCTCTTCGTCGGCGACCGTCCGCATATTCAAGAAATGGCCATCGCCGCGCGCGTCCACGCGATCATCGTCACCGGCGGTCTGCCGGTCGACGAAGAGATCCGCGCCGCCGCCCGCGCCGCGGCTGTCACCATGATCAGTTCGCCTCACGACACCGCGACCAGCGTGCTCCTAGCCCGTGGCGCCGTCCGTGTCGGGCGCATGATCGAAAGCGACTACCGCAGCTTTCAGCCCGACACCTTGCTCGAAGAAGCGCGCCAGCTCGCCGCCCAGAGCGCCGCCTTCATCTTCCCCGTCATCGACGACCACGGCACCCTCGTCGGCATTCTCTCGAAGTCCGACTTTCTCAAGGAAATCCCGCGCCAGCTCATTCTCGTCGATCACAACGAACTCGCCCAGGCCGTGCGCGGCGCGGACAAGGTGCCCATCGTCGAAATCCTCGATCACCACAAGCTCGGCGGGTTCGCGAGCGATACGCCGATTCTTTTCTGGAACAACCCCGTCGGCTCCACGAGCAGCATCGTCACCATGTGCTACCAGCAGCTCGGCATCCCGATTCCGCCGAGCATCGCCGGCCTGCTCATGGCCGGGCTCGTCTCCGACACGCTCAATCTCACCTCGCCCACAACCACGCCCGCCGACGCCGACATCCTCAACCGGCTCTCGAAAATCGCCGGGGTCGATCCCGACACGCTCGCCGAGGAAATCTTCAGCGTCGGTTCGCCGCTCCTCACGATGACCGCGGAACAGGCCATCACCGCCGACTGCAAACCCTACGAAGAAAACGGCCACGCCTTCAGCGTCGCGCAAATTGAGGAGCTGACGTTCGCCCACTTCGGCGAAAAACGCGACGGCCTGCTCGCCGCGCTCGACACCTTCCGCAAACGCGACGGCCTGCTCTTCGCCTGCCTGCTCGTCACCGACATCAACGACCAGACCTCGCTCCTCCTCGTGCAAGGCGACGACGCCTTCCTGCAAACGATCGACTACCCGCAGCGCAGCCCGCACATCTGGGAACTCGCCGGCGTCGTCTCGCGGAAAAAGCAGCTCCTCCCCTACCTGCTCCACTGCCTCGCGCAAATGGACTCCGCGGGCCGCAAATAACCGGCGCTAACGCCACACCGGCTCTTCCTCAAAACCCGGGCGACCGATGAGTAATTCGTGCGGTCCGTACTGGCCTTTGTAAGCGGTCGAAGGACACTCCGCCACGCGATAGCCGAGATACAGATGCGCGCAGCCACGCTGGCGGGCCCACTCGATCTCGAAGAGCACGCTGGCCACGCCGGGCGACCACGGCGCGGCATCCGGGTGATAGAAAAAATAGATCGAGCTGACCGCGTGCGGCGTGACATCGATCAGGCCCAGCGCGATCAGCCGCGAGCCATCGTAGTAGGCCATCTCCCGCGCGCAGGGATTGGGCGGGCAGAAAGTCGCCGCGTATTCATCTGCTCCCATCGGGCTCGGATTCCAGCCGCGCTTTGCCTCCCGCATCGCATGCCACGCCTGAAAAAGTTCGAGCCGCTCCACGTCCACCCGCGGCGCCCCCACAGCCACGCGCAGGTGCCCACACTTTCGCCACGCGCGGCGCTGGCTCTTCGTCGGCACAAAGTCCGCGACCGGAATCCGCAGCGACACACACTCCATGCAGCCCACACACTCCGGGCGGAAATACTGCACGCCAAAACGCCGCCAGCCGCGAACCAGCATGGCCTCATGTTCTTCGGGCGAGACCTCGGTGAGAATCCGGTAATCAGTCGTCGCCGCCCGGCCCGCCAAGTACGGGCAGGACTCATCCTGCAGCGCTTGCCAATGCTGCCGGGCCATTTTCCTCCGATCAGCGCTGCGGGGTTTCCGCCTTGTCCAGATAGACCTGGCGCTTCAGCAACTCACTCACCCCGCCCTTGTTGTTCATCAGCGCCTTCATGTTCCAGTGAATGTGCCCCGGCGCACCGCCATTCAGCTCGCCCTGCCGCGTGAGCTCGATCTGCCGCGCCATCTCACCAGCCGGCCGACTCGACCCCACGCGCTCCGTGGCGATGCCCGGCCAGATCGGTTTCCCCGCACGGCTCTGCTGCCGCCACCAATTCAGCAGCACCGGGAAACTCTGCTTCGCCGGCTCGATCGACCAGTAGAGCTGCGGCGCGAGATAATCGCACCAGCCCTGCGCCAGCCAATGGCGCGAATCCGCGAAAAGCTGATCGAAAGAATCGAGCCCGGCCTGCGTCGTCGCCGGAACGCCCGGCCGCCAGATGCCAAACGGGCTGATGCCCACACGCACCGACGGCTTCACGCCCTTCACCCCGCGATACATCGCCTCGATGAAACGATTCACATTATCCCTCCGCCAATCCGCGCGGCTCATGCCGCTCGACGCGCCATAACGCTGCCAGCTCGTCTCGTCGGGAAACGACGCGCCACCCACCGGATAGGGGTAAAAATAGTCGTCGATATGCAGGCCATCGATGTCGTAACGCCGGACCACATCGAGCATCACCTCGAGCACGTAACGCCGCGCCTCCGGCACTCCGGGATCGATGTAGCGCTGCCCGGCGTAAGTGCGAACCCACTCGGGATGCGTCTGCGTCACGTGATTCGAAGCGAAAGGCCCGGTCGTCTTCGTGGAAGCGCGAAAGGGGTTGAACCACGCGTGCAGTTCGATGCCGCGCGCGTGCGCTTCGGCGATGGCGTAGGAGAGCGGGTCGTAGCCTGGGTCGGCACCCTGGCGTCCACTCAGGAAGACCGACCACGGCTCGCGATCCGAGGCGTAGAGAGCATCGGAAGCCGGGCGCACCTGGAAGAGAATCGCGTTGAGTTTGAGCGATTGCGCGCGGTCCAGGATGGCTCTCAGCTCACCCTTTTGCACCGCCGCCGGCAGACCCGGCTTCGACGGCCAGTCGAGATTATGCACCGTCGCCACCCACGCCCCGCGGAATTCCGGCGCCGCGCGCAGCGGAGCGAAGGCAGCGAGCAAGGCAAGGAGGGAAAGTGAGAGAGTCTTCATCAGGCGGTGATTCGTTTGACTGTAGTGAGCGTGCGCCGAATTTCCATCTCCATGCCAGCTCCCCCCGCCGAACTTTCGCCCGTCTTTGCGTGGTTCGCGGAGAAGTATGGCGAGCCGACTCCGGCGCAGCAGGCCGCGTGGCCCCGCCTCGCACGCGGCGAAAATCTCCTCCTCGCTTCGCCGACTGGCACGGGCAAGACATTCGCCGCTTTCCTCGGCGTGCTCGATCAGCTCGCGCAGGATCACGCTGCGGGGAAATTGCGCGACACAATCCAGTGCGTCTACGTCTCGCCGCTCCGCGCGCTGAGCTACGACCTGGAGAAAAATCTACGCGAGCCGCTGCAGGAGATCTTCGGCGAAAAGCCGCCGATCCGCGTCGAGTTGCGCAGCGGCGACACCACCGCCAGCCAACGCGCGAAGCAATTCACCAAACCGCCGCACATCCTGCTCACCACACCGGAGAGTCTGTGCGTCCTGCTCAGCCAGGAGAAGTGGCTCGCCCCGCTGGCCAGCGTCCGCTGGGTGATCGTCGATGAAATCCACGCACTCGCCGAAAACAAACGCGGCGCCCATCTCGCGCTCAGCCTCGAGCGGCTCGCGGAGGGACGCGACAAACTCCAGCGCATCGGCCTCTCGGCCACGGTTTCGCCCTTGCCCGAGGTCGCCCGTTTCCTCGTCGGCACCCACGGCGAGTGCGCGATCCTCGACGTGGCGTCGGCCAAGAAAATCGAGCTCAGCGTCCACACGCCACTGCGCAAGAACCCCTATCCCGAGGCCGGCTACACCGGCCAACGGCTCGTGCGCGAGCTGGGCGGGCTGATCCGCAAACACCAAACCACGCTCGTCTTTTGCAACACCCGCTCCGGCGCCGAGGCCACGACCTTCTGGCTGCGCCAAAGCTTTCCCGATCTCGCAGACGTCATCGAATGTCACCACGCCTCGCTCGAGCGGGACGTCCGGCGCGAGGTCGAGGATCGGCTCAAGCGTGGTGAACTGCGCGCCGTCGTCTGCTCGACCAGCCTCGAACTCGGAATCGACATCGGCGCCGTCGAGCTTGTCGTCATGATGTCCACGCCGAAAGGCGTGAGCAAAGCGCTCCAGCGTGCAGGCCGGGCGGGACACAACATCCACTCCGTGAGCCGCGGCGTGCTCATGGCGACCAATGTGAGCGACCTCGTGGAATCCTGCGCCACCGTCCTGCTCGCCCGCACCCGGCATCTCGACGACGTGCGCCTGCC
>JBBQYR010000218.1:0-6240 GCA_038208565.1 Chthoniobacterales bacterium
GTCGGCGCCGGCATCGTCCGCCGTGTCGGGTACGTGCAGATGGTAGTAGCGCTGTTTGTGTTTCAGCGTGCCGTCGGGCTGGATCTGATAGCTGTAAACCCAATGCGTGCGGGAGTCCGCGACGTAGAGCAGCGATTGATCGGGCGAGACAGTGATGCCGTTGGAAAACTTCAGCCCGGTATCGACGATCTGCTTCGAGCCGTCGGGTTTGATCAGCCACACGTTGCTCGGCTTGGTCGCGTCGCCCGGCTCGGTCACGTAAAGATTGCCGTGGTGCAGCGCGACGATGTCATTCCCCCGGATACCTTCCGCCACGGTCGTCCCCTGCCCTTTCTCATCGAAAGCCACGATCTTCTGCTCACCCGCGACGACCGCATACAACCGCGCGTCTTTCCCGATCGCCATGCCGTTCGCCTTCTTCGAGTCCGCGATGAATTCCGCCACCTTACCGTCGAGCCCGACGCGGTAGGTCTTCGCATTCGGGATGTCGTTGAAGAACACCTCGCCCTTGGCGTTGTGGACCGGGCCTTCGGTGAATTTCCCGCCCTCCCACACGACTTGCCAGCCTTCGCCGGGAATGAGGATGTCCTGCAACTGCGGCGAACCCGCGCCCGCCTTCACCGGCTCCGGCCAGCCCTTCCAGAGGAAACGCATCGCATCGGGGAAAACCTGCGTGCCGTGTTTGCCATTGTGCCCACCCTCGCCCCAGATGTGATCGTGCTCGTAGCCCGCAAAAGTCAACGAGCGCTCGAGCTCCTGGTTCGCCATCCACCAGTCGCCGCCATAGATGTTGTTGTCGTTCTTCCCGTCCTGTTGATAGACGCGGATCGGCTTGGGCTCATACTTGCGGATGAGCGTGGGATAGACGTTCGCGCCGCGCAGCCCGACCATCGTGCAGACGACATTAAAGACGCGCGAAAACTCCTGCGGCCTCTCCCACGCGGCGATGAACGCGCAAATCGCCCCGCTGCTGCTCCCGCCGATCGCCCGATCATTCCCGCTCTTACTCAGCACGATCTTGCGCCCGTCCGTCGTCGTCTTCTGCTCCACCGCCGGGAGCAGTTCGGTGAGCACGAAATTCGCGTAGTCCGGCCCCATCCCATCGTACTCGAGACTGCGGTTAAAGCGGTCGAGCGCGGCGCTACCATCCAGCGCCTTGACCACGCCGGGCCGCGCGAAAACCCCGATCGTCACCGGCATCTCACCGCGTGCGATCAGGTTGTCGAAAACCACAGGCGCATTCCACTGCACGCCGTCCTGATTCACAAAAACGCACGCTGGCTTCGTGCCGTCGTACTGCTTCGGCACATAGATCGTCACCTCGCGCGTCGTGCCGGGGAAGATCTTCGACTGCGCAAACTCGAACTTGATCAGTTCGCCCTTCGGCACGTTGTCGTGCGGCTTGGAATCCTCGGTGAGCGGAAAGTCGGGCTCGGCGGCGCGGAGCGTCGGCGCGGTGAGCAGAGTGCCAATGGAGAGAGCGAGCGGGAGGAGATGTTTCATGGCAGGGGCGTGAGCAATGACGGAACCAAATCGGGCGCGCGAGCTTAGATTGAATTGCCGCGCCAAACGCGCGTCGAAGCCGCATCATCGCACCGCCGAAGGAACCAAACGCCTCTCCATCTGCGAACCCACAGATAGAAAATCCGCCGCCCCATGAAATCGCTCCTCCTCCTCGCCGCCATCACCGCGCCGCTGCTTCTCACCGGTTGTGAGACCGCGGTCGTCTCCACTTACCCGGCTGGCTATCACCGCCGCACCGCTTACGCGGAGCGCGACGACTATTATTACCGCACGCATCGCCGGCCCGATCGGCGCGATGTCGTGGTCGTGAATCCCCGCCCGTATCGCCCGGCGACCACAGTGCGCTATTACAACGACAACCGCGGTCGCTACCATTACCGGAGCGGCCGCCGCGTTTACGTGAACGCGAGCTTCTATTAAGCGCGGCTATTTCCCGACGGAAATGAGGTGAGTGAAGGTGCGGAGATACATCCGCCCTCCGCTCACCGCGGGCGTGGCAAACGAACCTTCGCCGAGTGGAATGCGCGCGAGTTCCTGGAATTTATCGCCGGCCTTCAGCACGACGAGTTCGCCGCGGCGCGTGAACGAATAGAGCCGCCCATCGACTGCGATCGGTGAGCCGTAAAACGGCCCCTGCACGCGCTCGCTCCAGACCTGTTCGTTGTTCGCGGCCCGCACGCACGTCACCAGCCCGTTCTCTTTCCAGTAGAAAATCAGCGGCCCCACGGCGATCGGCGTCGGTACATATCCGCCGGTGCGAATGACCTCGTAAACCTTCTGCGCGGACTTCCCATCCGCCGCGGGTCGCACTGCATAAACGAAGCTCTCCGCCTGTCCTTCGCCGCACTGTGCGAAGACCAGGTCATCCGCGACCAGCGGCGACGCGACGCAGCGTTTGGCGATCAGATCGGGCAATTGCCACGCGACTTTGCCGGTCTTGAAATCGAGCCCGGTCAGCCCGGCATTTTTGCTCATGGTGATGAGCTGTGTGCCGCCCGCTTTTGTCCGGAAAAGGCAGGGCGTGGACGAAGTGTGCTTCCGGCCCTCGTGCTCCCAGCGCCAGCGCTCGGCGCCCGTCGCTGCGTCGAAGGCCGCGACGAAACTCTTCGGCTCATCCGGATCGAAATCCACAATCACCATCCCCTCCTCCACGATTGGCGAAGTCCCCGGCCCGTGTTGCGAAACGAAAGGTCCGAGATCCTTGCGCCAGACTTCGCGCCCGTCCTTCTGCTCGAAGGCGATGAGCACCGAACCCTCCGGCGCGAGGCACAGAAAATACACCCGCTCCGCATCCACCGCGGGCGTGGCGCTGGCGTAGCTGTTGTCCGCGTGTTTGCGGAAAGTGTTCGTCTCATGCTCGCGCTGCCACTGCACCTTGCCATCCGCCGCATTCACGCAGAGCAGCACCGTTTTGCCCGTGCCCGCCGGATTCGCGGAGATGAAAACGCGGTCGCCCCAGATCGTGGGCGAAGAGTTCCCGCCGCCCGGCAGTTCGATCTTCCAGTTGAAGTCCTGCTCCGAAAACGGCAGCGGCAGGTTCGGCGCGTGGGCGAGCCCGGAGCCATTTGGCCCGCGGAACCTCGTCCACTCCTGCGCGCAGGCATGGGCGGCGAAAAACAGAGTGAGGACGAAGGCGGAGCAAAGTCGGGGGCGCATAACTCGAAGGCGGAATATCGGCAACGTATTCGCTCTTCGCCGCCGCCGACAAGCTCCGCGCTCGCGCCATGCTTGCGCCATCGGCTAACGTGATTTCGCCGTGCGCTTCCTCACCCTGCTTCTCCTCCTGCTGCTCGTCGGCGCACGTGCGCAGGACCCGCCACTGCGGACGCTCACCACCGCGCTGGAACTTCGCAATCTGCCCGCCGAGGAAGCCGCCCGCAGCTACCCCGTGAAGCTCCGCGCCGTCGTCACGCTGCGCGCTTCGGAAGGCACGATCTTCGTGCAGGACGAAACTGGCGGCACCTACATCCACGTGCAAAATACCGCCTTCACCGCCGAGGCCGGGCAGTTGCTGGAAGTCGAAGGCTTTACCTACCGCGGCCTGTATCTCACCGGCGTCGTGCCGCAGAAATTTGCCATCGTCGGCCAGGCTCCGTTGCCTGCGCCGCGCACGTTGGACTACGAGCAACTCGCCTCCGGCACGTTCAACTACGAGTGGGTGGAAGTCCGCGGCACCGTGCGCGCTTTCCGCACCGACAAAGACGGGCGCGGCTCGCTGACTCTCGCCATCGGCAATGGGCGTATCGAGATCCTCGCGAATGTCGTCACGGCCGCAGATGGTGAGCGTCTGATCGACGCCGCAGTGCGCGTCACCGGCCTAGCTGCTGGTTTCATCAACAGCCACCGTCAGCTCGTCGCGCCACATCTCCGCATCCAGGACCTCACGGCTTTCCAGGTCGAACAGCCCGCGCCGGAAGACCCTTTCGCGCTGCCGATCACGCCGACCGCGCAGCTCCTGCAATTCAATTCCGCGATCGCTCCCGGCCATCGCGTGAAAGTCCGCGGCATCGTCATGCACCACGCGCCGGGTCGCGCACTTTTTCTTCGCGACGACACGCAGGGTCTGCTTGTGGAAGGGAGTTCGCTGGACCCGCTACGGCCCGGCGATGTCCTGGAAGCCGCGGGTTTCGCCGAGATGGGCACCTTCAGCGCGCAGCTCCGCGATGCCGTCTGGCGCGTCGTCGCCGCGGGGCCGGAAATCGAGCCGGTGATTACCCGCGCCGCCGATCTCGCCCAAGGCGCGCACGACGCCAATCTCGTGCAACTCGCCGCCGATTTGCTCGACCTGCAGCGCACCGACGACGAGTTGCAACTCGTCCTGCGCGCGGGCGACATTTCGTTTCGCGCCCGCATCGCCGGGGCGGATCGCGAGCGATTGGCCACCCTGCGCCCCGGCAGCGGGTTGCGCCTCCGCGGCATCGTCGTCGTCGAGCAACTGGATTTGCCCGCGCTGCGTTTCCGCGCCTACCCGGGATCGTTTTCCATCCTTCTCCGCTCAGCCGAAGACATCACCGTCCTGCACCAGCCGCCGTGGTGGTCGCCCGAGCGACTCGCCACCGCGCTCGGTCTCGTCCTCGCCGTCGCCGGAGCGGCGTTGGTCTGGGCCGTCTCACTCCGGCGCCGGGTCGCAGCGCAGACCACGATCATCCGCGAGAAGGTGAAAGTGGAAGCCGCCGCCGAGGAGCGGGAGCGCATCGCCCGCGAATTCCACGACACGCTGGAGCAGGAACTCGTGGGGCTCGCGCTGCGCCTCGATGCCGCCGGCACCAAGGTCACCGACCCCAAACCGCGCGAACTCCTCGATGCCGCGCGCCGCCTTGTGCAGAGCATCCAGGAGGAAGCGCGCAGCATGGTCAGCAACCTCCGCGCACGCGCCCTCGACGACGCCCCGTTGCCCGAAGCAATTGACCGCGCCGTCGCCGGACTCCGCCACGAACGCACCATCGAGGTGCATACCGAAGGCGAACCCTGCCGCCTCTCCGGCGTGGTCGAGCATGAGCTGCTGCGGATCGCGCAGGAATCCACGACCAACGCCGTGAAACACGGGCAGGCCAGCCGGATCGACATCACTCTCGCTTTCACCACCGACGAGGTGCGCCTGCGCATCGCCGACAATGGCCGCGGCTTCGACCCCGAGCGTGAAACCGCCAAGCCGGGACATTTCGGATTGATCGGCATCCGCGAGCGCGTGCAGAAACTCCACGGCCACGTCGCCATCCGCAGCCAGCCCGGCTCGGGCGCGACGCTCGAAGCCACCGTTCCCCTTCCCGAAAAATGAGCCGCCCCAAACCGATCCGCATCCTCGTCGTCGATGACCATCACGTCGTCCGCAGCGGCCTCACCGCGTCGCTCGGCATCGAGGAGGACCTCAGCGTGGTGGGTGAAGCGGAAAGCGGCGAGCAGGCGCTCGCCGTTTACGCCCAATGTGCGCCCGATGTCGTGCTCATGGATCTGCGCATGCGCGGCGGCAGCGGGATCGAAGCCACCACCGCTCTCCGCGTGCAATCGCCCGACGCCCGCGTGCTCATGTTCACGACCTTCGACGGCGAGGAAGACGTCTATCGCGCAGTCCAGGCCGGCGCCCGCGGGTACCTGCTCAAATCGGCTTCCCGCGACGAACTCCTCACCGCCATCCGCACCGTCGCCGCGGGCGAGCGTTACCTTCCGCCTGCCCTCGCCCAGCGCCTCGCGGGCCGCATCGCCGGGCCGGACATCAGCGAGCGCGAGATCGAAGTGCTCGGCCTGATCAGCGCGGGCAAGAGCAACAAGGAAATCGGCAGCGCGCTGCACATCGCCGAGGACACCGTGAAGCGCCACGTGAGCAACATCCTGATGAAACTCGGCGTGAGCGACCGCGCCCAAGCCGCCACCGAGGCGATCCGGCGCGGCTTTTTGCATTTGGATTAGGCGCCACTTTTTATACAGAACGCATTCGCGGCAGTCAGATCGCATTCCTAGCCAAGCGACGTCCCCTCTTCCCCGTCATTCTGAGGAACGAAGAACCTCTGACCTCTGCCTTTCCTCGCCAAGCCCGCGACCGATGCCAGACCGAGATCTGAGATCCTTCGCAATCTTATACCAACTTCAGGAAACAATCAGACGCTCCCGCAGCCCGGAGGGCTGAAAGGAAATTAGCCCCGGGTGAAACCCGGGGATATCGAGAGAAACCGGAGGCACCCCGGAGGCGGTGCGGGAAGGTGCATGGCTGGCTGCTTC
>JBBQYR010000219.1:0-6180 GCA_038208565.1 Chthoniobacterales bacterium
TGGTGAGCAGCCAGTGTTTGGTTTTCATGAAGAGGTTTTCGAAAGCTTCGCGCGGAGCGCATCGAGCTGAGAGCGCAACGTGGCGAGTTGCTGGTCGAGCGCGGTCACGTCGCCGAGGACGCTGCCCTTTTCCGCAGTGGCTCGGACGGCTTCCTTCAACTCATCGAGCTCGGTGTGCATCTCGGCCATGCTGTTCATGACGATGCCGATGAAGAGGTTCAGCATGATCATCGTGCCGAGCAGGATGAAGCTGACGAAGTAAGGGGTGGCCGCGAAGGGCGCGGCGGCTTGCGCGCCGTCATACATCGTCCTCCAGTCGTCGAGCGTGATCATCTGGAAGAGAGCGAGCAGCGCGGCTCGGAGATTCCCGAAATGCTCGGGGGACGCCTGCCCGAACAAGTGAACCCCGGCGACTGCGTAGATGTAGAAAATCAGCCCCAGAAGCAATCCGACGTAGCCCATGGAACTGAGGCTCTTGATGAGCGCGCCGACGAGGAGCTGCAGCTTGGGCAGCGCGCTGACGAGTCGCAGCAGCCGCAGCGCACGCACGAGCCGCAGCACCGCGGCGAAGGGTCCGCCAATCGGCAGCAGGCACAGCGCGACGATGGAGAAGTCGAACACGTTCCAGCCATCGCGGAAGTAATCGAGCGGACGGCGGCCGTGCGCGGCGAGCTTGAGTGCGATCTCGGCGATGAAGACGACTAACACCGCGGCATCGAGAGTGTGCAGAAGCGTGCGATGCTGCGCGACGAGGGCGGCGTTCGTTTCCACGCCCGCGAGCACCCCGGCGAAGACGATCACCGCGATGATCGTCCCGCGGAATGGCCGCGACCCGACGATGCGTTTCGCAAGGTGGATCATGAGATCTGATCCACCGGAGCCGGTTCCGACTGGGTCGCAATCTTGTCCGCCTTCACCACGACTTTCTTGGGCCGCAGCAAGGACACGATGACCGAGATGGCGAGCACTCCGACGATGACGACGAGCGAGACGTGCGTGTCGATCTTCCACGCCGTGTGGCCGAGCAGCATCTTTACCCCGACGAAGGTCAGCACCACACCGAGGCCGATCTTGAGGTAGTGGAATTTGTCCATCACTCCGGCGAGCGCAAAGTAGAGCGAGCGCAGGCCGAGGATGGCGAAGACGTTCGAGGTATAGACGATGAAGGGATCCTTGGTGACCGCGAAGATCGCGGGGATGGAATCCACCGCGAAGATGAGGTCAGAGAACTCGACGAGCAGCAGCACCACAAAGAGCGGCGTGGCCATGCGGACGCCGTTTTCTTTCACGAAGAACTTATCGCCACGGTAGTCGTTCGTGACCGGCATGAGCTTCTTGAACCAGCGCACGAGCGGGTTGCGCTCGGGATGAATTTCTTCCTCCTTTTTGAAAATCATCTTGAGGCCCGTGAGGATCAGGAAGGCGCCGAAGACGTAGATGATCCAGGCGAATTTCGCGATGAGCGCCGCGCCGAGGAAGATCATGATCGCCCGCATGACGAGCGCGCCGAGGATGCCCCAGAAGAGCACCTTGTGCTGATAGAGCGGCGGCACCGCGAAGTAGGAAAAGAGCAGCACGAAGACGAAGACGTTGTCCACGCTGAGCGACTTCTCGATCACGTAGCCGGTGAAAAATTCCAGCCCCTTCTGGGGCCCCATGTAGTGCCAGATGCCGAGGTTGAAGATCAGCGCCAGGGTGACCCAGACGGCCGTCCACGAAAGCGACTCCTTCACCGTCACGATGTGCGCCTTGCGGTGAAAGACGCCGAGGTCGAGCGCGAGCATCGCGAGGACGAAGACGTTAAAGCCGATCCAGAGCCAGAGAGTGTCAGTCATTCTAAAATATTTTTCATGGGGTGTTTCCGCGCCGGGTGTTGCTGAAGATCAGGGACGAGGGCTGAGGGCGAAGTCGGCCCCATCGAGGTGGGTGGCTGCCCGAAAGGCCTCGTAAGTGACCGCGTTGCGCAGAAACACGACCTGGACGACGGCGATGTCGTCCACCAGTCCGATGGGACCGATGGAGTCAGGGATCAGATCGCCTTCGCGGAGGAAATAGGTGACCGCAAACGCCGCCTCCAGCGCCGCACCGTAAGGCATCTCGCGATACTGGTCGGTCCAGACTTGCTCGACGACGTACGACAGAAACCACAACTGGCGCTCCGCCTCCGGGTAGCCGGACTCGCGGAGTCGGGCGAATTGCTCGCGGTGGTCGGGCATTTCGGCCACAAGCTGGTGCGCATCTGCTGGCGTCAGGCGCGAGGCGCCACGCACGATGAGTTCGATGAGGTCGGATTCGGTGAATTTGATGTTTTCGGATTTCATAAGAAAGCGGCGGTGGGTGAGTTGGTTTGCTTCAGGCAATTTGGTCAGGATGTTAGTCGGTTCAGTGGACATGGTGAGTCGATGGAAGTGGCGGGGGCGTGGACACACGCAGTGCCCGTGCGGAGCGGATCATCAGCAGTTCGCCGATGTTTTCCGCGGTGAGCAGGCCGACGAGGCGCCCAGCATGAGCCACAGGCATGACGGTCCTGCCCGGCTCCGTCTGGAAGAGCACGCCGTCGAGCCGTTCGTCCGGGCGCAGCATGCGGAAGTCGCGCTCCATGGCCTCGGCCACAGGCGTCCACTCGCCGCGTTCCCGCAGGACTTCAAAGAGCCGTGGGTGAGTGAGGACGCCGACGACCCGCTCGCCATCGAGCACCGGGAAATCCTGCTGCGAACCCTCAATGAGCAACCGCGCGACATCGCCGAGGGAGTCGTGTGGCGAGAGCGTGCGGAAGTTCGTGAGCATGGCTTCGCGCACGGGCAGGTCGCCGATGGACGCTTTCGCGTCGGTGGCGGCGGCCTCTTGCGCCGCTCCGAACCAGATGAAGACCGCGATGAGCAGCAGGAACGGATTGGAGAACAATCCGATGATGCCAAAGACCAGCGCCAGGCCCTGACCGATGTTCGCGGCGATCCGCGTGGCGCGGGCATATTCCATTCTCATCGCCATGCAAGCGCGGAGCACGCGACCGCCGTCCATCGGGAAGGCGGGGATCATATTAAACACCACGAGCAGGACATTCACGGCGAGCAGGCGCTCGGCGAATCCGCCGTTGGTCGTGCTCAGTGCGGTGAGCGGCTCCCACGTGCCGGTGAGCGTCAGCCACACGGCCAGAGCCGCCGCGATGACGACGTTCACCGCCGGGCCGGCGAGCGCGACCCAGAGTTCCTGGACCGGTTTGTCCGGCATACGTTCGAGCCGCGCCACGCCGCCGATGGGCAGCAGGGTGATGTCCTTTGTGGCGATGCCAAAACGCCGCGCCATCAGCGCATGTCCATATTCATGCAGCAGCACGCAAGCGAACAGCGCCACGAAAAAGCCCACTCCGCTGATGACGGCACCGAGCGAGCCGTGCGCCATCCAGTGAGTCACTGCGATGAAGGCGAGAACGAGCAGGAAGGTCGCGTGCAGAAACACGTCGATGCCGAGCATGCGGCCGATTTTGAAGGACCATTTCATGGATGTGCGGGGCTTTGGATTGATGGAGTTTTAGTGGGAGGTCTCAGGCTTCAGCGCGGCCCACTCGAAGCCGTGCGTCGTGCAGTAGTGCGCGAAGACCGCGGCATGCCGGGAGAGCACCATCTCGACGACCGCGCAGTCGTCGCTGTAGCCGACATCCGGGATGTCATCGGGAATCAAGTCCACGTCCTTGGCCGTGTAGAAGAGGGCGAAGGTCACTTCATTGCAGACGGCTTCCGGCAGGTGGCGGACGCACTCGGGATCGCGCGCGGCATCGGCCTGAAAGAATTGCGCGAGGAAGTCGAGTTGCTGCGCGAGTTGCGGATGCGCCGGACGCAGGTCGCTGATTTTACTCCGGAGATCGGCGAGACCGTCGCGAAGTCCGGCTTCGTCCTGCCTCGCCACGAGTCGTCCTCCGTCCCGGACAAAGCGTTCGAGGTCGAGTCCGGCGTCTGAGACATAGGTCGTGAAGGTGGCGAGGAGCGAGCCCTCGCGGGGTTTTGGCGTGTTCATGGTTTCGATGGTCATGGGCTGTGGCTGCTGGAGTGACGGGTTAGCTCCGCGGGCCGTGGGGAGCGATCCGGGCGGCTGGGCCGGTCTTGCGTGTATCCCGGTCGCGCCGGGCACGTTTTTGATGGAGATGGCCGATGCTCGCCGCGAGCTGCTCCATCGTCTTTTGCAGCGCCGCACGCAGGGTGTGGTCCGACGCCTCGGCAAAAACATCGGGCCCCGGCGTGACCAGATGCGCGGTGACGACGAAGGGCGGGCTCGCTTCGAGGCGGCGCTCGATGACCACTCGCGCTTCGTCGATCTGCCGCGTTTTGCCGAGCTCTGCGAGCTGCTGCTCGATCGACGCGGTGAGCGACGTGGATGGCGTGTGGTGGAGATGTTTGAGGATGATTTTCATTGGGAGTTTCTGGAACGGGATGAGGCTCGATGGCGTCTCACGGTTTGCATATTACGAAAGATCGCATGAACTCTTTCAGTAAATGGAAACGTTACCCGCTCTGGAATACCTCAATTATCACCACCTTCGTTACTTCTGGATCGTGGCAAAGGAAGGCAGCCTCCGTCGCGCGGCCGAGAGACTCCGCGTCTCGCAGCCGTCGATCTGCACCCAGATTCAGCAACTCGAATCCGCCCTGGGCGAAGACCTCTTTCGTCCGAGTGGTCGCTCATCCGTGCTCACCGAATTCGGCCAGCTCATCTATGGCTATGCCGAAGAAATCTTCACCCTCGGCAGCGAGGTGCTGCGCGCCGCGAAACAGGCACCGACTTCCCGCTCCCTCCGGCTGCACGCTGGCATCGTCGATTCGTTTCCGAAGCTCATGAGCTTCGATATCCTCCGGCCGATCTTCGACCACGAGCCGCCTGTCCAGTTGACCTGCCATGAAGGCAAGCTCCCCGACCTTCTTCAACAACTCACCACCCACCGCCTCGACGTCGTCCTCGCCGATGAGCCCGCTTCACCCAGTCTCGGCGTCAAGGTCTTCAATCACCTGATCGGAAGCTGCGGCGTCACCTTCTGCGCGATGCCCGCCTTCGCCCGCCGCCTCCAGGGTCGCTTCCCCCGGAATCTGCATCAGGCGCCCGCACTACTGCCCACGCAGAATTGCAGTCTCCGCCGTGATCTCGAGAATTGGTTCCGCGTCACCGGCATCGAGCCGCGGATCGTGGCGGAGTTTGAGGACGCCTCACTCGCGAAGATCGTCGGCACCGAGGGCCGCGCCTTCGTGGTGGTCCCGACTGCGGTCGCTGCGGAGGCGATCGAACGCTACGGCTTCATCTCCATCGGTCGGACCCGCGCCGTCGAAACCCAGTTCTTTGCCATCACCGCCGAGCGCCGTCTTACCCACCCGGCAATCCTCGCGATCACCAATCGGGCACACGGGAGCAAAAAAAAGCGCGAGAAGAGGGCATGAAAGAACCCAGCGAACGCATTCACGAATGTCCGGCGGGCGTCGGCATCGCGACTGGTCCGGCACGTCGGCGAGCACCTCGACTTCGACCGGACCATTCCCGCCCAAGGCGTCTTCATCGCCCCGGCGGCGGGCGGTCCCTGGGTGCGCCTGACCACCTATGGGCCGGCCACCGAGATGCAGATCTACGTCCTCATCCCCGCCGGCATCGCCGGGCCGCAAAAGCTCCGGGTCGTCAATCTGCGGGAGCGGGAAGGCTTCAGCGACGTGATCACCCCCTAAAAGGAGCCCTTTCCAGAGTAAACGGCCCTTCCCTCCATGCCCCGAAGCGCCTCCCCTCCATGCCCGAAGCGTCCCGCCTCCATGCCCGACCAAGGCCACCCCAAGCCTGCCCTTGCCCTGCCTCCCCAAACCCTCCATCCTCGCCCCGATGAGGACTTCGTCTTTCCCACCGCCGGACACTGAAGTTCCCCGATTGAGACGACCCGGGTTCGCCTTTAAATGCGAACTGATTTCGTCCAATGGTCGTTAGGCGTTGCTACGCGCCCAAGTAAGACTGTGCGATAAACAAAACCCGAAATATGAACACAAACCCTCAATCCACGCCTCCAAAACCCGACGACATCGGGGGGAAGTCTGTGCTATTAGTCGGATTGGAACCATCGCTTATTGATTTCACGGATGCCAATTACGCTGCTTTCCCTGGCATGACCGCAGCAAAGGTAATGGCGGGGCTGACCGCCGCCCAAGAAGACCTGAA
>JBBQYR010000220.1:0-6113 GCA_038208565.1 Chthoniobacterales bacterium
GGGCAATTGGAACAATCTCCCAGGGGCCGCCTCCGGCGCGCCTGTGGCCTTGAAAGATGACCGCGGTGCGGCAACCCCCTGCACCGTCGTGCGGACGGCGCCCGCCGAAGGAGTGGACCCCCGCATGGAGAAGGGCACGGGCGATGAAGCTCTCGTGCGCGGGTTCATCGGCTCCAAACGCGAGGAACCGCCTGTGACCATCACCCTCAAGGGCATTCCCTTCAAAAAATACACCGCCTTCATCTATTGCGCCGTTCCGGAAAGCGGCTCACCGGGGCAGATGGACATCAAAGTCGGCGGCAAGGCATTCTCCGTCTCCCACCGCCCGGGCTCGTGGTTCCTCAAAAATTACTTCCAAGTCCGCCACGCCGGCAGCGGCAACCTCCTGGTCGTGCCGGGTCTCACGGATCCTTCCCTCACCCTCTCCGCTGTTCCGGGCTCGCAGAGTTTGTTCGGCCGCCTCGGTGCCAGCGGCTATCTCGCGGCCATCAACGGCGTCCAGATCATCAACGACGTCCAGATCGGACCCCCTCACTCCCCGGCACCGCCCGACGCCCGGCCCGCTTCCGGCGCGGCGCGGTGAAAAAGCAAATTCCCAGGGTTGCCGCCTCCACGCGGCAACCCTCCGCCCCTGGCCGCCTACGAAATAAACAGCCGCTCGTCCGCGCGCTCGTGGCGCATGGCGGCGATTTCGAGGAGCGGATTGAAAACGCCGGCGTCCTCGCGCGCGATGGTGCGCGAGGCGGCGGTTACACGCGCAGTTTCCGCGCCCGCGGTGCGCAGGGTGCGCTGGCAACCATCCTGGCCGATGCGGATGAGCTTCAGCGCCGCGGCGCAGATCGCGGCGAGCGACTGGTAAAAGTAAGTCGTGAGCGCGGCTTCGAGCGGCAGGCCTTCGATCCGCGCCTGCAGGCCGCAGACGATGAGGTGATGCCCGCTCGCGCGGCCCTGCTGGATGGCGTCGTCGAACTCCGCGAGCACCGTCGCGTCCGAGATGGTGCGGAGAGCGCGCAGGCGGCGCCCGCCGAGCTGGGCGCTGGCCTCGCGGCTTTCGCGCGCCAGTTTCCACGCGCTGATCTCGGCATCGAGCGCGCACCATTCGTCGAGGTTCGCGGCTTCGTAGGCGAAGCGCAGGTAAGGCAATTCGTGCTGGCGCTGTGCGGGGATGATCTGCTCGCGCAGATACGCACCGAGCGAAGCTTCATCTTTCACCAACCCAAGCCGCACGATCTCCTCAAAGCCCAGCGAATGCGCATACGCACCCGTGGGAAAAAGCGCGTCCGAGGTCTGCAGCAGGAACGGCAGCCAGGAGAGTTCGGAGTCTTTCGCCTTCATCCCTTCGCCTTTCCTCAGTGATGGTGCCCGCCGCTGAGCGGATGGAAGACGCGTTTGCACGCGACATAGGCGATGCCTTCGCGGTCGAAGAGTTGGCGCACTGCGGGATCATCGCTCACGCGGACGACATCGCCCGCGACTTCGATCTGGAAATGCAGGTTGCCGATCATCCAACCCAGCCGCGCGGCATCGGCGGCCTGCCCACCAGAGAAGGCGGAGCTTTCCACCTCCAGCACCGGCTCGTATTTTTGCGCGAGGCGATAGAGCGCGGTCTCGTTGGCAAACACCGGCGCATTGTCCGCGAGCGGGGTCTCGAGATCGAAGCCAAACTCGCTCCCATCCTCCGCCACGCCTCGCCAGCGGCGCTTGGCCAGCAGGAGGCGCTCGACCGGGATGCGCACGGTGGGGCGATTGACGGGAGGTTCTGAAAGCGGCTGGTGGACGATCTGCACGGGCGAAGTGCTAACACCGCCGAGGTCGCGCCTCGAATGGAAAATGCGGACGAGCGGCCGGAAATTGAGGCTTGCCCACGGCGCGGCAGAACCCTAATAGAGATGTCGAATCAGCCAAGGAGGACTTATGGATAAATTGAATGCTTCGACCGGAGAACTGTGGCTCCCTTGCGTCCTGGTCATGGCGGTAATGGCCGCTGGCCTGACGGGTAGTTCCACTGCGCCCAACACGGCTCGACCAGCCGCCGACTCGGTCCTCGTTTCGACAGCGGAGCAAAACATTCCGGCGCGGCTCTGGCAGGATCCGCTGGAAGCGACCGACGGCGTCCGCAAGAGCCTGCGCACCGGGGCGCGGACGGTCGAGCAGGCGATCAAGGCCGGCGAGATGCTGCCGCTCGACCACCTGATCGAGACGCACGCGAAGAAGGATGGCGTGCTGCAACCGGATGGTTCGATCAACTACCTGAAAGAGTTTCACCGCGTGCTTTTCCTGTTCGTCGCGCTCCCCTCCGATGCCTACCCGGAGGCTGCGGAGCAACGCATCCGCACGCGCTTTGCCATCGTGTCCGCCTTGTCCACGGCGGGCTATCGGCCGGACAACGCGCAGCGGCTCGGGCTCGCGCACTGGGAGTTGCCCGCGTGTACGAGCCAGGTCAGCTACCCGTTTGAAGTCTTCAAGCTCGATACCGATCGGCGCCCGATGGAATCGGTCCGGCTGCCGGGGAAGTTCGATGAAGCGGTCGTCTTCTACGTCGAGGAAAACGCCATCGCACCCGACCAGCAACTCGCCTGGTTGAAAGAAGTCTCGCGCCTGCTGGCGAGGCGCTCGCCACCCGCGCGTTTTACCGAACCGAGATTCCTCCATCTGCAGGCGCGTTTTCTCGGGCCATTCACATCCGATCGTCTGCTGGCTCTGCTGCGGAGCGCCGAGACCGAGGCCCGCGTTGAATCGCCGCCAGCCGCGCCCGCCCTCGCCGAGGCGATGCCCATCCGCGTGATTGCCGTGCGCCCACGGATCGAAGCCTCGATTCTCCGGGAGATCATTCATCCTTCCAATGCCGCGCCGCCGACTCCGGCCGCCTTTCAGGCGCTGGTGGAAAGTCTCACCAACTCCCCGCGCGACTTCGCGCTCAGCCGCTATGGTACGGACCCGAAGGCGCCTGCGTGGATCAAGGTGGAGCGTGCCGGTTTCGACGATGCCGCTCTCGCCGAGGCGCTCGTGCGCGAACTCAATCTGCGGATCCCCCATCTCCTGCCACCCGCGCAGACCACGAGCATGACTCCCGCTCCGGGCTCCGGGAAACAGCACCCGCGCATCGCGCTGATCGGGGAGTGGGACACGATCTACGGTCGTGCGTTACCGCGCAGTTTCGAGGTCGCCTTCCGGCGCGCGGGCGGTGAGGAAAATCAGCTTCTCCGCTATACCTATCTGCGCGGCCTGGATGGCCAGATTTCCGGCAATCTCGAAAAGCCAAAATCGGACGCGGCGAAAGTCTCGGGCGAGCCCGTGGATCTCGTGCGTCAACTCCTCGTCTCGCGCGCCCCCGGGATGGCCTATGGCCGCACCCAGATGGATTACATCGATCGGCTGGCGGCTCATTTGCGGAGCGAGCAGCGGGCGCGCCCGAACGAACCCATTCGCGCCATCGGCATCCTCGGCACCGACACTTTCGACAAGCTCCTCATCCTCCGCAGCCTGCGGAAAGTCTTCCCTTCGGCCCAGTATTTCACCACCGAACTCGACGCCGCGCTGGCCTCGCCCGACCAGTACGACGCGACGCGAAATTTGCTCGTGGCCAGCGGCTTCGACCTCCGGATGGCCGCCGATCATCAGCGCTCCATCCTGCCCTTCCGCGACTCCGGGCAGGCTTCGATCTACTACGCCACGCTGCTGGCCACCGAATATTCCACGATGAAGGGCACGCGCGATCTGGTGCGGCGCCCGGTCCGAAGCTGGTTGCCGGCGGTCTACGAAATCGGACGCGGCGGGGCCATCCTGCTCTCGTCGAACCTGCCCGCCGGGACGCTGGTCGATGCCGCGCCGAAGGGCCGCCATTCGCCTTTGCCCGATCCTCTGGAAAACCAGCGGCACCAATGGCGCGGCTGGCTCTCGCCCTCGATCGCGGTGGTGATCGTTCTGCTCAGCACCCTCACGCAGTACGGGCGGCTCGCGTTGAAACGCATGGTCGTATCCGCGGGGCGAACGGGACGAGCGCTGCTGAGTCTTCTGCCGACGCGGGCCGGATTGTTCGGCGTCGTCCGCGTCGCGCGCCGGCTGCATCAGGAGGTGGAAACGATCGTTCTGATCGTGGGCGGGCTGGTCTTCATCGGCATTGCGGTGGCGATTCCCTGGATCGCGGGGCAGCCGGATCAGGAACCTTTTTCCCTCACCGAAGGGGTCAGCTCCTGGCCCGCCACCTGGTTGAGAGCGCTCTCGCTCTTTCTCGGCGCGGCGTATTTCTGGATCATCACCTGCCAGTTCCGCGAGGCGCTCGTCTCCGGCCAGCGGCGCCTGCAGCGCGCGCTGCCGCCCAAGGATTACCGAGATCGCGAGGGATTCGCACCGTGGAAGGCGTGGATCCGCTTTTGCCGCCGGACCAGCGGCTGGCCGATGAAGCTCGCGATCATCGGCGCGTGGACGCTCTATATGTATCTGGCCTTCCAGCTTTTCCGGCACCTCGATCCACCGGCGCCGGTGACTCGCGGTGCGGCCAGCTTCTTCACCGAAAAGCTGGTCCTGATGAGCGCGGTGTTTTCCATGAATCTGCTCATCGTCTATGCCGTGGCGCATAATATCTCGTGTGCCTTTTTCGTGCGCGAAGTAGCCGACTGGCTGCGCAGCCCGAGCGCCGCGGTGGAGGACCAGCAGCCCCTCCACACCGTGCTCATGCGAGTGATCGGTCGGGTCGCGGGCACGATGACGCGCATGATCTATTACCCGTTCACCCTGCTCTTCCTTTTGCTCGCGGCGCGGCAGGCGCTCTTCGATAACTTCGATTGGCCGCTCGCGCTGGTGATTGTGTTTTTGTTTGGCTCCATCGCGCTGCTCGCTTCCACGATGGTCCTGCGGCGCAGTGCCGATCAGGCGCGGCAGCGGGCGATCGGCTGGCTCGAGTCGCAGGTCGCGGCGGCGAAATGGGAGATGGCGAGCGACCCGTCCGCTGCGACCGATGAAGCGGGGCGCCGGACGCTGGCGCGTGCCGAGTGGCAACTTGCGCAGGTCCACTCGCTGGGCGGCGCCGCTTTGAGCGAAGGAGTTTTTTCCAACCCGCTGCTGCGCGCTGTGCTGATCCCGATCGGCGGCGGCGGCCTGCTCCAGGTCATGGAGATGGCGGGCAAGATGTTCTGAGTGCCGCTTAGAAAAGGAAATACCGCTGCGCCATCGGCAGCACTTTGGCCGGTTCGCAGGTCAGGACGCGCCCGTCGGCCTTGACGGTGTAAGTCTCGGGATCGACTTCCATCTTCGGCAGCACGTCGTTCCAAAGCAGGTCGCGTTTCGTGATCTTGCGCGTGTTCTTCACCGCGACGAGGCGCTTGGCGAGATGCAGATCGTTGAGTCGGCCGGCTTGCAAGGCGACGCCGCTGACGAAGGTGACGCTCGTGGAGAATTTGGCACGACCGTGGGCGGCGAATTGCGGGCGGTAGAAAGTCGGCTGCGGCGTGGGGATGCTGGCGTTCGGGTCGCCCATGTTAGCCAGCGCGATCAGGCCGCCTTTGAGCACAACCTCGGGCTTCACACCGAAGAACGCGGGTTTCCAGACGACGAGGTCGGCGAGTTTGCCGACTTCGATCGAGCCGACTTCGTGCGCGATGCCGTGGGCGATGGCGGGGTTGATCGTGTATTTCTCGATGTAACGCAGGGCGCGGAAGTTGTCGGCGGCGGCATGCGCGGCAGGCGCGTCGAGCTTGCCGAACTGCTGCTTCATTTTGTGCGCCGTCTGCCACGTGCGAATGACCACTTCACCGATCCGGCCCATGGCTTGCGAGTCGCTCGACATGATCGAAAACGCGCCGAGGTCTTGCAGCAAATCTTCGGCAGCGATGGTCTCCGGCCGGATGCGCGATTCGGCGAAGGCGACGTCCTCGGGGATCTTCGAGTCGAGATGGTGGCAGACCATGAGCATGTCGAGATGCTCGTCGATCGTGTTGACGGTGAAGGGGCGCGTCGGGTTGGTGGACGCGGGCAGGACATTGGCTTCGCCGCAGACTTTGATGATGTCCGGGGCGTGTCCGCCGCCCGCGCCTTCGCTATGGAAGGTGTGGATCGTCCGGCCCTTGAACGCCTTGATCGTGTCCTCCACGAAGCCTGCTTCATTCAGCGTGTCG
>JBBQYR010000221.1:0-6083 GCA_038208565.1 Chthoniobacterales bacterium
CCAGCGCATGGATAGCGGCATGAGAATGCTCCTCGCCCTCGCGCTGTTCGCCTTTGCCTCGCCCCGGTTGCAAGCCGAGTGGACGCTCACGGAAACCTCGCGCCGCACTGCGCCCGACGGTCTGGAATTCATCGAACGCACGGTGACCGACGGCACGCAGCGGGCCACGCTGTGGGTCGTGTCTTTCAATCCGAAGACGCACACGCTGGCAGTCATGGATAATCCAGATGGCGCGTTCGATCTTGGGAGTGCGGCGGAGAAACGCGGGGTGCTCGCCGGGGTGAATGGCGGTTACTTTCACCCGGATAAAACGCCGCTCGGGCTGGTCATTCGCAAGGGCGAGAAGATCCATGCGCTGGAGCGCGCGAAGCTGCTCAGCGGCGTGGTCAGCGCCACGGCGAGCGGGGTGGCGATTCAGCGCGCGGGCGCCTTCAAGCTCACGCCCGCAGTGCGCGAGGCGCTGCAGGCGGGGCCGTTTTTGGTCGAAGGCGGCAAGGCGATCGCGGGCCTGAACGACACGCGCGGCGCGGCGCGCACGGTGGTTTTTCAGGACGCGAAAGGACGCGCCGGCATCCTGATTTGCAAAAGCGTGTCGCTCGCGGAGATGGCAGCGATCCTCGCGACGCCGGCGATTTTCCCGGAAGGGAAGATCGTCCGCGCGCTGAATCTCGATGGCGGCAGCAGCACCGCGCTGTGGGTGCGCGGCACGCCGGCGTTTTATGCGCGTGAGTGGAAGAGCGTGCGGAATTACCTGGGCGTGATCGCCCGCTGAGGCGCGCTTAAGACACGCTTCCGCCTTGCCGCCCGGCGCGTGTCCCGCGACCGTCGCACTCCCATGTCTCCCGCGTTGCCCATGCTCGTCCCGCTGTGCTCGGGGCTGGGTTATGCCGTGGCGGCGCTGATGCTCAAGCGCGGCAGCGAAGGCGCCGGGCCGTGGCGCGTGACCTTCGTGGTGAATTGGGTGATTGCGGGCGTCTTCTCACTCGGCTGGCTGGTGCCGTCGGCGCATCCGGTGTCGTTCGCGAATGTCACCCACGCCGCGATTTCCGGGTCGCTCTTTTTCGTCGGGCAGATTTTCACCTTCCTCGCGCTGAGCCGCGGCGATGTCTCCGTGGCCACGCCGGTGCTCGGCTCGAAGGTCGTGTTCGTCGCGCTTTTCACCGTGCTCTTCGGACTCGAAAAAATCGGCTCCGCCGTCTGGCTGGCCGTGCTGCTCACCGCCGCGGCCACGGCGCTGCTCGGGGGCGGCGGGCATCCGAAGGACCGCGTGATCCTGCTCCGCAGCTTGCTTTACGGATTCTGCGCGGCGCTGTCGTTTTCGCTCACCGACATCACCCAGCAGCGCTGGATTCCGGAGTGGGGACTCTTCCGCTACATGGCCACGCTGTTCTTCACCATGGCGCTGCTCTCGCTCGGGCTGCTCCCGCTTTTCCGCCAAGACGGACGGCAGGTCGGCGCCGCGAACTGGCGGTGGCTCATCGGCGGCGCGACGCTGATCAGCGTGCAGGCGAGCGGCGTCGCGTGGGGCATCATCACGCTCGGCGCGACGACGACCAACGTGCTCTACAACTCGCGCGGCGTGTGGAGCGTGGTGCTGGTGTGGTGCGTCGGGCATTGGTTTGGGAATACCGAAAGCGCCCACGGTCGCGCGGTGATGCTCCGGCGGCTCGGCGGCTCTCTGCTGCTGCTGTGCGCCATCTTTCTTCTCACGCTTCGCTAAGTCGCGGGCTTGCGCGCGGATACATCCAGACTTAAGCCTCCCACGTTTTCCCGATGCGCCTCCTCCCACTCACCTCGCTCCTGCTCCTCGTCGCCTGGCCCGCTGCGGCTTTCGTGCCGGGAGAACTCGTCCGGACCAAGCGCGGCGAGATGATGCAATTTCAGGGGAAGGATTTCGTCTCCTCGGCGAAAGGGCAGGAATTTCCAGTGTTGCAAGACGCCGGGCGCGGCGTGGTTTTTCTGCCCTTTGTGAAACCCGATGGCTCCATGGTCGCAGTCACGCTGCCTGCAGATGTGCTCGAAGCCGTCCCGCGCGACGGCTGGCTCGATCTGCTCTCCGGGCTCGAAGCGTTCCGCAACGGTCGCGGCGATGAAGCGCGGCAGTTTATCGCCCGCGCGGCGCAGGATGAAAAATATCGCGCCCTCGCCACCGCACTCGCCCCGCGACTGCAAGCCGCGCTCGTGGCGAAAAGCCCGACCGCGCTCCAGACGCTGCGCGAGACCGCCGTGCAACTCGAAAAGCTCGGCCACCAAAGTCTCGCGCTCTTTCTCGACGAAGGCACCGACCGCCTCGGTGGCCCGACAGCGCCGCCCTCGAAGGTCGATCGCGAAGATCTGAAAAAGCGCGTCGCGACGAGCACGCGCGCCGTCGCCCGGGCGCGGCAGGCCGTGGCGCTCCGCTGCCTCGCCAATGCCGATGTGGAAATCCGCGCCGGGCTCGAAGCCGAGCCGAACCGGCCGGAACTCAAAGCGCTGCAGACGCACGTGCAAAAGGATCTCGAAGAAGCGAAGCAAAAAACCGCGAACGCCGACCGCATGCGGAAGATCAACAAAGGCATGCCGCACGCGCTGACCGCGCTCGATATGGGCCTGAAAATCTGTGTCGATCTCCCGGAGCTGAACGCGTTGAAAAAAGAGATGGCCAGCGCCTTCGAGGAGAAGACCGCGCCGCCGGTCAACGCCGCGTTTCTCACCGCCGCCGGCGCGGGCGACGCGAAGATTCTCGCCGAAGGGCACAGCCTCTACACGAATCGCTGCACGGAATGCCACGACCTCGAACTGCTCGACTCCCGGACGGTCAGCGGATGGGAACGCACGGTCGCCGGGATGTCGCGGCGCGCGGGCCTGAACGCGGCCCAGCAGGCACGAGTGATCGAATATATCGCCGCCGCGCAGAAGGTCGTGGCCAAACAGCCGGAGTAGGTTCGCTGATTGCGGAGGGCCGCTGATTGCCTGACCGGCGATTTGCTCCTACGCGGTGGAGCTTCCGCCGATGACAACCGGAGGTCGGTCTTCGCCAACGCACGCAAAACGCGAATCCGGCACCCGCCTACATTTACCCGATGGCCCACGACAACGATCACGCGTTACGTGCCGGCGAACCAACTGTCGCCGCGTGGAGGCGTGCCGTCGGGGCGCTGCTCGAGGGTGCTATCCATCGATTGAGGCAGCCCAATGCCAGCACCGCCGAGGACATTCACGCCGTCCGCATCGTCATCAAACATACCCGCGCGCTGCTCCGGATGATCCGTCCGGCACTGCGCGAGAAGATCTACCTCGCGAAAGACAACCGACTGAAAGCGGCTGCCCAGCAACTCTCGAAGGTCCGCGATGCCGATGTCGGACGCGACTTGCTGCGTGATCTTTCCACCAAGGCCCGCGGCAAAAATGAGAAGCGCGCCTTTGCCGCAGTGAGAGCGAGCTACGAATCCACGAGCGCCGGAGGCCGGTCGCAAAATCGAGAGCGCGCTCGACGCGTCGTAGTCGGAGCCTTGGAATCCAGCCGCAAAGACCTGCGCGTTTTGCACGTCGAGGCCGAGGAGTGGGTGGCCATCGGGCCAGGCGCTGAGGCGATCTACCGCAGTTGCCGGAAGCGCATGCACAAGGCCCTCCGCAGCGGCGACGACCGGGCGTTTCATCGCTGGCGAACACGCTTGAAGAACCTGCTGCACGTCCTGCAATTCCTCGCTCCGATCCAGCCGAAGAAGCTCGGCAAGCTCGCGAAGAAACTCGCCCGCCTTCACCAGCAGATCGGCGCGGACCACGACCTCATCGTCCTCACCGCGACCCTGCGGCAGCGCGCAGAGGAAATGGGCGGCGAGGATTCCGTGGCCTTGGTGCTGCGTCGTTCGGAAAAGCAGCGCACGCTCATTCGCCGAAAAATCCGCCGGCTCGCTGTTGCCGCGCTTCACGAGAAACCGGGCCATCTTCTGCGCCAGTTGGAGCGGAGCTGGAAGAAGTGGCGCTCGTAAACGGCGTATTCACCCGGAACCGCGGTGCGCATTCTCCCGCGGAAGCGCACGATCCAGATGATCGATCAAGGCGCAATTCGCTCAGCGGTCTAATTTTTGCCGCATTTTCATCGTGAGTACGGGAAGGCGTTCCTGTTTCCTACCGCGCCAATAAGCGACTCCGTGGCTTCGGATGGTTTCGATGCCGCTGTGTCGTTCTCCAACGACCGGGTTCCCTCACTATGCAAACAAAGCCAACGGACGCCGCTAGCGAGGCCGACGTCCAAGCCATCGACGAACTGCGTGAACTCAACGGGCGCATCCGCGCGGAACTCGCGCGGGTGATCATCGGGCAGGACAAGGTGATCGAGCAGATGCTCACCTGCATTTTCGCCCGCGGCCACGCGCTGCTCATGGGCGTGCCGGGCCTCGCGAAGACGCTGCTCGTGCATTCGCTCGCCGACCTGATGTCGATGACGTTCAACCGCATCCAGTTCACGCCCGACCTGATGCCGAGCGACATCACGGGCACGGAGATTTTGCAGGAAACCGATACGCCCGGCCGCCGCGCCTTCGAGTTTGTGAAAGGGCCGATCTTTGCCAACATCGTCCTCGCCGACGAAATCAACCGCACGCCGCCGAAGACTCAGGCCGCGCTGCTCCAGGCGATGCAGGAACAGAAGGTGAACGCCGGCAAACACTGCTTCACGCTGGAGAAGCCATTCTTCGTCCTCGCGACGCAAAACCCGATCGAGCAGGAAGGCACGTATCCGCTGCCCGAGGCGCAACTCGACCGGTTCATGTTTCTCATCAACGTCGGCTACCCGAGCGCCGCCGAAGAATTGCAGATCGCCAAGTCCACCACGGGCGGGGCGATGCCGGTGCTGAACAAGCTGCTCCACGCCGCGGACATCCTGCGTTTTCAGGACATCGTCCGCCGCGTGCCGGTGCCCGATCACATTTACGAGTACATCGTGAAGCTCGTGCGCAAGTGCCGCCCCGCGGGTGACGAAGCGCCGGAGTGGATCAAGAAATGGGTGATGTGGGGCCCCGGGCCGCGCGCCGTGCAGTATCTCGTGCTCGGGGCGAAAGCGCGCGCCGTCTTGCAGGGCAGCTATCTCGCGCGGCTTGAAGACGTCCACGCCATCGCCGAACCCGTGCTCGCGCACCGCATCCTCGTGAACTTCCACGCCGAGAGCGAAGGCATCAACAGCGTCGAAGTCATCAAGCGCGTCATCAAGGAAACCGAAGCGTAAGCGGCGAACCGATTTCCCGATGTCCGGCTCCAGCGAAGACCTCGGCTTCCTCGACCACGGCGCCATCGCCCGGCTCTCGCGGCTGATGCTCAATGTGCGCAGCCCGATGCTCGGGAGCGTGACCGGCCAGCATCGCTCGGCCACGCGTGGCGCCTCGGTGGAGTTTGCCGAGTATCGGAAATACGCGCCGGGCGACGACATCAAGCACCTCGATTGGCGGGTCTTCGGCCGCACCGACAAATTCTTCATCCGCGAGTTTGAAGCGGACACGAACCTCCGTTGCTACGTGGTGCTCGATACCTCGGCGTCGATGAAATTCACGAGCACCCCGGAAGGCGGCACGCGCTTCGATTACGCCCGGCGGCTCGCCGGCACACTCGCGCATCTGCTCGTGCATCAGGGCGATGCCGTGGGGCTCACGTGCTTTGCGGATCAAGCGCGCGACCTGCCGCCGCGGCGCACACCGAGTCATCTGCGGCAGCTCTACCAATTGCTCGCCGACACCCAGCCGGCGGGCGAATCGAACATCGTCCAGACGCTCCACGACTTCGCCGAGCGCATCCGTCAGCGCGCGCTTGTGGTCATCATCAGCGACCTCTTCACCGAGGTCGCGCCGCTGCTCGACGGGCTGAAGCACCTGCATTTTTACAAACACGACGTCGCCGTCTTTCACCTGCTCGACCGGCAGGAATACGACTTCGACTTCAAGCGCCCGGTGCGCTTCGTCGATCTCGAGACCGGCGCGGATATCATCACCGATCCGGCGGTCGTGCGCGACGCCTATGGCGAAGCCCTGCGCGACTATCTCGCCGCGTTGCAGCATGGCTGCCGGCAATTTCAGGTGGACTATCACTTCACCTATCTCGATCAGCCGTTC
>JBBQYR010000222.1:0-5868 GCA_038208565.1 Chthoniobacterales bacterium
TTGTTGTAGTTGTTCGGCACGGCGCTGAGCTGGTAGGTCGCGGAGCGCGTGATGTCGCGGACGAGCGCCTTCAGGTCGTAGCCGCTGGCGATGAAGTTCTTCGCGAGCGCGTCGAGCAGCTCGGGGTTCGACGGCGGGTTCGTCTCGCGCATGTCGTCCTCGGGCTCGACGATGCCGCGGTTGAAGAAGTGCTTCCAATAACGGTTCACTAGCGTGCGGGCGAAGAACGGATTCGCGCGGTTGCTCATCCAGTCGGCGAGAGCGGCGCGCGGATCGTCGTCGGGTGCGATGTCGAGCGGGCCGGTGATCAAGGCGGCGGGCTTCACCGGCGACTTCGTCTTTTTGTTCACCGCCGTCGCCACGCCGCGCTTGTGGAAGATCGCCTCGTTGTCCTTCGCGCCGATCGCCTTCCGCCCCATCTGGGTGAAGAACGCGGAGAACGAATAGTAGTCGTTCTGGCTCCATTTCTCGAAGGGGTGGTGATGGCACTGCGCGCACTGCATCCGCACGCCGAGGAAGAGTTGCGCGGCGTCTTCGAGCTGTTGCTGCGGCTCCTTCACCTGCCGATACCAGCCGACCGCCGGGTTCTCCGTCACGTCGCCGGTCGCGGCGAGCACGTCGTGGACGATTTCGTTGTATGGGCGATTCGCGCGGAGGCTGTCGCGCAGCCAGCCGTGGAAGGCGAAGTTCGCGGGCGCGTCGCTCGGCTTGGTGCGTTTGTTGCGCAGCAGCGCGGCCCATTTGTTGGCGAAAGTGTCGGCGTATTCCGGGCTCGCGAGCAGCACGTCGATCAGCTTGTCGCGCTTGTCGGCGGCGGGATCGGCGAGGAAGCGCGAGGTCTCGTCGAGCGTCGGGAGGCGGCCGGCGATGTCGATGCTCACGCGGCGGATGAAGGTCGCGTCGTCGGCCGCATCGCTCGGCGGCATGCCCATCGCCTTGAGCTTCGCGAAGACCTGCTCGTCGATGGTGTTCCGCGGCGCGGGCAGATTTTCCACGATCGCACCGAGCGGCACCGTCGCGCGGAAGGTCGCCACTTTCCCCTGATACCGGACCATGATCGCCACGTCGCCGGGCTGATCGAAGAGCTTCACGCGGCCGGTTTCATCGGTCTCGGCCATCGACTTTTCATTCGGCTCGTAGAGCGCGCTGCGGGTCACGTCCTGCACGGTGCCGTCGGTGTAACGCGCGAGCACCACGAGCTGCTGATCCCCGCCGAGCGCCATGACGCGCTGCGCGGGGAGCACTTCGATGCGTTCGACTTTCGGATCGGTGGGCTGGCCGAAGGGGAGGCCCTGCGCGATCCAGCGGGCGACGAGCGCGTAGTCGTCCGACTGCGGATCGAGCCGTTTTCCTCCGCCGTGCGGCGAGGCGTTGATGCCCTTGAGCAGGAGGAGACTGTTTTCCGGGGCGGCGGGGAAGACGCGGCGACCGCGCGCTTCCTTCACGATGTGCTCGTAGTCCTCGTCCGGCTCGAAGCCGAGCAACGAGAGCTTGAAGCCATTCTGCCCACCCGCCTTGCCATGACAGCCGCCAGCGTTGCAGCCCGCCTTGGTGAAAATGGGGACGATGTTGTTGGCGAAGTTGATCGGCTGGGTGGTGCCCGCGCCTTCCACTTTCACGGGAAACGTGGCGCGCACGCCCTCGGCCTCGGCGGTGATCGTGGCCGCACCATCGGCGACCGGCGTGAGGATGCCGGTGGCGTCCACTTTCACGATCCCCGCAGGCGCGGCGGTGTAAGTCGCGCCGTGGGTAAAGTCGCGCAGCATGCCATCGGCGAGCTGGCCGGTGACGAGCAACTGCTGGCGCGCGTCCTTGCCGCGCAGCGTGAGCTCGGGTTTGCCGGTCGCTTCGATCTGCAGGCTGGTCGGTATCGCGGCGAAGGCGGCGGTGCCGAGCGTGAACAGCGAAGCGAGGACAGCGGGGAAGTATTTCATCGGATGAAGTGAGTGCGGCGGCGGTTAGCCGAAGAGTTCGAGCAGTGGCTTGCCGTCTTCGAGGAGATTGTAAGGGCGACCGAACAGGTCGCTGGCTTCGAGGTTCGTGATGCCCATGGCGTGATAGACGGTCTTGATCACATCGGCCGGATCGATGGGGCGGTCCTTCGGATATTCAGCGCGCGCGTCGGTCGCGCCGATTTCCTGTCCGCCGCGGATGCCCGCGCCCGCCATGAGCACGCTCATGCAGGCCGTCCAGTGGTCGCGGCCCGCGCCGATTTTTCCGCCCGAACGTCGGTCGCCGACTTTGGGCATGCGGCCCATTTCGCTCGTCACGAGCACGAGCGTTTCGTCGAGCAGACCGCTGCTGCTGAGATCTTCCATGAAGGCGGAAAAGGCGCGGTCGAACTGCGGCAGAAGATACTGTTTCAGGCAGTTGAAATTATCCGCGTGCGTGTCCCAGCCGCCCGCGCTCTTGCACTGCGCGGCGATGCTTTCGTCCTCTTTCCAGAAAACCGTGACGAACGGCACGCCCGCCTGCACGAGCCGCCGTGCCATGAGCAGGCTGGTGCCGTTGATCGTGTTGCCGTAGCGCGCACGCACCGACTCCGGTTCCTTCGCGATGTCGAACGCCCCGGTCGTGCGGCTCGAGGAGAGCAGGGCGAACGCGCGCTCCTGCTGGCGGGCGTAGTTCTGCGCCTGCGCCTCGAAGTCGAGCTGGCGCCGCGCGTCGTCGAGCGAACGGAGCAGTTCGCGTCGCGAGTCCATGCGCGCCGGGCTCATTCCGCGCTCCATGGTCAGCGTCGGAGCGCTGAAATTCAGCGGCTCCTCAAATTTTCCCGTGAGGTAAAACGGATCGTGCTCCATCCCAAGCCGCCCGGCGAATTGCCCCGGGCGCGTGTAGGGCAGCTTGCTCGGCTTGTGCGGGAGGGAGATTACCGACGGCAGCGACGGATGCACGGGACGGCGCGCGCCGACGACGCTTCCCACGAACGGCCAATCGTCCGGATACGGGCGCCGGTCGTTGCCCTGCTGCTTGAAGGTCTGATCCGGCACGTGACCAGTGAGATTGTAGTAATAGCCCGCGTGATGATCGCCGGTCGCCCGACCGAAATCGGTGACGCCATGGACGAGGGAAAAATTGTGCGCCTGCTTTGCGAGGAGCGGCAGGTGTTCGCAAAGATGGATGTCCGGCGCGGTCGTGCGGATCGGCTGGAACTCACCGCGGAACTCGCTCGGCGCGCCCGGCTTCATGTCCCACATGTCGATATGCGACGCGCCGCCGCAGAGGAAAAAGAGGACCGTGGATTTCGCCGGCTTGCGCGGAGTCGGTGCGGGTGCGGTCGCCGCTTGTGCGGAGTTCCCAAAGTGCATCCCGGCGAGGCCGAGCGCCGACGCGGAAAGAAACGCGCGCCGATTTATCGGTGGGGTGAAGAGGGGGGAACTCATCGCGCTAATTCAGATCAGTTCCTTCATCGGCGAGAAGCCATCGACGAGATACTGTGGGCGGCCGGAGAGGTCGGGCAGCGTGGTCGTGAGATCGATGCCGAGCCAGTGGTAGAGCGTGGCGAAGACTTCGCCGAAGTGGACGGGTCGCTCGGTCGGTTCGCCGCCGAGGCGATCGGTCGCGCCGATGACCTGGCCGGTCTTGAAGCCGCCACCCGCAACGACTGCGCCGCCGACGCGCGGCCAGTGATCGCGGCCGCCCTCGGCATTGATCGTGGGCGTGCGGCCAAACTCGCCCCACGCGACGACGGCCACGTCTTTGTCGAGGCCGAGGCGGTGCAGGTCCTCGATGAGCGCGCTGTAGCCCTGATCGAAAAGCGGGAGGTGCGTGAGCAGCTCGGAATGGTTCCTCGCGTGAAAATCCCAGCGGCCGAAATTCATCGTGACGCAACGCGCGCCCGCTTGGATGAGCCGCCGCGCGACGAGGAAATGCTCGTTGTTGCGCGGCGCGCCGTCGCCGTAGTTTTTCGGGTCGCCCTTGCCGTAGCGCTCGCGGATTTTCGGGTCCTCTTTCGACACATCGAGCGCGTCGAGGAGCTTGCTGGAGGTGAGGACGTTGAAGGCCTGGGCGTCGAAGACATCGAGCGCGTCCATCAGCCCGCTGTGATCCACGTCGCGGCGGAAGTTGTCGAAGCTCGCGAGCAACGTCTGGCGATCGGCGAGGCGGTCGCTGGTGATGCCGTTGAGTTGGAGGTCGCTGGTGCCCGCGCCATTTGGCCGAAAGGCCGCGCACGCTGGACCGAGGAAGCCGGGATGGCCAGGCGAGCCGTAGGGCGGGTGGCCGGCATTCGGCGCGAGGCCGACGAAGGGCGGCAACTCCTTGCCGGTTTCCGCGCAGAGTTTGGTCATCACCGAGCCGATGGACGGCCAGCCACCGGGCGGCGCGACCACACCGCGCGCCGAGCGGCCGGTGTAGCAGATGTGGGAATCGTGATCGCCGCTGAGCGAGCCGACCATCGAGCGGATCGGCACGAGCTTGTCCATGATCCGCGCGCAGTGCGGCATGTGCTCGGAAATCTGGATGCCGGGAATCTTCGTGGAGATCGGCTTGTAGGGGCCGCGGATTTCGAGCGGCGCGTCCATTTTCAGATCGAAGAGATCCTGATGCGGCGGCGCGCCGGCCATGTAGATCATGATGACCGACTTCGGGGATTTGCCGACTCCCGACTGCGCCTCGGCGCGGAGGATTTGCGGGAGCGAAAGCCCGCCCATGGCGAGGCCGCCGATCTTGAGGAAATCGCGACGCGTGACGCCGTCGCAGAAACGTCCGGTGGGTTGGCCTTTGATCGTTAGCATGAGGAAGAAAAAGTACTCCGAAGGCACGAAGACCCGAAGTTCGGAGGGACGTTGGGTTTTGCTCCTCTACCGCTTCGTACCTTCGTGTCTTCGTGGTAAAAAATCCGGCTCATCCGATGAGTTCCCGCATCGGCGAGCAGCCGGGCGGGACGAGGTATTGCGGGCGGCCGGTGAGGTCGTCGAGGGTGGTCTTCGCCACGTCGATGCCGAGGCGCTGGTAGAGCGTGGCGAAGACTTCGCCGAACATCACTGGGCGCTCGGTCGCTTCGCCGCCGAGGCGGTCCGTGGCGCCGATGACCTGGCCGTGCTGCATGCCGCCACCGGCGAGCAGGGCGCAGGAAACGCGCGGCCAGTGGTCGCGACCGGCGTCCTTGTTAATCGTCGGCGTGCGGCCGAATTCACCCCACACGACGACCGACACATCCTTGTCGAGCCCGCGCTCGTGCAGGTCGGTGATCAGCGCGGTGAGCCCCTGGTCGAGCAGCGGCAGGTCCTGGCGCAGCGCGTCAAAGTTTTTCCCATGGTGATCCCAGCGGCTGAACGCCACGGTCACGCAACGCGCGCCGGCTTCCACCAAGCGCCGCGCGGCGAGAAAGTGCTCCATGAGTTTCGGCCCGCCGTCATCGCGGTTCTTGGCGTCGCCCTTGCCGTAGCGGGCCGCGATGCGCGGGTCTTCCTTGGTCACGTCGAGCGCGTTGAGAAGCTTGCTCGAGGTCAGCACGCCGAAGGCCTGCTGGTTAAAAGCGTCGAGTCCTTCCATCAAGCCGCTGGCGTCCACGTCGCGGCGGAATTTGTCGAATCCAGTGAGCAGCGCCTTGCGATCGGCGAGGCGGTCGAGCGTCACGCCGCTCAGGGTCATGTCGTCGAGGCCGCTGCCTTTGTTGGGCTGAAAGGGCGCGTGCGCCACGCCAAGGAAACCCGGTTCGCCGCAGCGCGCCCACGGCATGTGCCCCATCTTCGGTGCCAGCCCGACGAACGACGGCACCGCCGGATCGACCGCCCCTTGCACTTTCGAGACGAGCGAACCAAACGCCGGCCAACCGCCGGGCGGCTGCTGCTTTTGCGAGCGGCCGGTGAGGCACTGAAAGGCGTCGTGCTGCGGGTCGCAATCGCTCATCGAGCGGATGAGCGT
>JBBQYR010000223.1:0-5795 GCA_038208565.1 Chthoniobacterales bacterium
TCGACGCCGTGCGGAAGCGGCTCGCAGCGAAGAAGGATTTCATCACCTGCCAGGAGTGTGACGAGAAGGTGCCGCTGATGGATTTCATCGAGCAGCGGCTCAAGAGCGATCCGGTGGCGCGGAAGATTCTGGCGATGGACGCGATCGCGACGCGCGAACTCGACACGCAGGCGCTGGAGAAAAATCCTCATCGGCCACATGACGGCCATCGCTGGCGAGGCGAACCAAATCTTCCGCCCCGTGACAATGTTCGACCACGGCATCGATGGCGAAGTGGAGTGCAAGGACGACGACGGCAAGGCGAGCGGGAAGCGCATCACCATCCAGCTCGAGAGCGGGAACTCCTACCTGCGCACCCGCAAGGGCGACGGCAGCGAGGTCTTCGACGTGAAGGATGAGCGCCACCTTTCCTACTGGGTGAGCCAGCCGGTAAACGTGTATCTCGTCATCCGCCAGACGGACGAGACGGGCGGCGGGCAGGTCATCCGCTGGATGAACGTGACGCGCTATCTCAAGGCCCGGAGGGACAAGACGAGCCGCCAGATCATTTTCACCGGCGAGAAGCTCGACATGGAGGCGGTGTGGAAGGTGCGGGATGAGTTCTTCCCGCCGCCAAATGGAAAGGCGCAAAAGGTGTAGGAGCGGAGCGGGAGTGCGCCCTCAGGCTGTGAGTGGCAGGCCCGCTCCGACCGTGTAGGCCACGAGCTCTAGCCAGATGCCCAGCCGAGGCGGGAGTTCTGAGGCGGCAAACTCGATACCACCGGCAGCGACGCCAATAAGTTCGCGCACATCCTCGGCGACGACCGCTTCCTCGGTATGGCCTTCGCCTTCAATCCGGTGACGGCTGCGTTCGGACCCTACTCCACGCTCGGCGCGACGCTGGTGGTCCGGCCGACAAAAGACCTGCAAATCCAGATCGCCGCCTTCGATGGCGAGGGTGTGCCGACCCGCTCGGGGTTCGATATGATTTTCGCGGGCAAGACGACCTACGCTGCCTAAGCACGTTTGACGACGCACTTCGGTGGCAAACTCGGGAATCAACTGCTCGGCGTGGTCGGCTTTTGGCCATAGGCCGGCTAGTTGAGCGGCCTGGATTGATTCAAGGCGGTCCCCGGTTTTTTCGGGTCGCTGTGTTTCGCCGGGGGCGGGGTGGCTTTGGCGGGTGGGCTCTTTTCCCCGAGCAGCGATGCCGCGCGGGTGGCGATGTCGATGGGCCAGTCGGGTGAGGTGAGCGAGGCCGGATCGTGTTTTTTCCGGTGGTTGTAGATTTCGACGAACGCCTGGTTGAAGACCGAGCCTTTCAGTCCGATCTCGGGGTAGAGATGGATGGCGCGGGTCCGGGCGGCCGCTGCGGGATGCGGGGTCATTGCGGGAGGCGCCGGGGGAGGGGCGCTCGGTGCGGCGGTTTCCGTTTTGGTGCAGCCACCCAGCGCGAGCGCGGTGAGCAGTGTGATGATTCCACTCGTCTTCATTCGGGTCCTCCTTGTTGGGAGCGGATGAAAGCAGGAACCGCGGCCTGCGCCAAGCGGGTGTTTGTGACGTTTGCCCGAACGGCTACGCGCCGATGCGGATGCTCATGCCCATGGACTGGAAAATCTCGTCGCGGGTGTGGAGGTAGCCGGGGCTGTCGAGGTCGCGCGGGCGGGGGAGATCGACTTCGACGACCTGCTGGATGGTGGCCGGGCGGCGGCTCATGATGATGACGCGGTCGGCGAGTTGGACGGCTTCCTCGATGTCGTGGGTGACGAAGAGGACGGTCTTCTTTTCCGCCTGCCAGATGCGGATGAGGTCGCTGCGCATCTTCAGGCGGGTGATGAAGTCGAGCGCGCCGAAGGGCTCGTCCATGTAGATGATGTCGGGATTGGCGGCGAGGGCTCGGGCGATCTCGACACGCTGGCGCATGCCGCCGGAGAGTTCGCGCGGGTAGCTGTTTTCGAAGCCGGTGAGGCCGACCATGTCGATGTAATGCGCGACGGTTTTCTCGCGCTCGTCCTCGGGTCTGGCGAGCAGGCCGAAGCCAATGTTTTCCCGTACGGTGAGCCACGGGAAGACGCCGTTTTCCTGGAAGACGAAGATGCGGCGCGGATCGGGGCCGCTGACTAGTTGGCCTTCCACGAGCGCGTCGCCGCGGGTCTGGTGGAGGAAGCCGCCGACGATATTCAGCAGCGTGGATTTGCCGCAGCCGCTCGGGCCGACGAGGCAGACAAATTCACCCGGCATGACTTGCAGATCGATGCGCTCCAGGACGTGAATGAGCTGGCCGGATTGTTTGCCGGGGAAGCTCATCCAGAGATCGCGGATGTCGATGATCGGGGCGGCGGTCATGGGGAAATGACCAGTGACCAATGACCAGTGGCCAATGGGCTGGGGCTGGGGCTGAGGCGTGCCGGGTTAGAGAGAGCGGGTGCTAGGATTCCAAATCTGGACATTGGTCATTCTCCATTGGTCATTTCCTACTGCCGATTGGCGTAGCCCCAGCGGACTTCGTCGAAGGTTTCGAGGCGGCGCACGAGCAGGTCGAGGACGAGGCCGATGAGGCCGATCATGATCATTCCGGCGACGACGAGGTCGTAGCGTTTTCCAGCGTTGCGGGCGTCGATGATGAGGTAGCCGAGGCCGCTATTGACCGCGATCATTTCCGCCGCGACGACGACCAGCCAGGCGATGCCGAGGGCGATGCGCAGGCCGGTGATAATCTGTGGCAAACACGATGGTAGGATGACGCGGCGGAAAAGATCGAGCCGCGAGAGCCCGAAGTTTTGCGCGGCGCGGAGATAGACGGGCTGCATGTTTTGCACCGCGGCGGAGGCGGAGACGGTGATCGGGAAAACGCTGGCGAGGAAGATGAGGAAGATCGGCGCGATGTCGGTGATGCCGAACCAGAGGATGGCCACGGGAATCCACGCGATGGGCGAGATCGGGCGGAAGATCTGGATCATCGGATTGAACGCCTGGTAGGCGCGCCCGAACCAGCCGAGGAACAGTCCGAAAGGCACGCCGATGAGCACCGCGAGGCCGAAGCCCCACGTCACGCGGAAGAGCGAGGCGACGATGTATTTCAACAGCAGGCCTTTTTCCGCGAGCTCGCGAACGCCGCGGACGACATCGAGCGGACGCGGGAAGACTTCGCTCGCGGAGACGCGGACCGCAGCGTCCCAGCCGAGCAGGAAGAGGCCGGCGACGGTCAGTGGCAGGGCGAGGGCGAGCCAGGCGTGCGGGTCGCGGCGGCGTTCAGGCGGGGCGTCGTCGTCCTGCTTTTTGATCGGTGATTCGGAAGTGGCGGTGCTCATGGTTTCGGTCCCGCGAAGTTCCACGCCTCGACTTTGTTCGTCGCCGTCTCCGCAAACGACGGATCGACATAATCCTCGAACCGCGCGGTGCCCTGCAGAATCCCCGACTCCACACCGAGCGCTTCGATCTCCTCGAAGTCCGGCTTGAGCGGGGAGAGGCGCGTGTATTTCACGCGATCCGGCGGTTTGCTGAGGACGTGCGAGAGCAGCCGCGGGTCCTGCATGTAGTAGTTCTTCGAGACGAACTGCGCGGCGCTCATCCGGTTTTCCATGCTCTTGTCGAGCCACTTCCCGCTCTTCGCGATGCCATCCACGAGCGCCTGCACGTCGGCGCGGCGCGTCTCGATCACATCCTCGCGCACGGCGAGCACGCAGGAGATGAAGTTGGGCCACACGTCTTTCGTGAGCCAGAGCACGCGGCCGTAGCCGTCGAGTTCCGTCTGGCCCATGAAGGGCTCGCCAGAGCAGATGGCGTCCACGGATTTCGAATAAAGCGCGGCGGGCATGTCGGGCGGCGGCATCTCCACGAGCTGGATTTCGTCGATGGTCATGCCAGCATTTCTGCAGGCGCGGAAGAAGAGCAGGCGCTGATTGGAGAAGCGGTTGGGCACGGCGACACGTTTCCCGCGCAGGTCTTCCATGCGGTAGATTTGCGAATCCTTGTGGACCATCACTGCCGAGCCGTCGCGGTGGCCGAGATAGACGATCTTGATCTTCACGCCCTGCTCGCGCAGGGCGATGGCCATGGGCGCGAGGATGAAAGTGGCGGGCGTGTGCCCGGCGAGATACGCCTCTTTCAGTTCCGGCCAGCTATTGAAACGCACCGGCTCGAACAAACCTTCGCCCGTTGTCTGGGTGTTAATGAAATCCGTGACGGGACAGGTGAGGTGGCACGTCACTGGGAGGAAGCCGATCTTGAATTGGTCGGTCGAGACGCCGGTGGTTTTGCGGAAGGAACGCAGGTAATCCCCGAGCCCGCGGATCGACTCGGGATTGAGCCGCGCCTGGAGGAGGCTGATGCCGACGAACCAGACGGCGAAGAAAAGCAGGAGCGTGTTGCGAAGCGACATGGGCAGCCACTGAGATAGAGGTGCGGCGCTTGTGACGGAAATACAAACTCGCGATCAGCGTTATGCCGGATCGTTATCAGCCGTGCCGATTGCGCAGCGCTATTTTCCGAAAGCGCTAATCGTCCACACCGCGAGGGCGGCTAGCGCGGCCCCACAGGGGAGCGTGACGAGCCACGAGAGGCCGATCTGCCCGACCTTCGGCCAGTGCCCTTTCCCGGTGACGAGGCCGATGCCGACAAGCGAGCCGACGCTGACGTGCGTGGTGCTGACCGGCAGCCCGTGATAGCTGGCGGTGGAGACGAGCAGCGCGGTGGCGACATTGGCGGCGAAACCTTCACCGGGGTTCATGTCGGTGACTTTCTTCGCGAGGGTTTCCGCGACCTTGTGCGCGTCGAGCAGTCCGCCGATCGCAGTCATGCTGGCGATGGTGAGAATGCTCCAGCGGAGATCGAGCGCCTGCGCGAGGAGCAGCAGCGCCGCCATCTTCGGGGTGTCATTGAGCCCGCGGGCAAAGCTCGCCGCGCCGCCGCTCAGGAAGTGGAAGGTATCGAGCGTGCGGGTGCGGTGATCGGGGAGCAGACGCACGCCTTTGAGCAGGAAATGGATGAGCGCACCGAGGCCGATGGCCAGCACCGGGCTGAGCAGGAGCGGCTGGACGAAGGTCTTGCCGAGCGCGCCGAGATGCACGGTGTGATCGCCGCTGGCCAATCCTGCGCCGACCAACGCGCCGGTCAGCGCGTGGGTGGTGGAGACGGGAAAGCTGAGGCGCGTGGCGAGGAAACTCGTGAGCGCTGCGCCGAGCGCGACGGCGAGGACAAAGGCCGGTGACTGGACGAGGGCATCGGGCACGAGTCCGCGTCCGCTGAAGGACTTGAGCAGCCCCTGCGCGAGGAAAAGCGAGGCGAGCGCGCCGGCGAAGGTCGTGGCGGTGCCCCACCAAACAGCGACGCGCAGGCTGGTCGTGCCGCTGCCGTAAAGCGAGGCGACGCCTTTGCTATTGGCGTTGGCGCCATTGGTAAAGGCGACGCAACACGCCGCGAGGACGAGGAGGCCGATGAGCACGGGCGCGCGTTATTGGCCGGCGGGTTCGCCGCTGGTTTCGGCGGGCAGGGACTGACCTTTGAGCCAGATGTATTCCTTCCATGCGCCTTCGTAGAGCCGCACGTTCGGGTAGCCGGCGACGTGCTTCAGGTAGAAGCGCAGGAGGCTGCCTTCGCGCGACGTGCCGCAGTAGGCGATGATGTTTTTGTCCGGTGTGATGCCGGCTTTCTCCAACTCCGCCTTGGTCTCGGAGAAGGGTTTGAATTTGTGGGTGTTGTCCTTCTCGACGAGGCGCGCCCAGTGGAAGCTGATCGCGCCGGGGATGTGGCCCTTGCGCAGCCAGACGTCATCTTCGCCGCGGAACTCATTGAGCGGCCGCGCGTCGATCAGGACG
>JBBQYR010000224.1:0-5754 GCA_038208565.1 Chthoniobacterales bacterium
GCACATCCTCACCGAGCGCATCTTTCGGAAGATTTTCGACGTGGGCGAGTTCATGCAGCGCAACAACATCGCCGCCGAGATCGAGAAGGTCGTCATCGCCCTGACCAGCCGCTCCTTCTCCCGCGACAAGTTCCTCAAGGAACTCGACCGTTTCTACGTCGCCATCGAAGCCGCCGCCGACACCATCCCCGGTTTTTTCCGAGAAGCAGAAGTTCCTCAACACCGTCTATGAGCAGTTCTTCCAGGGCTTCGCCGTCGAGCGCGCGGATACCCTCGGCATCGTCTATACCCCGCAGGAAATCGTCGATTTCATGCTCGCGAGCGTGGAGGAGATTCTCAAGACGGAGTTCAGCCGCTCGCTCGGCGATCCCGGCGTCCACGTCATCGATCCCTTCGTCGGCACGGGGAACTTCATGGTCAATCTCATCCGCCGCCTGCCCAAGACGCGGCTGGAGCACAAATACCGGCACGAGCTGCACTCTGGCGTAGAGCTTGCATTGAATAGCTGAACCCCTGAACAGTAGCGAAAACCGATGATTGAAGCCGTCGTCCAAGTATTCTCGATCACGCTGGAAGCCTTCTTTCCGCGACCAAAGCCCTTTGCTAAAGACGAGATCGATCAAATTGCGGAATGGCTTACGGATTCCGCCGACGGCTTTGCTTTGCGGCCCGACCAGGTGCGCGTTCGGCACACAGACATTGTCTTCGACTACGTGTTGAGTGCGAGTTTCTATGGCGGTAACGCGACGTTCGTCCGCGATGCAGAAAAGGCTGCGCTCTTCGCCCGAGGGGCACGGACACGGCAAGATGCCGATTTACTTCGAGGAACAGCAATCCGGTTTGCTCGGTTTGCCGCTTCGGAGGAGAAACTTCCGCTGATGTTCTCAGCAAACGCCCATGCACTATTACCGTCCATTGACGATCGGGAGCAGTTCCTAGAAAGGTTCCGGCCAGATCCGCGGGTGACTAGCCCGGGGACATTGGGTTACGTCCAGCTTGAAGGGTGGCCAGATGCGGTCCGTATTGCCATTGAGCCGTCGTTCAATGCACCTCAAAGCCTGTTTTTTTCGTGGCAGACGAACTTGGCCGCGTCGGAGGACTGGCAGAGCACCTTTGAAAGACTCGTTGGTGTCATCGAAGAAGCTACGACAGTGTATGGCGTCCAGTTCTTACCCCTCGCTGAATCATGAATACTGTATTTCGCCAACCATCAATCCACGAGCAAAGCACTTTAGGGGGATCGGTTTACTCGCTTCACCAAGCTGGAAGCGGAGATCGGAGAATCGTTGCCGACATTCGTTTTTGGACCGCACCGATTCCGTTCAAATCGCAGGGACACTTTGCTCCGGTGGCCAGTGAAGACCTGTTGAAGAACCGGCAATCTGCCATCCCGAAAATCGCCTCCCGTAAGCGGAAACTCCCCGTGGTGAAAGCGACTGGGAGACTCATCGTGCAAGCTGAGATAGACGATGCCTTCGACGACTGAAGCGTTACTCGACGTGAACGTCCTCATCGCGTCGGTTTTCGAGGACCACATGCATCACGCACGCGCCAGGACCTTCGTCGAAGGGCTCGATCATTTCTACACATGTCCCACCACGCAGGGTGGCTTCCTTCGGTTTGCAACTCGACCTTGGAAGGACGCCGAGAAAGTCCCGCAACCACCTCGGCTGAGCATGTCAGCCGCGCATGCGAGACTGAAAGAGTTGGTTGAGGCAGACGGGCACGTTTTCCTTCCCGACGATCTGTCATTCGTTGATTTGTCACTGCGTTCAATGCAGGGACATCTCCAGTGGACAGATGCTTACCTCTTAAAACTCGCGAGCCGTCACAGTTTGCGCTTTGCATCTATCGAGAGTCGGATGGCAAACCTTGATGATCCAACTTCTCCCGCGCTCGTCGTCGTTCCATAAGCCCACCAGCCCGCTCTCGACGCTAGCAGGCGAGATTCATGAGCCGCAGATCGCCGGGGCTCTTGTCGCGCAGCGCGTCGGCAGAAAGCGCGAGGCCCGCACCTCCGGTCACGGCAACCAGACGATCCTCGTCGCCTCGCTCGGCCAGCTCACCGGCGCGCAGGGGCAGGTGGAATTCATCCGCATGACCGGACGCTCCGAGGATGAAACCGACGCGATGCTTTGCCAGCGGAGCGCGCAGCTCATGGTGAAGGTGAACGCCACCACCCCGATCGTGCAGATCATGCAGCTCAATGGCCTCCCGGTCTGCCGGCCCGCCGATGGCACGGTGATCGTGCCGATCCAGTGAGACTACGTGGCGTGGACGCCGATGGCCGAGCGTTCCGTCACTGCGCTGCAGGCGGAGAAATTTGGCACGCCGGCCCCCGGTTACGCGGCGGTGATCACCGGCGTGGTGTCTCCGATGGCACGCGCCGCCCTCACGGCTCGCGGCTTCCAGATTTTCGAGAAGCAACTCAACAACCCGCTCCAATAATCGCTCCGCGGAGCGCGCGCTGAAGGCGGGCCTCCACTCACGACCATGCCTCATTCCGCAACGCCGCGACCGCGCCGGGGATCGCGCTGGGTTCGGGTGGTCCTCGCCCTGGCGCTGGTCTATTTCCTCATCGCCTACGTCCTCCTGCCGAAGTGGTGGGAGCGCCACGAGCGGAAGCATCCTGCGCAGAGCGAGAACCCGGCGCTGACCCACACGGGCACCGGCATCCCCGGCGACCCGCTGAACGTGTCGCTCGTCGGCGAAGAGGAGGACGTATTGCGAGCGATGATCGCGGCCAAGTGGGTTCCTGCCGATCCCCTGACGTTCCGCAGCAGCGTGCGCATCGCCGTCGATACGGTCTTCAAAATACCGGACGAAAATGCGCCCGTGAGCAACCTCTACCTGTTCGGGCGCAAGGAAGACCTCGCCTTTGAAAAACCAGCCGGCGGCAGCCCGAAAGAGCGCCATCACGTCCGTTTCTGGCGCACCGCCCAGACCGAGGCTGGGCGACCCGTCTGGCTCGGCTCGGCGGCTTTCGACATCGGCGTGGAACTCAGCCGCACCACTGGCGAAGTGACGCACCACATCGCCGCCGATGTGGACGCCGAGCGCGACCTGCTCCTCGCCGATCTGGGCAAAGCCAATCGCGCCCTCGGCACCCGCTGGATCGAAGGTTTTCACAAGGAACGCCAAGGCCGCAACGGCGGCGGCGATCCCTGGCACACCGACGGCCGCCTGCCGGTGGTCACGCTAGCGACCGGCAATTTATAGACGGCGGACCAGCCACATTCGGGCATTTGCTGCGCGGGAATTGCGAAACCCGATTTCCCGCATGACAACGCGGCGCCGCTTCTGGCACGGTCTCGGAGCGGTCCCCAACCCCTTTTATGAACGTCCCCAACTGGCCATCCATCACCGACAAGACTCTCGCGATCATCATGGGCGGCGGCGCCGGCTCGCGCCTTTTCCCGCTGACCAAGGAACGCTCCAAGCCCGCGGTGCCGCTCGCCGGCAAATATCGCATCGTCGATATCCCGGTCTCGAACTGCATCAACTCGGGGCTGCGGCGCGTGTATGTGCTCACGCAGTTCAACTCGGCTTCGCTGCACAAGCACATCCATTCGGCGTTCAAGTTCGACAACTTCTCGCGCAGCTTCGTCGAGATCCTCGCGGCGCAGCAGACTCCGACGGACAACAACTGGTATCAAGGCACGGCGGACGCGGTGCGGCAGAACCTCCGGGATTTCCTCCAGTATCCTTACGAGTATTATGTCATCCTGAGCGGCGACCAGCTCTACCGCATGGATTTCCGCGAAGTGCTCAAGCAGCACATCGAAACGAAGGCCGACATGACGCTGGCGACGATCCCCGTGGGGCGCGAAGCGGCGACCGCTTTCGGAATCATGCACACGGACAACCAGCGGCGCATCGTCCGTTTCGAGGAGAAGCCGAAGAAGCCTGCGCTGCTCGATGAACTGTGCATCCCTCCGGTGCTCCTCAAAGAACTCGGGCAGCCGGCGGATGCGGATCTCTACCAGGCGTCGATGGGCATCTATATTTTCAATCGCGATGTCCTCATCAAAGCGCTGGACAATGATTACGCGGACTTCGGCAAACACGTGATCCCGGAGATGCTGACGAAGTTCCGCGTGCACTCCTATATCTTCCAGGGCTACTGGGAGGACATCGGCACGATCCGCGCATTCTTCGAAGCAAATCTGCAACTGACCGACGCGGTGCCGGCCTTCAATTTCTTCGACACGATCTCGCCGATCTACACGCACGCGCGCTTCCTCCCCGGGAGCAAGATTAACGGCGCGACGATCAAGCAGGCGATCATCTCCGATGGCTGCATCATCGACGATGCTCACATCGAGCGCGCGGTGATCGGCATCCGCAGCTATATCAAGAGCGGCACGACCGTCCGGCAGAGCATCATCATGGGCGCGGACTTTTACGACGCGGACAATGCGAACCGCGGCGGCCCGGAACTGGGCATCGGCAAGAACTGCGTGATCGACCACGCGATCATCGACAAGAACGCCCGCATCGGTGACGGCTGCGTGATCACGCCCGACGGGAAGCCGGATAATTTCGACGGTCCCAACTACTACGTGCGCGACGGAATCGTCGTCGTTCCGAAGGGCGCGAGCATCCCGGCTGGCACCTGGATTTAGCGGCGGACGCGAGTGCGCTTGAACACGAGCGCAAGCTCATTGTCTCACCCCGCTTCATGCCCGCCTTGACCGTCTCCACCCGTCGTTCGTTCTGCTCCGTGCTGCTGCTTGCCCTTTTTGCGACCGCCGCGCCCGGCATCGCGGCGGAAAACTTCGGACTGCCCTTCGATACCGTCTTCAAGGGACGCGAGCGCTTTAACGCACTGGTCGCGCAGGGCGACAAATGGAAGAACCTGCCGATCGGTGAACGCACCGCGGCCATCGGGCGCACCCTCGTCGGCACGCCCTACAAAAGCTACACGCTGGAGATCGACGACCGGATCGAGGCGCCTTCGGTGAATTTCAATGGCCTCGATTGCTGGACGTTCTTTGAGGTGTCGCTGGCCTTTGCCCGGATGCTCGACGAGCCGCGCGACCAGTGGACCCCGCAGACTTTTCTTAAGAAGATCGAACTCGATCGCTACCGGGGCGGTGAATGCACCGGGAGTTATCTCTCGCGGCTCCACTACCTCGAGGAATGGCTGATCGACAACGATCGCCGCGGGCTCGTCCGCGATCTCACCCGCGAACTCGGCGCCATCCCCGGCAAGAACTCGGCCCGCGAGATGACCGTGGGCTGGCGAGGCTACCGCTACATGCGCCACAACCCCGACCTGCGCGCCGGCATCGCCCAGATGGAAGCCCGCGTCGGCTCCAAGCCGCTTTACTACATCCCGAAAAGCAAAGTGCCCGGGATCGAGGGCAAGCTGCAGACTGGCGACATCATCGGCATCTGCTCGCGGGATGGGAGAATGGTCGGCACATCGCATGTCGGACTCGCCATTCGGACCAATGACGGCGTGCTGCGCTTCATGCACGCCTCGTCACCGCGGAACTTCGGGAAAGTCGTCATCGATCAGCGCCTCAGCGGCTACCTAAACGAGTTCAGCGGCCACCTCGGCATCCTCGTCGCGCGGCCTCTGAAATAGGGCGCGCCGCCGGGCGGCACGGCGCCTCGGAATTCCTTGGACAATCCAGGGTCGCTGCCTAATCTTCCGCTCCCCGTTTCCCGGCGCACCTGATCGCGCGCCGTGAGAACGGCTTTTTTTACCGTATGACATCCTTCGCTTTCCTCACGCTCGCCCAAGCC
>JBBQYR010000225.1:0-5714 GCA_038208565.1 Chthoniobacterales bacterium
CCGAACGGCTCATCCCACTGGATCGGGAAAATGAGCGCGGCGGCATCGCGCAGGAGTTCGTTTTTCTGCGTGTGATTCACCGGGCCGATCCAGCGGACCATGTCGCCATCGATCAGCGGCTGGACTTGCTCGGCGAAATACTGCTGCTCCCGCGCATTCTGCGGCTGGCCGGCGAGCACGATCGGCATCTCCGCCGTGCGGGCGATACGGATCGCGTCGAGCGGGTTCTTTTCCACCGACATGCGCCCGAGATACGCCAGATAGCTGCCCGGCTCGAACGACGGTTCGTACGCGTCGAAGTCGCAGCCATTATGCACGATCGGGAACTCCCGCCCGAGCCGCACCCCCGCGCCGTGCATCTGGCACGCGCTGATCCCATTTACCGCGACCTGCGGCCAGCGCTGGAAGACAAACTCGTCATCCACATGCGGACACGTGTGGATCGTGAACAGCCCCGGCGTCGCCGTCGTCGCTGCGAGCGGCAGCCAGGCCGTGCTCAAGTGGTAGTGGATGATGTCGAAATCCCCCGCCCGCGCCTGCACCTCCGCCATCGCCGAGCTCATGTAATATTCGTAGCAGTAAGCCTCCCCACGCTCCGTGGTCTCGGTCAGGTTCAGTTCCATGACCGGGTGGAGCTTCGCCTCGGTGAAGCAGTCGCCGGAGGCAAAAAGGGTGACCTCATGCCCGCGCGCCACCTGTTCATCGATGAGCAGCTTCATCAGGAGTTCGATCCCGCCGTACGTCGCGGGAGGAATACGCGTCCAGAGCGGCGCCACTTGGGCAATGCGGAGAGGTAAATTTTTAATCCCAGTCTTGTCGGCCATGAGATGCGATGGTACCTGCATCATTCGTTTCGCCAAAGCCTCTTTCCCCGTGCGCCTTAAATTCCTCGCCCTGCTCCTCGCCACCGCCCTTCCAACACTTGCGGAGGAGCCACCCGTGGCCAAGGCCATCCCGGTAACCACACGCGACGTCACCACTCAGCTCCAGATCTTCCTCGACCAGCAACTCTTCGGCCCCGGCAAGATCGACGGTCGCCCCGGCGAATTCCTCAGCAAAGCGCTCCTCCGCTACCAGCGCGCCCAGGGTCTGCCCGAGACCGGCGTGCTCGACGCCAACATCCCGCTCGATTCCGTCTATCCCGTTTACACGCACTACACGATTCAGGAGAGCGACCTCGAATTCATCGGCCCCAGCCCGACCAAACCCGAGGAGCAGGCCAAGCTCAAAAAGCTGCCCTACGATTCCCTGCTTGAGTTTCTCACCGAGCGCTACCATGCCGACCCGGAGTTTCTGCAAAAAATCAACCCCACCCTGAAGCTCAACAACCTCAAGCCCGGCGACGAAGTCCGCGTGCCCAACGTCGAGCCATTCAAGATCGAGGAACTGCCCAAGCAGGGCTTCCTCCCCGCAGTCGAGGAATACAAGGCGCGCGTCATCAAGATCAGCCGCCAGCAGAAGATGCTTGAGCTTTACGAAGGCGAAGCGCTGCTCGCCTCCGTGCCGATCACCCCCGGTCAGGTCGGCGGCGGCGCCGTGGAGACACCCGCGGGCAGTTGGAAAATCCTCGGCATCGCCACTCGTCCCACTTTCCGCTGGGACAAAGGCGTGCTCGATCACGGCAAACGCACCGACACCTTTTACAACTTGCCGCCCGGCCCGAACAACCCGGTCGGCGTCCTCTGGATCGGCCTGAACAAACCCGGGATCGGCATTCACGGCACCAACAACCCGCAGACCATCGGTCGCGCCGCCAGCCACGGCTGCATGCGCGTGGCAAATTGGGACGTCGTGCGGCTGAGCAAGATGATCACCAAGGGCATGACCGTGGTCATTGAGTAAGGGGCCACGCGCCAGTTCCATTCAGCCGGGCCAAAAATCCGGTGCATTCATCGCAAGCCGCGGTCTTCCCTTTCGTCCGGAAAGGTTCAGGATGCCCGCCCAACTCGATCCCTCCTCCATGAAACTCCGCCCCACCCTCGTCCTCGCCTCCCTCATCAGCACCGCCGCCTTCGCCGCCGACCTGCCGCCCGTGCCGTCCGCGCCCATCGCCAAGAAAGGCGACCTCCTTTTCTCCGATGACTTCCAAGGCACCGAGCGCGACAAACGCTGGCATCGCGTGGTCGATACCTTCGCCTTTGAGAACGGCATGCTCAAGGGCACGCAGACCCGCGACAAGGACATCCCCGCGGCCAACGGCAAGCCCGAGGTGAAAGCCCACGCCGCCGTCTATGGCTTGGAGCTTCCGACCAAGGACAGCGTCGTCGAGGTGCGGATCAAATTCGAGGGCGCGACGATGATCGACGTGGAATTCGACGACCGGAAATACACCGGCGCGCACTATGGCCACCTCTGCCGCGCCCAAGTCCGTCTCGATAAGGTCACCATCGTCGACGAACGCGAAGGCAGCCAAAACGAAGCGATCAAGGCCCTGCGCAATGACCCGACGAAAAAGGAGGAAGTCGCGAAGTTGATGGCCGGCAAGAGCGCCGCCTATCCAGTGAAACTCGAAGCTGGCAAATGGTACACGCTCGGCGTGGAGACAGTCGGCGACACCATGCGCGTGACCATCGACGGCCAGCCGACCGCGGTCCTCAAGTCGCCCGGCATCGGCCACGAAACCAAGTCCAAGATCGAACTCGGGGTCGCCGGCAAGGACGGTTACTTCGACGACATCAAGGTCTGGAGCGCAGCGCCGGCCGCCCAATAAAGCCGCGCGCCGACGCGTTTGGAGAAAAATGCGGGTCGTTTTCCCGATCGAGGCTTGGGCGTTCGTCGAAGAACAGGCACGCCATTCGCCAAGGGCCAGCGCGCTTTCCAAGACATCCTGCAGATGAAGACGCTCGAGATCGCCGCCTTGGAGCGCGCCTTCGCCGGTTGATTACGTCGCTCCTTCCGCCCGCAGCCCGCCCTTCGCCGACGCGTCCAGGAGCATTTGGTCGGTGAGATAAAGCCGGCGGGCCAGCTCCCGCGCCAGATTCATCATCAGCAGCGCGAAGAGATCCACGTCCTCGTGCCGCAGCCCGATCAACGCGTGCCGCGACAGCGCCAGTACCTCGCTCGGCACCGCTGCAATGCCCGTCGCCGTGTGCCGGTGCATCGACAGCAGCGAAGCCTCGCCACAGCATTCGCCCACCCGGATCTGATGTTTGTGAATGACCACGTCGCCTTCCGCGATCTGCACGTCGATCTCCCCGCTCGTCACGATGTAGATGTGCTGCGGTTCATCTCCTTTGCGAAAAAGCACGTCTCCCGCCGCCAGCACCCAACGCTCCAGATGGCTGAAGATCCTCGTCTGTTGCGCCTCCGTCATCCCACCAAAAATGCGGAGCTCCGCGAGGATGGCACGAACAGAATCGAAATCCGTGAGGGGAGCATGCGCCGGCACAGGCCCAACATAAGGCGCGGCTCCGCCCTTAATAAAGCGGAGAAAGCGGAGAATCCTCTTGGTATTGCCCTGCCCGCAGTGTCAGGTGCGCCCCCTATGGGACACAACAAAGGCAAAGACAACGTCAAGAAACGCCTCAAACGCCGCAAAAAAGCCGAGAGCGTCGCGCTCAAAAAGAGCCTCGCTACCGCTGAAGCCAAGTAGGCCCCGCGGCCACGTGCTGCCGAACAATTCTCTACTCTTCGCGACATCGCCCCGTATGAGGAGCGTATGGTGGAATACTGGCATCACCACACGCCTCCGATAGGCTTTCCAAAGGCGATGATCTCGCTAACTTCGCCACCATGGACCGCAAGAACTCCTCCCACTTCGACCAGGAACTCCTCGACCTCTACGACGACTACGCGCACAGCCGAATCAACCGGCGCAGCTTCCTCGATCGCGCGTCGAAATTTGCCGCCGGTGGGATCACCGCCGCAGCGCTGCTCGAAGCGCTGAGCCCGAACTACGCGTTCGCCGAGCAGGTCGCCAAGGATGACCCGCGGCTCAAGACGGAGACGGCGGAATATCCTTCGCCCAAGGGTGGTGGAAAAATCAGCGGGCATCTGGCGCGACCAACCGGGCCAGCGACGAAGCGCGCTGGCGTGATCGTCATTCACGAAAATCGCGGGCTCAATCCTTACATCGCCGACGTGGTGCGGCGCGTGGCGGTCGAGGGATTCATCGCGTTCGGGCCGGATGCGCTGTCGCCGCTCGGGGGCTATCCGGGTGATGATGAAAAAGGCAAAGCGCTCCAAGCGCAGCGCAAGCCGGAGGAGATGACGGAGGACTTCATCGCCGCGGCGGAATGGCTGCAAAAACATCCGGAGTGCAACGGGAAGATCGGCGTGTTGGGGTTCTGCTTTGGTGGGCTGATGGCAAATACGCTCGCAGTCCGCCTGCCGGAAGTGGTGATCGCAGCGATCCCTTTCTACGGACGCCAACCCGCCGCGGAGGATGTGCCGAAGATCAAAGCTTCGCTGCTTTTGCACTACGCGGAACTGGACACGCGAGTGAATGAAGGCTGGCCGGCTTACGAGGCGGCGCTGAAGCAAGCGGGCACGAAATACACCGCCCACCTGTATCCCAACGCCAACCACGGCTTTCACAACGACACAACGCCCCGCTACAGCGAACCCGACGCCAAACTCGCGTGGCTGCGGACGATCGAATTTTTCAAGAAGACGCTGGGATGAACGCTCCCGCGGGTGAGGGTTCGGAAAAGGAGAAGATGCTCGCGGGCGAACTGTACGACCCGCTCGATACGCTGCTCACCGAAGAGCGCCAGAAGGCGCGCGACCTGTGCCTCGCGTTAAATGCCAGCCGCGAAGATCAGCCGTCGCTGCGCCGCGAGCTGCTCAACGGAATCTTCGGCTATGAATCCGATGTGTGGCTGCAACCGCCGTTCTTCTGCGACTACGGGACAAACATCACGTTGGGGAAGAAGGTATTCTTCAACTTTAACTGCGTGGTGCTCGACGTGATGGCGGTGCGGATCGGCGATTACACGCTCTTTGGGCCGGCGGTGCAGATCTACACCGCCATGCACCCGATCGACGCTGGCGTGCGGCGACAGGGTCGTGAGTTTGCGCGCCCGGTGACGATCGGTTCGGACGTGTGGGTTGGCGGCGGCGCGATCATCTGCCCGGGCGTGACGATCGGCGACCGCACGGTGATCGGCGCCGGCAGCGTCGTGACACGCGACCTGCCGCCCGATGTATTCGCCGCCGGCAATCCTTGCCGCGTCATCCGCTCGCTCATCGCAGATCCGGGCGCGGACGCCTCTGCCACAAATTAGAACTGCGCCAGGAAGCGCTGGTCGTTTTGCGTGAAGTAGCGGATGTCGGGCGTGCCGCTCATAATCATCGCCAGACGATCGAGGCCAAAACCGAAGGCGAAGCCGGTGAATTTTTCCGGGTCGTAAGCGGTATCGCCGCGCTTGGCGTTCATGGATTCAAAGACGGCGGGATCGACCATGCCGCAGCCGGCGATCTCGAGCCATTTATCTCCGCCACCGAAGGCCGCGGCCTTGATGTCCACCTCGAAGCTCGGCTCGGTGAACGGGAAAAAGTGCGGGCGGAAACGGAACTGGGCGTCGTTGCCGAAGAGTTCGCGGAAGAAAAATTCGAGGGTTCCCTTGAGGTCGGCGACGCTCACGCCTTCGGCGACGTAGAGGCCTTCCATTTGGTTGAACTGCGCGAGATGCGTCGCATCCACTTCGTCGCGCCGATACGCCGCGCCGGGCGCGATGATCCGGATCGGCGGCGCACTCGCCTCCATCGTCCGA
>JBBQYR010000226.1:0-5567 GCA_038208565.1 Chthoniobacterales bacterium
CCGTCCAACGCCGGCTCATGTCCGACGTCCCGCTCGGCGTCTTCCTCAGCGGCGGCATCGACAGCTCGGCCATCGCCGCGCTCGCCGCGAAGCACGTCCCCGCCGGCCAGCTCAATACCTTCGCCATCGGCTTCAACGAACCGAGCTTCGACGAAAGCGCGCACGCCCGCTTCGTCGCCGAACGTCTCGGCACGCGGCACCGCGAAGAGATCCTCGACCTCGACGCCGCCGTCGCGCTGATCCCGGAAATCATTAGCAAGCTCGACGAACCGCTCGGCGACGGCTCACTCCTCCCGACCTTTCTGCTCGCGCGCTTCACCCGCCAGCACGTCACCGTCGCGCTCGGCGGCGATGGCGGCGATGAACTCTTCGCCGGCTACGACCCCTTCAAAGCCCTGCAGAAAGCTGCCCTCTACGCAAAGCTCGTCCCAAAGCCCGTCCACGAAGGCATCCGTCACCTCGTCGCGCGCCTCCCCGTCTCGCACGCCAACATGTCGCTCGACTTCAAAATCAAGCGCACCCTCATGGGCCTGAGCTACCGGCCAGCGCTCTGGAACGCCGTGTGGATGAGCGCCCTCGAGCCGCGCGATCTCGCCCAACTCTTCCGCGAACCCATCGACGAAGAAGAACTCTACAGCGAAGCCATCACCGCTTGGGACCGCTGCGCGCAGCCCAACCTCGTGGACCGCGCGCTGCAATTCTGGACGAACCTTTACCTTCAGGACGGCATCCTCGCGAAAGTCGACCGCGCCTCGATGATGTGCTCCCTCGAAGCGCGCTCGCCCTTTCTCGACATCGAAGTCGCCGACCTCGCCCGGCGCATCCCCTGGCAGCTCAAGCTCCGCGACGGCCAGACAAAGTGGATCCTGAAAAAGGCGCTCGCGCCCTTGCTCCCGCCCAAAATCATCGCGCGGAAAAAGAAAGGCTTCGGTATGCCGATCGGCCGCTGGCTCCGCGAAGGCCGCTTCGAATTCGACCACGCCCGCACCTTCCCGCACCTCGACGTCGCGTTCGCCGAACGCAAACACGCCGCGCATCTGTCCGGCAAAAGCGACGAGCGGCTCTTCCTCTGGAGCTACTGGCTGCTCAGCCAGTGGATGAAGAAATGAGAAAAAGCGTGGCGGCAAAACTCCGGGGAGCACACCCGTCCCGAGTGTTGGTTTCGGCGTCCCGCCGCAACGAACTTTTCCCCGGTCGGTCTTCGGCGGCGGAGCTCTTGCCCAGATACTTCATCGCAGAAAGTCCGTCGCAGCGAGACGCTACGACCACCGGGCGGGACGCCCGTGCTCCCCAGACCTTTCCTGCCCCGCAGCGATGAAAATCCTGCTCATCAACTACGAATATCCCCCGCTCGGCGGCGGCGCCGGCCAGGCCACCGCGGCGCTCGCACGGGAATTCGCCGCCGCCGGACACGAGCCGCTCATCCTCACCTCGCGCTTCCGCGATCAGCCCGCGGAGGAAGTCGTCGACGGCGTCCGCATCGCGCGCGTCCCCGTCATCCGCCGACGCGCCGACCGCTGCACGCCGCCCGAGATGCTCACCTTTCTCGCCAGCGCCTCGTGGACCGCCCTCCGCCAAATCGCCGCATGGAAACCCGACGCCACGATCGCCTTCTTCGGCATCCCATCCGGCCCGGTCGCGCTGCTCCTCAAGCTCACCACTGGCACGCCTTACGTCGTCTCGCTGCGCGGCGGCGACGTGCCCGGTTTCCAGCCCTACGACCTCGCACTTTTCCACAAACTGCTCGGCCCGATCATCCGCCTGCTCTGGCGCCACGCCGCGGCGACCATCGCGAACAGCGCCGGGCTGCAAGCGCTCGGGCAGAAGTTCGCGCCGGAGCTGCCGATCGGCGTTATCCCCAATGGCGTCAACGCCTCCACCTTCCATCCCGCGACGGAAGAACGCGCGACCCCCGGCCCGGTGCGGCTGCTCTTCGTCGGGCGCGTCGTTTTCCAGAAAGGCCTCGACGTCCTCTTCCGCGCGCTCGCCGCGCTGCCCACCGAGCTCGACTGGGAACTCGAAATCATCGGCGACGGCGACGCCCGCCCGGCGCTCACGCTCGAAGCCGCGCAACTCGGCATCGCCCCGCGCATCACCTTCTCCGGCTGGCAGGACCGCGCCCTCATCGCCGAGCGCTACCGAGCCGCCGATCTTTTCGTCTTCCCTTCGCGCGACGAAGGCATGCCCAATGTCGTCCTCGAAGCCATGGCCAGCGGTCTGCCGATCGTCGCCACGGCCATCGCCGGCAGCGAGGAACTCGTGCGCGACGGCGAGAACGGCCACCTCGTTCCGCCCGAAAGCGCGCCCGCGCTCACCGACGCCCTCGCCCGCTTGATCGCGCAACCGGAAACCCGCCGCGCGATGGGCCGCACCAGCCGCGAACGCATCGAGCGCGAATACACCTGGAGCCGCGTCGCCGCTTGCTACCTCGACCTGCTGCGCGAAAAGTGCGCGCCTTCCACGTCGTGAAAACTCACCCCATCCATGTGCGGCATTAGCGGACTCGTCTACCGCGACCCCGAGCGGCCCGTCGAACAGGCCGTGCTCGAGCGCATGAACGCCGCCATCCGCCATCGCGGACCGGACAGCGACGGTTTCTATTTTCGCCCCGGCGTCGGCCTCGCCATGCGCCGCCTCGCGATCGTCGATCTGCACACCGGCGACCAACCGCTGAGCAACGAAGACGGCAGCGTGTGGATCGTCTTCAACGGCGAAATCTACAACTACCCGCAGCTCCGCCCGGAACTCGAAAAACGCGGTCACGTCTTCCGTACGCACAGCGACACCGAAGCCATCGTGCATCTTTACGAAGAACATGGACTCGACTGCGTGCAGCACCTGCGCGGCATGTTCGCCTTCGCGATTTGGGACGAAAAAAAGCGCCGGCTGCTGATCGCGCGCGACCGCGTCGGGAAGAAACCGCTCTACTACGCCGAGCACGATGGCGCGCTGCTGTGGGGCTCGGAACTCAAGTGCCTGCTGCAGTATCCCGGCTTCCCGCGCGAACCCGACCTCGCGGCGATCCATCACTATCTCACGCTGCAATATGTCCCCGATCCGCAGTCCGCGCTGCGCCACGCGCGCAAGCTCCCACCCGCGCATCGGCTCGTGTGGGAGGACGGCCGCATCACGATCGAGCGTTACTGGGACCTGAGCTACGAGCCGAAGTGGACCACGCCCGAGCCGGAGCTGCGCGAGCAGGTGCGCGCGAAGATCGAGGACGCCGTGCGCATTCGCCTGATGAGCGATGTTCCGCTCGGCGCGCATCTCAGCGGCGGCATTGATTCCGCAGTCGTCGTCGGCCTCATGGCCGGGATGAGCGATCGACCGGTGAAGACCTTTTCCATCGGGTTCAAGGAAGCCGCTTTCAACGAGCTCGAACACGCGCGCACCGTCGCAGAGAAATTTCACACCGAGCATCACGAATTCATCGTCGAACCGCACGCGCTCGAAGTGCTGCCGCAACTCGTCGAGCACTTCGACGAACCCTTTGCCGACGCCGCCGCGATCCCGACTTGGTATCTGTCGCAACTCACCCGCCAGCACGTCACGGTCGCGCTCAATGGCGACGGCGGCGACGAAGCCTTCGGCGGCTACCAGCGCTACTTCGCGGACCCGCTCGCGGACATCTACCGACTCGTCCCGGAGTTCGTGCGCCACGGCCTCATTGATCGCCTGCTCCGCAGCCTGCCGACCGAGAGCGGCAAGCCGGTCGAGCGTAGCGTCGTCACCGCGCTGCGACATCTCACGCGCGCCGCCGACCTGCCCGTCGGCGCGAGCATCATCCGCTGGGGATCGTTCTTTACCGAAGCGGAAAAGCAGGCGCTCTACACCGACGAGATGCGCGCCGGTTTCGCCGCGCGCCCGACGAACGAAATCCTCGAGGAAAGCTTCCGCACTGCGCTCGCCAAGTCGCGACTCGACCGCACGCTGAGCACCGATTTCCACAACTACCTGCCCGGCGCGCTGCTCCCGAAAGTGGATCGCATGACCATGGCGCACTCGCTCGAAGCGCGCTCGCCGTTCCTCGATCATGAAGTCCTCGAACTCTCCGCGCGGCTCCCGGAATCGCTGAAAGTGCGCGGCACGACGACCAAACGCATCCTGCGCGAACTCTTCGCCGACCTGCTGCCGGAGACGATCACGAAGCGCGGCAAGATGGGGTTCTCCGTGCCGCTCGGGCTGTGGTTCCGCGGCCCGCTCGCCACGCCGCTCCGCGACATCCTGCTCGCGGACAACGCCCGCGTTTTTCAATACCTGCGCCGCGCCCCGATCGCCGCGCTCTTCGATGAAAACGCCGCCGGTCGGGCCGATCATGGCAAACGCCTCTGGGCGCTGCTCAACCTCGAAATCTGGCTGCAAAAATATGCCCGCTAATCGCCTCCGCTTCGTCTGGCCGGCGCTCTGCCTGTTGCTCATCGGCGGCCTCATTTTCAGCCAGATTTATTGGCGAAAAAAAGTGCGGGCGGCGACCGTGCAGGCGGCGAAGAAGGCGAAGCCGAAAGCCGCCTTCGACAAGCGCGACAGCGGCTACTTGCGGTCGCTCGCCGCGACGCTCGGCTACGAAAAGGAGCCGCCTTTCAAAACCGGCGACGCGACCCGCCTCTCGGCCTACGACCGCATCGAGCTGAACAAATACTGGGCGATGGCCCGCGGCGGCGATCCGGCCACATTTGAAACGCGGCACTTTGAACCCACGCAGCAGAGCAAACCCGCGCTCGCCGCGACGATGCAGGTCACGCTGGAGTCGCCCTTCACGCAACTCCGTTACGAGCTCACGAACACGACCGACCGCACGCTGCCGGCACCGATTCTTTTCGGCGCGGATCGCTGGGACTCGCCGGAGGCGCTCGTCGCGCAGGCGGGCTTCAAGGATATCGCGGATGAAGTCGAGCGCGCGGTGGCGATCTGGCGTTTCGTCTGCGCGCATCGCGTCTTCGGCGATCCGCCGACGGAAGGGAAAGAAGAGCACGACGCGCTCAAATTCCTCGGCATCTACGGCTACGGTTTTTGCGACGACACGGCGCGCGCCGTAGCGACGCTGGCGGACTTGAGCGGCTTAAAAGGGCGCGTGTGGGCGCTCGAAGGACATCTCGTCGCGGAGGTGATGGCGGGCGGGCGCTGGCGGATGCTCGATGCCGATCAGCAGGCGTATTTCCACAAGCGCGATGCGCCGCTGGAAATCTACGGCGTGGAGGAACTCGCGGCTGATCGCGCGAACTTCGACGTGCTTGTCTCGTTCCGCGGCGTCGGCGACTACCAGCGCAAATACATGGACTGCTTCCTGACTCCGGAGAACAACAAGATCGACGAGGGTGGCACGGCGGAGCATCGCCTCCAGCCGACGCTGCGCGGCGGCGAGCGGATGACGTTCACAAACTACAACTGGGGCCGCTATTTCCTCGGGAAATATCCGACGCCACCGCCGCGCTTCTTCAACGGCTACTTCACCTACAACTTTCATCCGCGCGATCTCGTGGCGGTGTCGGGAAAGGTGGACGCGGAGCCGATTGAGGGCGGTCATCGCCTGACGAATCAAGGCCGTGAAACGGCCACGGCGCGGCTGG
>JBBQYR010000227.1:0-5536 GCA_038208565.1 Chthoniobacterales bacterium
GCCGCCTCCATGAAAACTCCCTTTCGCCTCCTCGGAGCTAATGAATGAATGAAAATGCTAGGAATTTGCTTTCGCGCCCGCCGCACCGTGGGCGGTCAGAACGGGGATCGGCGTTGGGGAGTGAGGGGGTCTGCCGCCTTGCCCGCGAGCGTGCATGAGCAGTGGAACGCCCTCACCGGCCAGAAGCTTCTCGAACGCTACGGCATGACCGAGATCGGCATGGCGCTCTCCAACCCGCTTTACAGCGAACGCCGCCCCGGTGCCGTGGGGGTGCCGCTGCCCGGCGTGGAAGTGCGCCTCAAGTCCGAATCCGGCGCCATCGTCACCGCCGAGGACGAACCCGGCGAAATCCAAGTGCGCGGTCCCGGCGTCTTCCGCGTGTATTGGAAACGCCCCGAGGCCAGCGCGGAAACGTTCGACGGCGATTGGTTTCGCACCGGCGACATGGCCGTGCTGGAGCGCGGTTACTACCGCATCATGGGCCGCCTCAGCGTCGATATCATCAAGAGCGGTGGCTACAAACTCAGCGCCCTCGAAATCGAAGCCGCGCTGCTGGAGCATCCGCATATCGGCGAGTGCGCCGTCATCGGTCTGCCCGACGACACTTGGGGCGAGGCCGTCACCGCCGCGGTCGTGCTGGATCAAGCTGCCGTACTCGATCTGCCCGCGCTTCGTGAGTGGTGCAAAGGACGGCTCAGCGTTTACAAGATCCCGCAGCGCCTGCTCGTCGTCGCCGAACTCCCGCGCAACGCCATGGGAAAAATCACCAAGCCGGCGGTGCGCGCGCTTTTTTCCACACCATGAAACCCGCTCTCTGCCTGCTCGGCCTCGTCTTCGTCTTCGCCGCCCGGGCTCAGGACGTGAAGCCCGGTTTCACCCTCAAGACCACCGCCGAATTCCTCGCGCTGCACGTGAGCGGGCAGGCCCCGCCGGGTGCAACCGCGCTGGAGTATCGGCTGGCGGAGTCGGGGGTGGTCGCGGACGACGCGAAGTGGTCACCGGCCGAGACGACGGTCGGCGAGGAGGGCGCGTTCGCCTTTGCCCTGCCGCTGACGCGCTCGCGCTGGTCGGAGGTGCAAGTACGGGTGCTGAAAGGCGCGGAGGTGATCGCGACGAAGGAGACGCGCCGAAAGCCGCGCGCCTTCACGCTGCTCACCGCCGAGCGCGTGGCCGCACTGCCCGAGGCGCAGCGCGCGGCGTGGACGGCTTACGGGAAGCGATCGGAGGAGCGCTTTGACCGGGAGTTCGACACGCTCGCCTCGGAATGCCGGCAACTCGGCCTCGCGCGGGCGAGACCCGCACCGGGAAATAGCGCGGAGTTTGAAGTCGCGAGCGGTGTGAAGGCGGCGTGGTTTTCCAGCGATGAAGCGAAGCGAATCGCGGACGCGGTGATGAGCTACCAGACGCCGAGCGGCGGGTGGTCAAAGGCAGTGGACTACACGAAAGGCCCGCGGCCGCCCGGCACGCATTGGACCGCGCAAAGCGGCGAGGGCGGCTGGCACTACTGCGGCACGATCGACAACCGCACCACGACGGAGCAGATCAAGCTGCTTGCCGGGATTTATTCCGCGACCAAACGCGACGATGCGAAGGCGGCAGCGCTGCGCGGCATCGAGTATCTGCTCGAGGCGCAGTTCGTAAACGGAGGCTGGCCGCAGAACTATCCGATCGAGTCGGGCTACCACGAGGCCGTCACACTGAACGACGACGCGATGGTTCACGTCCTCGAAGTGATGCTCGCCATCGCCCACGCGACCTCCCCGTTCACCTTCGCCGACGAAGCGCTGCGCCGGCGGGCACGCGAATCATTCGACGCGGGCGTCGCCTGCCTCACCGCTGCGCAGGTGAAAGTGAACGGCCAGCTCACCGTCTGGTGCGCGCAGCACGATCCGCTCACGCTCGCCCCCGTCGCCGCCCGCAAGAAGGAGCCGTCATCACTCAGCGGCGCCGAGAGCGCGGAGGTGCTGAAATTTCTCATGCGCAGCGGACCGGTGAATCCCATGACGACCGCCGCGATCGAGGCCGGGCTGGGCTGGCTGGATGCGCATCGCATCACCGGTCTGCGCAAGGCGAAGACCGCGGACGGGAAGACCGATTTCAGCGCCGACCCGGCATCGCAGGAAGTGTGGTGGGCGCGCTTCTACGACGTGCTGACCGGCCAGCCGATCTTCGCCGGCGCGCAGGACGGCGTCGTCTATCCGTCATTCACCGAGATGGCGGCAAGGAACAAGGTGGCCTACGCTTACTTCACCACCAAGCCGGGCGAACTGCTCGCGAAGGAGAAAGCCCGCTGGCAAAAGCGCCTCAACAAGGAAAAGCCGTAGCCCCATCGCCATGCGCGTCCGCATGCTTGCCCTCGCATGCTGCTTTCTCTCCTCGTCGCGCGTCGCCGAGTCGCTGCTGCTCGCGCCGTGCCCGAGCCCGCATTCCCGCTGCTGTTGCGGTTCATGAAAGCTCATCAAACGCAATGACGTTGCCGGGCGCCGCCGATCTTGCGGCACCAGTCACGAGGACGACGAACCCGCGGGGATCACTTCGCCTGCGATTCGAGCCAGGGCGTGATTTTTTCCGCCCAGCGCGCGGCGTGTTCTCGGAGGCCAGCTCCGCTGAAATGGACTCCCTTTCCGCCATTCTCGCGCAGGTCGCCTTTCAATGCATCGCTGTCCGGACCTTCAAGCGCGATGCCGTGCTGCCAGAGCGAAGCCTGCGCGGCGCGGATCTCGGGGGAGGCTTCATCGCCGGGCAGATGATAGCTGACCTGCGCCACGAACCACGGCGCCTCCCAGCCGATTGCGCGGCGTGAGTCGCGGATGATCTGCTCCAGATACTCGCGGTAAAGCGGTCCCGGCAGGGTGCGTGCGGGATCTTTCTGATTCGCATCGCTCTCCCCCTGGTGCCAGAGCACCGCGCGGAAACTGTGCGGCCCCCGGTGCGGCAGGCGGGCAGTGAGGGCGGCAAACGCTTCACCTTTGCTTTCCCATTCGCCGCTCGCGAGTTGCCGCACCCGACTCTCGATGGTCGGCGGATTCGGAAAACGCGATCCCTTGGGCAGCCACTCGCGCACGCTCGTCGCGCCGATGCCACAGGCGACAAATCCCACCGGCACACCGAAACGCTGGACGAGCGCATCGCCCAGCGGGGGCAGGAAACTTCCCCCGCGACCGCTCGCCCCGGGCTGCGGATCGTGCGAAAGCCGCCAGCGTTTTCCGTCGAAGGTGGCGACGCGACCCGTCTGCGGATGGAGTTTTTCGGCGCCATGATTCGCGGCGTTCGATTGCCCGGCGACGACGAAGACGTCCCCCACGCCGACTCGCTCCACCACGGCGTCGCCCAAAAGCTGCCCCGCGCGCGTCGCCCGCACCTCCAGGCGATACCAGCCACCCGCGGGGGCCTCGAACGAGGCATGAAAGTTCGAGCCCTCGAAGGCGGCCACGAGATTTCGCCATTCGCCCGTCTTTGCATCCTCGATGATCCGCGCTTCGAGCACGCTCGTCTCCGGGTCCGTCACCTCGCCGCTCACGACGATGCTGCCGCTCCCGCCCGCTTTTCGCTGGATCACCTGATACTCCAGCGGCGAGCGCACCTTCAGCGGTTTTGGCGGCGAAGGGGAAAGCAACTCGACCATCCCCTTCCCCAGCGCATCGCCGACCAGAAAGTAGGTCTCGGCATTTCCAAACTCGTGATGGCCGTGGCCGGGATTCGGCGACTCCTCCGGCTTGCGGACAAAGTCGCGCGTGGGAACGAAGAGCACCTTACCGACAAACTCCGGGCGCCTGGCCACCGCCGCCTGCGCCTGCCGCAACGCATCCCACCCGCCCTCGGCCTTGACCCACGGCCCGGTCAATTCGCCGATCACCACCGGAAGATTTGGGATCGCGAACTCGCGGCGCAGATCGTGGATCAGGTTGACGAGATTCTGCTCGTACTCTGGCACCGCGGTCTTGGGATCCACGCCATCGTTCCAGCCTTGATACCAGACGAAGCCCGCCAGTTCATGGCCCCGGCCCTTGGTCGCCGGAAACTCCTCCTCCATTTTGGCCAGCGCATCCAGCACCTGGGCGATGATCAGCGAGTAATACTTCCCGACTTCGCCACCCGAGGAGGGCGGGCGAAAATCGCGAAACAAACTCTTCCCACCCCACGCGGTCTTGATGAGCAGCACCGGATTCTCCAGGTGGTCGCCCAGGACGTGCCCGAACTGCAACTCCGGCCCGAAGTGATGCACGTCCCCATAGCCCGAGAAACCAAGCCCCAGCGACCCGGCGAGGAGCGGCCGGTTTTCGCGCTGATAACGCACCCACACATCGTCGCGCACCGTCCACTGAAGGTCCGCGCCACGGAGATGCTGGAACATCGGCGCCTTCCCGGGATCCTCCATCAGCCGGGCGAGCGTGCCCTCGCCGTTATTGTAGTGCTTGCCCGCGAGATCGACGACCGCCTGCCCCTCCATATTGGACTGCCCGGCGAGGATGAAGACCTTGACCGGCAGGGGCGCCGCGGCGAGCGAGGCAGAGGCGAGCAGCGTGAAAAGGACGGCGAGGGGAAACAGGGATTTCATCGGGACAGTGGGAAGTAACCACCAACCCGCCTGCTGGCGGGAGGCTAGAGAGTGCCTGCTTCGAGTTGCTCGAGGTAGATAAATTCGGGGGCCTTCACGCCTGCTTCGGCGCGGATTCGGACCAGCTTCGGCGATTCGAAGAAGCGCTTCGCGGCTTCAATCGAAGTCCACGCCGAGAAGTGAACGATGCGGTTCGCATCGCTCTGATATTTGAGGACCTGGTAGGACCGCTCACCGGCCTCGCGCCGGATCTCCGCAGCACCATCGAAGCCTCTCTTCCAAGCGAGATAGTCCGCGACTTCGTGGATGATCAAGACGTGGGGCATGAGGGCACTGATTTATCGGCCGGCCGCCGGGCACCGCGGGCCGGCCCGCAGGATCGCCGTGGAGGAGCGGGTGGCGCGGGACCGCCGGCTCAGATATCCGAGGTGTTGATGGTCCCGACCTTGAAGAAATTGATCGTTGGATTCAGGAAGTCGTTGCCCGTGTCGGCGCCCGCGCCGGAGAGGACGGCGAGCCCGCCGAGGAATTTTCCAAACGAGCTGCTCCCGGTCGCGCTGGAGATCCCGATCAAGAGCGAATCGATATCGTCGCCGAGGTCGATGCTCACTTTCTTCGCGAACGAAGAGGCGCCAAAGAGCGTCCCCTGCTCAATCTCGACGGCGTCGGCACCCGCACCGGTATTCACGGTCACGGTGTCGAGCGCGACGAGGTTGTCGATCGTCACGAAGCTGTCCACCTCACTCAGCGTGAACAGCGCGGCTTTGGCCACCGAGACATTGGTCATGGTGATGCGATCCTGGTTGCCCGCTCCGGTCGTCGCGGCCGTGACCATCAACTTGCCGCCGAGCTTGAGATTGCCCGCCACGCCGGAAGTGCCGGCGAGATCGAGGAACTGAGACCCCGTGCTCCCGGCGCCAAGATCGATGAGGACATCGCCCTTCACCGCGCCGTCTCCCGCGATATTCACGATGTCGG
>JBBQYR010000228.1:0-5485 GCA_038208565.1 Chthoniobacterales bacterium
CGTCCTTGTATTTCATCACCATGCGCGATGAAACCAGCGCGCTCTCCCGGCTCGACGACATCCTCGGCAGCGAAGTCCGCAACGCGCTGGCCAAACACGACCTCGTCGAAATCGTCCGCACCGACAAGGACCGCAAACCCGTCCTCGACGAAACCCTGCTCGACGCCACCACCGGCAACCCGTTACCCTCGATCAAATTCGGACGGGCCGCCATCGAGAAGGAAGTGGTCAAGGAAGCCGCGCCCAAGTTGGCCCAGTTCGGGGTCGAGTTGCTCGACATCCGCTTCATGCGCATCAACTACAACCAGCGCGTGACCTCGAAGATCTACGAGCGGATGATCAGCGAGCGGCAAAAGATCGCCTCGCGCTTCCGCTCGGAAGGTGAGGGCGAAGCGGCGAAGATCCTCGGCAGCAAAGAGCAGGAACTGCGGAAGATCGAGTCCGAGGCTTACAAGGAAGTGCAGAAGATCCAGGGCGAAGCGGACGCCAAAGCCGCCTCTATCTACGCCGCCGCCTACAACGCCACGCCGGAGGCCGCGTCGTTCTATCAGTTCATGCGCACGATGGAGAGCTACCCCGCCGTGCTCGCAGGCAGCACGCTCATTCTTTCCACTGACAGCGAATTGCTGCGCTTCCTGAAAACCACCACGCCGGTCGCGCCTGCCGCGCCGGTCGCTCCCGCCGCGCCCGCCAAGGCGCCCACACCTGCCGCGTCTGCCGCGCCGGCCGCTCCCGCCGCGCCCACCAAGGCGCCCACACCCGTCAGCCCGCCCGTCCCTTGAGCGACCCCGGCCAACTCCGGGCCGAAGCCGAGCGCTTTCGGGCCGACTTCCAGCAACTCCGGGAAGCCGTTGGCACCGTCATCGTCGGCCAGCGCCGCGTCGTCGAAGGCGTGCTCACGGCGATCATCGCCGGCGGCAACGTGCTGCTCGAAGGGGTGCCGGGGCTCGGCAAAACGGAACTCGTCAAGACGCTCGCCCACGCGCTGCATCTCGACTTCCGCCGCATCCAGTTCACGCCCGATCTCATGCCGGCGGACATCGTCGGCACGAACGTCATGACCGCCGGGCCGGACGGGCGCTACAACTTCGAGTTTCGCCGCGGGCCGATCTTCACGCAGCTCCTGCTTGCCGATGAAATCAACCGCGCCACGCCGAAGACGCAGTCCGCGCTGCTCGAGACGATGCAGGAAGGCAGCGTCACCGCCGCGGGCACAACGCACATTTTGGTGCAGCCGTTCTTCGTCCTCGCGACGCAAAATCCGCTCGAACAGGAAGGCACCTATCCGCTGCCCGAGGCCCAGCTCGACCGCTTCATGTTCAAGCTGAACGTGCCCTTCCTCAATCGCGCCGAGCTCAACGAAATGGTCCGCCGCACCACCCTCGGCGGCGGCGCGAGCGTGTCGAAGATCATGGACGGCCCGCGCATTCTCGAGCTGCGCGCGGTCCTGGAAAAGGTGGTCGTCGCCGATCCCATCCGCGACTACGCCGTGCGCCTCGTCCTCGCCACGCATCCCGATGCCGTGGAATCCGGCGCGTCCGTCAAGCGTTTCGTAAAGTGGGGCGCGAGCCCGCGCGCCGTCCAGGCCCTCATCCGGGCCTCGCGAGTTCGCGCGCTCGCCGAAGGACGGGCGCACGTGGCCTTTGAAGACGTGCGCCATTTCGTACCCGAAGTGCTCGGTCACCGCGTGCTGCTCAACTACGACGGCCTCGCCGAAAATGTCAGCGTTCCCGCGCTCGTCACGGAGGCAGGGAAGGCTGTGTCCGAGGAAGCCGCGGCGTGAACGAGACTGCGCCGCAGGTGACTTCGCTGCTCACCAACCGGGACCTTGATCGGCTCGGGCGGCTGCGGCTCAACGTCTCGCGGCGCTTCACCAATCGCGCCCGCGGCGAGCATCTCGCGGCGAAAGGCGGCGCGAGCACGGAGTTTTGCGACTACCGCGATTACACGCCCGGCGACGATGTGCGCTTCGTGGATTGGAATATCTTCGCGCGCATCCAGCGGCCTTATCTCAAGCAGTTTCACCACGAGGAAGACCTGCACGTCGCGCTGCTCGTCGATGCCTCGCGCTCCATGCTCTTCGAAGGCAAACTCGCGCTCGCGCAGAAGCTGGCCGCCGCGATCGGCGTGCTCGGGCTGCGCGGTGGAGAGAAAGTGAGCGCCTGCGCCTTGGGCGAAGCAGACCGGTTGGCACCAAGCCGCGGCCGCAGCGCGCAGGGCAAGCTGTTCAGCTTTCTTGAGCGCATCAGCGGCGGCGGCGCCGCGCCGGTCGAGCGCGGCATCGAGTCGTTTCTACGCCAGCACCAGGGGCGGGGCGTCGCGGTCGTGATCAGCGATTTCCTCACCGACGGCGATCTGCGCCGCGCCTTCAGCCTCCTCCACAATGCCGGGCTGGAAATTTTCGCCGTGCAGATCCTCGGCCCGAGCGAACTCGACCCCGACCTCGCCGGCGACCTGCGCTTCGTCGATTGCGAAACCACCGGGCACCTCGACATCTCGGCTGCGGGCGATCTGCTCGCGCTCTACCACGAATACCGGCTCGCGCATGAAGCCCGCCTCACCGCGCTCTGCCAGCAGCGCTCGGGAAAATTTCTCCCAGTCTCCAGCGCCACGCCCTTCGAGCACGTGCTCTTCGACCTTATGCGGCGCAAGGGCTGGATCGTTTAGGCCGCCATGATTCCGGCCTTCAGCTCCCTCGCCAGTGCGTGGCTCTTCGCGCTGCTCGTGCCGCTGATCGCGTTCTATTTTCTCAAGCTCAAGCGCCCGCGCGTGGAAATCCCGTCGCTCGCCTTGTGGCGGCAAGTGCTGAGCGACCAGCGCGTCAACGCGCCCTTCCAGCGCTTCAAACGCAACCTGCTGCTCTTCCTGCAGGTGCTCATTTTGATCCTGCTCGTGCTCGCCGCGATGCAGCCCTTCCTCCGACGCGAAGCCTCACGGGCCCAGCGTTTCCCGGTGCTGGTCGATCTCTCGGCGAGCATGGCGGCGCGGGATCGCGAAGGCGGCAGCACCCGTCTGGACGAAGCGAAGAAACGCGTCCGCGAACTCATCGACGGCCTGCTGCCCGAACAGGAGATGTGTCTCGTGGCTTTCGGAAAATCCGCGCGGCGGCTCACGCCTTTCACCAACAACCAGCGCGACCTGCGCGCGGCGCTGGACGGTCTCGCCACCGAGGATGTGGCCAGCGATCTCGAGGAAGCACTGCAGCTCGCGCAGGCGCTGGGCCGCACGGCGATCTTCGAAAAGGTGCTGCTTTTCTCCGACGGCAACTTCCCCGCGAAGACGACCTTCGAGCTGCCTTTCCAGATCGATTTCCAAAAGATCGCGCCCGGCGGATCGAACTACGGCATCGTCGCGCTCAACGCCCGGCGCGCGCCCGGCGGGCAATGGCAGGTCTTCGTGCAACTGGCCGCTTCGGAAGGCGCCGAATCCACGACGGGCGTCATCGAACTGGCGCAACAAGGCACCGCCATCGCGCGGCAAAGTGTGACCCTGACCGGCGGCGCCACGCCGCGGCTGGTCTTTGAACTCGCGGGCGGCCCCTCGGCCACCATCGAAGCGCGGCTCCAACTCACCGGCTTCGACTCGCTCGGCGCAGACAACTCCGCGTGGCTCACGCTCCCGGAAGCCCGGCGCCTCAATGTCTTCGTGCCTGAATCGCTCGCCGGTTATCGCCATGCGCTCTCGTCGATCGAGCAGCTCAATGTCTTTCCGCAGGAGGGCGCCGTGGAGCCGACCTCGTTCGATCTCGTGATCACCGATCGCGAGGCAGACCTCGCCCGGCGCGCGCGAGTCCGCTGCAGCATCGGCCTGGTGCCGGCCGATTTGAGCGCGCTCGTTTCCATTCAGCAGCAGAATGCGCAGGCCATCGACTGGCGCCGCGATTCGCCCCTGCTCCAGCACGTGAATCTGCGCGACGTCGTGCTCATGGATCAGCCAACGCGCAGAGGCGAAGCGACCGATGAACCATTCGCCACACTCGGCTACGAAGTGCTCGCGCAAGGCGAGCGCGGTCCGCTGCTGCTGGAGCGCCGACGCGGCGAGACCCTCGAAGTTGCCGTGCTCTTTCACACCGATCGCTCGACGCTGCCGTACCGCGTCGGGTTCCCGATCTTCGTTTCCAATCTCGTGCAGGCCGCGTGGCAGCAGACCGGGCTCGCCGAAGCCCGCGCCATCGCTACGGGCGTGCTGCCACCGCTTGCGGCCACGCCCGAGCGCAGTTTCAAGCTCGAAGGTCCAAACCTGCCCACTCGCGAAGCGCGCAGCGATGCCGAGGGCCAACTCACCGGCCTGCCCGTTCCGCGCGCCGGCGAATACACGCTCAAGGGCGACGACGGCTCCAACCGGCTGATCGGCGTCAGTCTGCTTTCGCCGCCGGAGACCGGTCTCGCCGCGGTCGATCGCATCGAATTCAACGACCAGCTCAGCGTGACCGCCGCGACCACCGTCGGCAAAAGCGACCGCTCGCTCTGGTGGCTGCTGGCCTTCATCGGCTTCGTCGCGCTGCTCGTCGAGTGGTGGTGGTTTCACCGACCGACGATCAGCCACGCGTGACTTTTCGCGGTTGGAGAATCCGCCGCGATCTCCCTACACTTCGCGTCCGATGACTCGGTTGCTCACGTTTTTCCCCGGCTGGCTGGTGCTCTGGCTCGTGCTCACCACTCCGCTCTCCGCGCTGGAAGTGCGCGAGACGATCTGGGGATTCGACGGCAAGGTGGTGCCGGGGCGTTTCAATCCGTTCTCGGTGCTCATCGAAAATCCCGCGAACACGGTCTTCGACGGACAACTCGTCTTTGCGCCCAGCGATGGCGCGGGCAACAAACGCGGCGCGGAATACGTGCAGCCACTTTTCCTCGCACCGCGCACCGTGCGCTGGGTGCAGTTCCACATCTTCATCGGCAACTATCCCGGCAGCTACGCGCTCATCTGGGGCCGCGGCCCGAAGGCTCGCTACGATCTGCCCTCGACCCCAAACCTCGGACCGCCTTCGTGCGTCTGGTTGCGCGATGCGGACAATGCCTTCAGTGCCGTGGGCGCGATGAAATCATTCCCGGACGTGCTCTTCCCAACCACGGTCGCGGCCACCGATGCGCTCGACGCCGTGGTGCTCGATCACGTGCCCAACTGGGAACCGACGCGCCGCGAGGCCTTCCGCCTGTGGCTCGAACGCGGCGGCACCGTCCACCTGCTCACCGGCACCAATGGCGAATATCCGACGTTCGCCGACGACCTCGCGGCTCTGAACTCCGCGCAGGAGCAGACGCGCATCGGTGCCGGACAAGTCGTGCGGCACACGATCGCCCCGCGGGAAATGCGCGAGCCGTATCTGGCCGAGCGCGGCTTTCCTCCGCGCACGCTGAAGCAGACGCAGGGACCGGTCGTCTACGATCTCGAATCCACGCTTTTCCGCCGACTCTCGTCGCTCACGCGACCGAACATTAATTGGACCGCGATCCACCTCCTCGCCATCGCTTACATCGGCGTGATC
>JBBQYR010000229.1:0-5470 GCA_038208565.1 Chthoniobacterales bacterium
CGCGGCTGTGAGAAGGCGGCGCGCGGAGCGAGGAGGGAGCGAAAAAAACAAGCTGTCATCCTGAGCGAAGCCGAAGGACCTCCAATATCCGCCTTTCCTCACCCGTCCACCTCCGCTAACAAGCCCCAAGTCCCCCCGCGCCATGGATCACGACTACACCGTCTACATCCTCACCGACAAAAGCCGCGCCACTCTCTACATCGGCGTCACCCACGACCTCCCGACCCGGCTCTGGCAGCACCGCAATCCCGAGCGCCCCTCCTTCACCCAGCGCTACCATTGCATCCTGCTCATGCACGCGGAGCACTATGGCGATGTCTCGGACGCCATCGCGCGGGAGAAGCAGCTCAAAGGCTGGACGCGGGCCAAGAAGCGGGCGCTCATCGAGTTACCAGGCCGCGGCGGCGCTGGGGACGCGCGGCTCGCTGGCGGCGGTGAAGGTGCCGTCGCGCCAGCCGACGGCGTTGCTCGCGCCGATGGTGGGATGCACGTCGAGCCCGTGGCCGAGGTCGGCGAGGTGCTTGAGCACGGACTCGGACATGCGCGTTTCGATGCGGATCTGGTCCGGACGCCACTGGTGATGAAAGCGCGGCTGGGCGAGGGCGGCATCGAGCGGCAGGCCGAGGTCGAGGACGCCGATGAGATTGAGCACGGTCTGGGTGATGATCGTCGGGCCGCCCGCCGCGCCGAGGGCGAGGATGGGCTGGCCATCGCGCAGGACGATGGTGGGCGACATGCTGGAGAGCGGGCGCTTTCCCGGCGCGACGGCGTTGGCATCGGCGCCGATGAGGCCGAAGGCATTGGCCACGCCGGGCTGCGTGGAGAAGTCGTCCATCTGGTTGTTCAAGAAGATGCCGGTGCCGGGGACGATGACCTTGGAGCCGAAGGAGGTATTGACCGTGGCGGTGCAGGCGACCCAGTTGCCCTCGGCGTCGGCCACGGAGAAATGCGTGGTGTGTTTCATGCCGAAGATGTCGGTGATCGAGTCGGGCGGCTCGCCGTGGCTGGCGACGGGAAGGATGGCGTCGAGCCGGATCGGCGCGGCGAGCTTCTGCGCGTAATCCTTGCGCAGCAGTCCGCGCGGGACGGCGACGAAATCGGGATCGCCGAGCCAGTGGGCGCGGTCGGCGAAGGCGAGTTTCATGGCCTCGGCGATGACGTGGACGCGGTCGGGTTCGTCGAGTTTCGCGAGGTCGAAACGCTCGAGCATATTGAGGATCTCGATGACGTGAACGCCGCCGGAGCTGGGCGGGGGAAAGCTGACGACCTCCGCGCCGCGATAGGTGCCGCGGACCGGTTCGCGCGTCATGAGGTGGTAGTTGGCGAAATCCTCGGCGGTGAGCACGCCACCATTCGCTTTCATCCACTCGCCGACTTTGGCGGCATACGCGCCGCGGTAAAACCAATCGGGCCCCTGCTCGGCGAGCGCGCGGAGGCTGGCGGCGAGGTCGGGCTGCTTGAGCATGTCGCCCTCGGCGAGCGGGCGGCCGTCGTCGTGAAAGAGGAGCGCCTGGCTCGCGGGGAAGGTGCGCAGGTCGTCGGCGGTGCCTGTAAGGCGCGCGGCGTAGGGCGCGTCGATGGGGAAGCCGTCTTCCGCGATCTTCGCCGCCGGCAGGAGGAGCTCGGCGAATTTCTTGCGGCCATACTTTTCCACCGCCTGCGCGTAGGCGGCGACGGAACCCGGCACGCCGCTCGCGAGCGCGCCGGTCTGGCTGAGACGCGTGTCGGCCTTGCCGTCGCGCAAGAACATGTCGCGCGTCGCCGCGGCGGGCGCCATCTCGCGGCCATCGATGGCGACGAACTCGCCATTGGCGCGACGGATGAGCAAAAAACAACCGCCGCCGAGGCCGGAGTTGTGGCTATCGACGACGCCGAGCGTGACGCCGACGGCGACCGCGGCATCGATGGCGTTGCCGCCGCTTTTCAGCACATCGAGTCCGGCCTGCGTGGCCAGCGGATGCACGGAAGCGACCGCGCCTTTGGTCCCGCGGGCGACCTTCTCGGCGTGCGCGGATGCAATGCAGATGAACGCGAGCGCCAGAAACAATGACTGTCCCAGCCACCGAAGCGGCGCGGACTTATGCGTCGGCGCGCGCATGGATCTCGATGCGCCTGCTTTTCCTGGATTGGTCACGGCAAAAGAAAGGCAGTGATCAGAGGTCCTTCGCAAGCTCAGGATGACAGGATTTTTCCACGCCGCCTTCCCACGAACTCGCGCGCTCACGGCGCGCGGCCGGCGACCCAGCGCACGGCGCGCTCGACGGCGACATCCAAGCCGGGCGTCTGCTCGGGATGCGGGCTGGAAATGATGACGCGACCCTGGCCAAAGCGGCTCTGGAGGATGGCGGGAGTGTTGACCATGGCACCGACGGGTGAGCCGTTTTCCGCGAGTTCGGTGCGGAAGATCGCGAGGGGCTCGTAGGGCGCGAGGTCGGTGCGCCCGGCTGGCTTGATGATGGGACCATTGGCGTAACGAATCCCGCGTTGCTCAGCAGGCAGGCTGGTCAGGCTCTGCCCGGCGGGAGTGATCTCGATCTGGACCTGGCCTTCGCCGCGTTTCCATTTGGGAGAGACGGTCTGCGCATCGAGCAAGCCCAGACCCCACGAGAATTTCGAGCACGCCAGATACGCGCCTCCGCAGATCCCGAGATAGCCGCCGCCCGCGCGGACGAAGCGCTGCACTTCCGCGCGCCCCGCTTCCCCGATGGCATTGCCTTGTTTGCTACCGCTGCCGCCGGTGAAGATGACGACGTCCTTTTCCTGCAAAGCGCCGGGAAGATCTGCCGCCTTGAAGATCGTGACTTGGAAGTTTCCAGCTTGGCCGAGGATTTCGGTGACCCGCGGGACGCCTTTGCCAAAGGCGCCTTCATCGTCGTAGAGCGCGACGCGGATGGGGCGGGCATCGTCGGCGTGCAGCGCTGGGCTGAGCAGCAGACAGGAGAGGGCCAGGAGGATACGGGCTGGGGCGAGGGGGGATTTCATGGGAGGGGCGGAAGCTTTCTGGACGAAGACCTGCAGCGGGCGAAAAGCTGTTCGACGGGACTCGAGAATTTACTCCTGCGGCCCGCTCGGTTCCCGCTGCGCCCTCGGCGGTTTAAAAATCACTTTCGACACGCGCGATCAGGGCTTGGCCGGCGCAGGCATCGGTGCGCCCGAGGTGACCTTCTGCTTCGCGGCTTCGATCTTCTCGGCGACTTTTTTGTTCTCGGCGTCGAGGGCGAGCGCTTTCTGCCAGTAGCTCAGGGCTTCAGCGTTCTTGCCGAGCTTGGCGTAGGCGTCGCCGATGTGGTCGAGGACCACGGCGTCGTCCTTCTTTTCGTCGCGGAGAATGCTCTCCTGGGCGCGCAGCAATTCCTTCAGCGCCCGCTCGGCGTCGCCCTTTTTGTAGTAATACCAGCCGAGGCTATCGAGATACTCGCCTTTCTCCGGCTCCATCGAGACGGCCTTCTTGATCAGCTCGCCGGCCTCGTCGAGCCGCTCGCCGCGATCCACCCACATGTAACCGAGGTAGTTCAGCGTCTGCGCGTTGTTAGGCTCGAGTTCGAGGCTTTGCTTGAGGAGTTCGGCGGCTTTGTCGAAAAGCTGGGCCTGCTCGGCCGCGGCGCCGTAGGTGAAGTAGAACGACGCGTTGAGCATTTCCTCGCGGCTGCTTTCCGCTTCGGCCTGCGCATCGGAGAAAGCGGCGAGCGCTTCCGGGTGGCGCTTGGCCTGGCTCAGGGCGATGGCGAGGCTGTAGGTGATGTAGGGAACGTCGCGGAATTTTTTCCGTGCGGCCTGCATGATGTCCACGGCGCGGTCGTAGCGTTTGCTACGGAGCAGGAGTTCGGTGAGGCGGAGGTGATTCTTCGCTTCGCTGGCGTCGAGCAGGAGGCTGTGCTCGTAGCTGGCGAGGGCTTTTTCGAGATCTCCCTTTTGCTCATAGAGTTCGCCGAGCCGTTCGTAGGTCTCGAAGCGGAGCGGACTGTCTTTGACGATCTCCTCAAGGTGCTTGATGGCCTCGTCTTGCTCGCCAATGACGACGTAGGAGCCCGCGAGTTTTTCGCGGACGTTGTTGAGCGGGGCGTCGTTCGGGCCGGGCGGGATGCTGAGTGCGGCGCGGTAGTAGGGGATCGCTTCCTTGACCTGTTTCGAGAGGACGAAATAGTCGCCGACCTTGATCTGCGTGGTGGCATCCTTGGCTCCGTACTCGGCCGCTTTCCGATAGACCGCGTTCATCTTCTGCAACTGCGCGGGTTCCGAGGAGCCGTCTTCCTTGAGGTAAAGGCGGGTGTAGAGGTCGCCGAGCTGGATCCAATATTTGGCCTCGGGGCGTTCGGCCTTGGAGGCGCGTTCGAGGACCTGCTCGGCTTTCTTGGTCTGGCCGGCGGAGAGGTGGATCTCGTAGAGCGCGAGGTGCGCGGCGAAGTTTTCCGGGGCGAGCGCGATCGCCTGCTCGGCGTATTTCAGCGCGAGGTCGGGCTTGTTGAGGTTCTTCGCGTAAAGCTGCGAGAGGTAGATGTAGGGCAGCGGCTCTTTGGGCGCGGCCTTGATCGTATCCTTGAGCACCTGAATCCCGGCCGAGGGATCATTCCGCCGCGCCAGTTCGTAGGCCACCTTCACCGCCAGCTCGGCGTAAGTGGGATCGAGCGCGAGTGCCTTCCGGTAGGACTCGAGCATCTTGTCCTGGTCGGCATTGTCCTCGGCGACCAGGCCCAGGGCGAACGCGGCAAACGCCGCGGCTTTCTTTTCGTCCTCGCTCTTCAGCAGCAGGTCGGGCGAGACCGGGCGCGGCGCCGAGGGAAAGGCATCGGCAAATTCCTGCGGCCCTGAGGATGTCGGGGCAGCCGGGGCAGCATTGTCCGTCGCGGGTGTTTTGCCCGGAGAACGGCGCACGCCCTTGCCGGGCGACTGCGCAAAGAGGGAAGCGGCGGTAGCGAGCGCGAGAGAGGCGGTGAAAAACGTCCGGTAACCTGAGCCAGGGAAAGCCAGTCGGAGCGATTTCATGCCGCCGAATCTAGCGGCTAGCTCTTGTAGCGCAAACGCTTCTTGTGGCGGTTTTCCTTCATCCGCTTCCGGCGTTTGTGTTTCGCGATTTTTGCCTTCCGGCGCTTTTTGAGTGAACCCATTTGGTCTTTGTTTTTCGTTGAGGGGTGGCGAGGAAATCACGGTTGCCCAAGGGGCGCAACCGGAATCTTCTCAATAAACGACTTTGTTCAGGGGGTATTCGATGATGCCTTCCGCGCCCAGGGCCTTGAGCTGGGGGATGATTTCCCGGACGACGCTCTCGTCGATGATCGTCTCGACGGCGATCCAGCCTTCGGTAGCGAGCTGGGAAACGGTCGGGTTGCGGAGTGCGGGGAGGGCGGTCAGCAGGTCGGCGAGTTTCGCCTCCGGCAGGTTCATCTTCAGGCCGACCTTGTCCCGCGCGGCGTAGGCGCCTTCGAGGAGCAGGACCAGCTTTTCGATCTTCGCCTTCTTCCACGGGTCTTCG
>JBBQYR010000230.1:0-5431 GCA_038208565.1 Chthoniobacterales bacterium
TTGAAAGCTCGCTGGGTAGGGAAACGGTTACCTTGGCGAAAAAGACTGCGCCGTCTGGGGAAAGTGCCGATCAGCTCCGGGCCCGGAAGGAGTCCGCTCCGGGCACGTGCGAAGCCAACTCCGGGAAACGGCCGCACCACTTGTATAGACCGGTGACAAGGGTAACAAGCGTTCGGAGACAAGGGTGACACTCTTTGCGGCGCAGTTAGTGGTGGTGGAGAGGACGAGTTTTGTGGAGGGGAAGGCAGTGGTCTTTGCTGCTGCTGCTAGGAAATTGCTTTCGCGTCCGCCGCAGCGTGGGCGGTCAGAACGGGGATCGGCGTCGGGGAGTGAGGGGGTCTGATCAGGCTTCCAGTCGAACCGGAGCGCTGCGATCCAGCGCGGCTAAGCCCACGCCCCGGCGCAGCATGTCAAAGGCCATCAGATGCGTGGCGCCCGAAATGCCAACCCCGAACAGGGGAATTAACGCCAATGGCAATATGGCAATCGGGGCCATGCGGGGGTCCTGAAGAAGGGTGAACGTCAGGCCGGTACCAACCGCGATCACGAAATCAGCAAAGCCAAAGCGGTGGAATGAGAGATAGCGCGCGGCTTTTTCAGGCTTGAAGGCGAGGTAGATAGCATAGCTACCGGCAATCAGATCACCCACACCGGCGAGAATCCAGAAGAGCGGCGGCAATAACCCTTGCGTGCCGTACCAAAAGAACATGAGCGCCGCTGGCACGCGCCATGCGTGGAGGATCATGATACGTCGGTGCCCAATGCCTTCAACGACGCGGCGAAGATTTACCGAGGTGAAATACCAGAGCGTAGGCAGTACAATGGTCGCCGCCACAATAGCGGCGATCAAAGGCTGGTAGAGACGCGGCAGCAGCCCCGTCTCGGCGGCAATTACGACGGCTGCAAGCCAGGTGGCGGCCGTCGCCCAAAGCAAAAGGATAAGGCGGCGGTCGTTGTAGTGAGCGGCAAAGATGGATGACATGGTGGTTTCCTTTATTGAAGCAGGTTAAAAGCCGGAAGTTATGGGGATCACTCGGCAACGACAGCCGGATCGGTTGTGGCTGGGGCCAGACGAGAGAGCCGAACGACAAGGCCCATTGCTGCTAGGAAATTGCTTTCGCGTCCGCCGCAGCGTGGGCGGTCAGAACGGGGATCGGCGTCGGGGAGTGAGGGGGTCTGGGGGGAGCGAGGGGCGGGGAAAGGATGAAGGATGAGGGCAGAAGGATGAAAGGCTGCCCGGCTCGGCAGATTTCGGGGGTGAATTTCGGTCGTGGAAAGATTCATGCGCTTTTTTCGTTGTTCGCGAGCATGGCCGTCCGCACCGCTTTGCCAAGCATTTTTCGGCAGCGGTTTTTTTCTGGTGCGGTGCTCTCCGTGGCCTCAGTCGGAATCGAGGACGAGGATGGAACCGTCTTCGCGGGGGATCTCGACCGGCTTGCCGGGTTCGGGGCGTTGGTCGAACAGGTCGAAACCTGGCTCCGTATCGTCGTCGGGAGTGACTTTCGCGTTTCTTCGGCGCGTGCTTTTTCGAGGATCGGCTCCACCAATGCCCGGACCGGTTTCCAAGTCCCGCTGGCATCCTGGAACTCCGCATCGCGTGGAAGTTCCGCGTTTCGCCAAAGCCAGGTCAGCTCGTGCAGGCGATACATGCGCTCCGCCGAATCGCTTCGCCTGACGAGGTAGGTCTGTTCGGCGCTCACAAAGTAAAGGGGGTTGCAGGAGCGATCTTCCCCTTCAGTTTCGGCGACGACAAGCACCGCCTCGGTCTTTTGAGCCAGCGCTGGCGTCTGATGCCGATCTGCACGACGATCACGGCTTGGCGAGGTCGGTAGCTGTGCGCAAACACGCGCGCAGCGCCGTCGGCGCTGCGGTGGTTTAGATTTATGAATGACGGAACACTGCGGATTGGTGCAATCGGCGCGGGCGGATTCGGCTTGTTTGCGCTGCAGCAATTTCTCCAGGCGCCCGGGGTGCGACTCGTCGCCATCGCGGGCACGCATCGCGAGGCGGCGCTGGCCATGGCGCGGCGCTTCGGGGTGCAGGATGTCGGGGAAGTGGATGCGCTGCTGGCGAGCGTGGAGGTCGATCTCGTGTACATCGCGACGCCGCCGTTTCTCCACTATCCGCAGGCCCGCGCGGCGCTGCTCGCGGGCAAACATGTGATCTGCGAAAAGCCGCTCGCGCTGACTGTAGCGCAGGCGGACGAACTGCTCGCGCTGGCCAGGGAGCGCGATCTCCTCTGCATCGCGAACCTCATGCAGCGCTACAATCCGCTCTTCGATGCGGCCCGCGGATTGATCGAATCACGCGCGCTCGGAGAGTGCCTGCACGGTTGGTTTGAAAACTACGCGAGCGACGAGGGTCTCGGCGCGGAGCACTGGTTTTGGGATCGCGAAAAAAGCGGCGGGATCTTCATCGAACACGGCGTGCATTTCTTCGACCTCTTCGAGGGCTGGCTCGGCGCGGGCGAAGTCGTGGCCGCGCAGCGCGTGCTGCGGCCCGGCTCGGGGATCGAGGAGCAGGTGCAATGCACGGTGCGCTACGCCAGCGGCCCGCTGGTGAATTTCCACCACGGCTTCACCCAACCGTCGCGCCTCGATCGGCAGGACTTTCGGCTGCTCTTCGAGCACGGCGAACTGACGCTGGAGGAGTGGGTGCCGGTCCGCGCGCGGGTGCGGGCGGCGGTGAATGAAGAGCAGACGCGCACGCTGATGGAGCTTTTCCCCGGCTCCCGACTCGATGTGCTGAAGACCTATGGCGGACGCGATCGCGCCGCGCGGGGCCGCTTCAAGGACCTCGACATCTCCCAGCAGATCGAGCTGCAGCACGCGCTCGGTGACGACAAACAGCGGCGCTATTGCGAATTGCTGCGCGCGCTTTTCGACGACCAACTCGCGTGGCTGCGCGACCGTACCCACGTGCGCAAGATCACCGAACGCAACGGGCGCGATTCGCTGGCCATGGCCGAAGGCGCGACGCGGCTGGCGATGGCGAGCGCGTGATTCGCAGGATGGAAATATTTCGCGCGCGGGCTACGATCCGCGCATGTCTCGTCGACTCCTCCTCCCGATCCTCGCTCTGCTCTCCGCTCTCCCGATTTACGCGGAGGATGTCCCCTGGAAATGGCAGGACGCGCTGGTGCCGGACGCCGGCTTCGATCTCGACGCAGCGCAGGTCGTGCGGGTGACTTCGCTCGCGGCGAAAGGCAAAGGTTCGCTGCACGCGGCGCTGACGACGAAGGGGCCGCGGATCGTGGTTTTCGAAATCGCCGGGGTCGTCGCGCTCGAGCGGAAGAGCATCGAGATTCATGAGCCGGACGTCTTCGTCGCCGGGCAAACGGCGCCCGCACCCGGTATCACGATCATTCGTGGCGGACTAAACATCGAAGCCGATCGCGTGGTGTTGCAGCATCTCCGCGTGCGCCCCGGCGATGCGGGCCGGCCCAAGCGCAGCGGCTGGGAACCGGACGGGATCACGACCAGCGGCGGCCCGGCGGATGTCTGGATCGATCACTGTTCGGTGACGTGGAGCGTGGACGAAAACATTTCGGCCTCGACTTACAAATCGCCCACCGGCTTGCCCGCGCGGCGCATCTTCATCCGCGACTGCCTCATCGCCGAGGGACTGAATGACGCGACGCACGCCAAGGGTGAGCACTCGAAAGGCACCCTGGTCTTCGACGGCACGCAGCAGGTGGCGATCGTGCGCAATCTCTACGCGAGCAACACGGAGCGGAATCCGGTCTTCAAGCTCGACACGTCCGGCGTGGTCGTGAACTGCGTGATGGCGAACCCCGGCCAGCGCGCGATCCACGCCTCAGTGGCCGATCCGGAGAATCCTGGCGGCAAACCCGCCCGCATCTCCGTCGTCGGGAACGTCGTGCTCTTCGGTGAGAAAACGAAAAAAACGGGCGCGGTTTTCGAGGGAATGGCGGAGGCCTTTTTCAAGGACAACGAAGGCTACAACTGGCTCGGCGAACCGCTGCCGCTGCTCCGCGTTCCGTTCCCGACGCTCGACGCACCGCCGCTCTGGCCGGAAGGGCTGAACGCGAAAACTCCCGCGGGCGCGTACTGGCATGTCGCGCGATTCGTCGGCGCTCGCCCGGCGGAGCGGGATGCGATCGATACGCGCATCGTGCGCGAGGCGCTGACGGGCGCGGCGCGGATCATCGACAGCCAGGAGGAAGTCGGCGGTTATCCGAAAATCGAGCCGGTGACGCGAGCGCTGGAGGTGCCGGAAAAAGGGCGGCGGGGGTGGCTGGAGAAACTGGGCCGCGAAGTGACCTTCGGCCCCGAGCCGGAGAAGACGCCGAAACCCGTCAAGGAGTCGCCGGCAGCCGCTGAAGCGAAGTAACCGGATCCGCGCTATCGACTTTGCGGGGCGGTTGCGGGTCCGGCTTCGCGGCCTGCTCGAGGAGATGGAGCTGGGAGAATTTCTCGGCCTGCTTGAGGAGCAACTGCTGCTGTTTCGCCGCGGCGGCGTGCGCGGCGAGGAGTTGATGCTGCTTGGCGGCTGTTGCCTGGAGGAGCAGTTGCGCGCGTGAAGCCTGCGCGTGCGCTGCGAGGAGCTGCTGCTGCCGCGAGGAATTCGTCTGCTGCAGCAGGAGCTGGCGCTGGGAATTGGCGGCTTGCTGAAGGAGCGCCTGGCGTTTTCCAGCGGCGGCAATTTGCAGCAAATGCTGCTGCGACGAGCGCGCTGCGGTGAGCTGAAGCTGGTGCTGGTAGTTCGACTTGCTCGCACTTTGCAGGAGCAGATGGTGAGCGGCGGCGGCCGTCGAAGACTGGAGCAGATGCGACTTCGACGCGTAGGCGTGAATGGTCAGCAAGTGGTGCGCAGAAGCGGCGGTGGTGGAGAGCAGTAGGTGCTGTTTGGCTGCGGTGGAGGCGACTTGCAGGAGCAGGTGATGCTGGGCGGCGGCGCTGGCTTGCAGGAGCAGATGCGCCCGCGACGAGCCAGCGGTGGCTTGTAGAAGGAGATGGGCGCGGGCGGAAGCGGCCGCCGTTTGCAGGAGCAGGTGCCGCTGAGATGCGGCGGCGGATTGGAGGAGCAGCTTTTGCCGAGCCGCCGCGGCCGCGGACTGAAGCAAAAGTTGTTGGCGGGAAGCCGCGGCGGTGCGCTGGAGCAATTGCTGGCGGGAAGCCGCCGCCGCGGATTGCAGCAGGAGTTTCTGCCGGGAAGCCGCCGCCGTTTGCTGGAGGAGTTGCTGCTTCGAGGCGGCCTGAGCCGAGCGCAGGAGCAGCGCGCTGTTGTTATTCGAGCTCGGCGGCTGCGGTGGTTTCGGCGGCTGGGGAGGCTTGGGCGGTTTCGGCGGCGCAGGCACGGCGCAAAGCTCCGCCGCCACGCTGAACGCGATGAGGAAGGTAAGAAGGCGCCGGATCACGGGAGCAGAGTAGCCGCAGCGCGGCGGGCGCTCAACGCATCTTTCTAGGCC
>JBBQYR010000231.1:0-5424 GCA_038208565.1 Chthoniobacterales bacterium
ATCGGCCGCTACGTGCTGCACTACGCCGACGGCGAGCAGCGGGAACTGCCCCTCGTCGTCGGCGAGGACGTGCGTGACTGGCATGTGAAAATCCACGCTGGCCAACCGGCGACGTATGCCACCGAAGCGTGGACCGGCCCCGGCGGCACCGGCGGCCTGCGCCTGGACCACCGCGCCTACGAAAACCCGCGCCCCGACGTGGAAATCACGACCATCGACTTCGTCTCCGCCCGAACCCAAGCCACCCCCTTCGTCGTGGCGATCACGCTGGAATAACTGCGCGTGGCTGGCTCAAAGGCCGCTCGCTTTGCCGGGTTCTCTCTTTCAATATCCCACCCATGACCTCGTTCTCCCGCCGTCGTTTCCTCCAGATCTCCGCGTCTTCGCTCCTCGTCGCGCCCTTTGCGCGGGCGGTGGAGCCGTTTCAGCGCACCGGCACACCGCGCCTGCAACTCAGCCTCGCCGCCTATTCGTTGCGCCAGTTTTTCCAGACGGAAAAGGGCAAGCCGATTCCCGGCGGCACGCTCGATATGTTCAAGTTCATCGACTACTGCGCCGAGCAAGGCTGCGCGGGCGCGGAACTGACGAGCTACTACTTCCCCGTCGAGCCGACCGATGACTACCTGCTGAAGGTGCGGCGGCACGCGTTTCTCCGCGGCGTGCAGATCAGCGGCACTTCGGTGGGGAATAATTTTGCGTTGCCGGCTGGCCCCGAGCGCGATGCGCAAATCGCGGATGTCAAAAAATGGATCGATCGCTCGGCGGTGCTGGGCGCGCCGCACATCCGGGTCTTTGCGGGCGCGCCGCCGAAGGGCTTCGATGCCGCGGAGGCGCGCAAACTGTGCATCGCCGCTCTCGAAGAATGCTCGGAGTATGCGGGGCGCAAAGGCATCTTCCTCGGCATGGAAAATCACGGCGGGCTCGTCGCCGAGGTGCCGGGGATGCTGGAGATTCTCAAGGCCGTGAAGAGCCCTTGGTTCGGGGTGAATTTTGACTCCGGCAATTTCCACAGCGCCGATCCTTACGCGGAGCTGGCGCAGATCGCGCCCTACGCGGTGAACGCCCAGATCAAAGTGGAGATGAAGCGCGCGGGGGCGAAGGAATCCGAGCCAGCGGACCTCGGGCGGCTCGTGAAGATTCTGCGCGACGCGAACTACCAAGGCTGGGTCGTCCTCGAATACGAGGCCAAGGAAGATCCGTGGAAAATGGTGCCCGTGTGGCTCGGGAAACTGCGCGAGCAAATTGATGCACCAGGCGCGGCTCCCGCCACAGTCGCTTGGCAGCCGATCTTTGATGGCAAGACGCTCAATGGCTGGAAGGCGACGGCCTTTAGCGGACAGGGCGAAGTGACGATCAAGGACGGGCAACTCATCCTCGGAGTCGGCGGCGACATCACCGGGCTCAATTACGCGGGCGAGAACCCGAAGATGAACTACGAGGTGGAGTTCGAAGCCTCGCGGGTGCAAGGCTCGGACTTCTTCTGCGGACTCACGCTGCCCTACGGTGACAAGGCGTGTACGCTCGTCTTCGGTGGCTGGGGCGGCGCGCTCGTTGGGCTTTCCAGCATCAATGGCGATGACGCCTCGGAAAATGAAACGACGAAGTTCATCAAGTTCGACCAGGGGAAGTGGTATCGCATCCGCGCGCGCCTCACGCCCGAGAAGATCGAGGCGTGGCTCGACAACGAACAGATCGTGAATGTCGAAACAGCGGGCAAGAAGATCGACATGCGCGCCGGGGAGATCGAACTGTCCGCGCCTTTCGGCCTCGCGACTTTCCGCACCGAGGGAGCGTTCCGAAACATCAAGCTGCGCCGCCTGGGTGCGGGCGCAAAATGAGGGCACTTCGCCTCAGCCTGTTCACGCTGCTTCTGCCCGCGCTCGCGCAGGCGTGGGACGCCGCGGGCCACATGCTCGTCGGCGAAATCGCCTGGCAGCAGATGACGCCCGCCGCTCGCGCGAAGGCCGCCGAACTGGTGCAGCCGCTCGACGCGCGCTTCAACGAAGGCCGCGCCTACAACTTCATCACCGCTGGTTGCTGGATGGATGACATGCGCGGGCTCGGTCGCGATTACCCGTGGTCGAAGCTGCACTACGTCACCATCCCGTGGACGGCTACCGGACTGCCCGCGGAGATCCCGCCCGCGCCGAATGTGGTCACGGCGATCAAGGACAACTTGCACATTTTGCGTGATGCGACTGCGACCCCTGCGCAGCGCACCGAAGCCCTCGGCATGCTCGTGCATTTCGTCGGGGACATTCACCAGCCGCTCCACACCACCGACCGCAACAACGACCGCGGTGGCAATGCGCTGCTCATCTCCGGCGTGCCTTTTTCCGACCTCATGTCGAAGCAGGGCAAAAACCTGCACACCTTTTGGGACAAAGCGTTCCGCTTCGACGGGCAAGGCCCGGCGATCGTGGAAGTGTGGCAGGCGCCCAAGGAACCGGATCGCCCGCTAGGACCGGGCGAGGGAATCATCGCCGAGCAGGCGAAGAAGATCGTGGCGCGTTTCCCGCGCGAAAAACTTCCCGAGCTCGCCGGTCCCGCCGACGGAGCGGCGTGGGCGAAGGAGAGCCACATGGCCGGCTGTCTGCACGCGTATCCGGTCGGCGAGTCATCCGAGCCGATGGAGATCCGCGTCCTCACGCCGGCCTTTGCGCACAACGCGCAGGAAGTCGCCAACCGCCGTATCGCCCTCGCGGGCTACCGCCTCGGCGCGTTGCTAAACGAGCTGCTTGGCAAGTAAGTCGCGCGCTGTTGTCGATCAGCGCGGCTTGGCGGACGCGGGCCGCTCTTCGATCACATAGTCGGCGAAGAGGTATTCGCGACCGTCGCGCAGGAAGATGAGTTTCACCGGCTGACCGACGCCGTTGAGGTAGAGCCATTTTTGGAAATCCGCCACGGACGTGATTCGGTTGTAGGCGACTTGCACGAGGATGTCGTTCACACGGACGCCGAGGCGCGCGGCAGGGCTGTCGGGCCAGACGTATTCGATGCCGACGCCGCTTTGGTGGCGCTTGGCGGTGGGGAAAAATTTCTGTTCGTCGGCCGTGAGTGGGCGCACGGAAAATCCGGTCCACGGCGAACGCAGGCTGCGCTTCTGTTTGAGGCTCTCGTAGATGTTGAAGCAAAGGCTGATCGGGAGGAGGTGACGCTCCTCCGGGTCTTCGACGTGGCCGGGTTCGGCTTTTGGTTTGTAGCCGGTGTGCAGGGCCACGACTTCGCCCGTCTCCGCGAGGAAAACCGGGCCGCCTATTGATTCCGGCCCGAGTGGAATTCGCGCGCGGAACATCGTGGAGGAGAGGCTCTCCTGATAACACTGCCGGGTATTCAGGCCGGTGACTTCGCCCGACACGAGCGCGAGTCCATTTTCCAAAACGCTGGAAGCCGCGGACAAACGCAGGCCAACGGTGATCGGCAAAGCCCGCGCGTCGGGCGAGGCGGTGAACGACTCGGCGCTGGTGATTTTCAGGATGCCGACATTGATCGTCGGCTCGACGCCGATGATCTCCGCGGGAAACGATCGCGACGGATCGGAAGCAAGCGTGACCCGGTAGTGCGCGAGCAGTCGGCCGGTCGCTGGATCGACGAGGTTTTGATAGTTCGTGAGCAGGAAGCCGTCGGCCTCGACGATGTAACCGAGCGCTCGACTGACTGGAGCGCCCGGCTCCTCGGTGCGGCCTGCCGCATGCCCGACGATACTGACGATGGTGGGCTGTTTCGGTGCGGCAAAGCCGAGCGCTGCGAGGCCGAGCCAGGTGAGAAAGATCAGACAGCGAGGCGGCAAACTCATGGTCGTTGGAATGATTGGTTGAAAGGATTTATCTCGGTGCCCCGCGTGATTCGGATGAAACCGTGCTGCGTGGCCGCGTGGCACTCGTTGCAGGCTTGGACGACGCGATCGATCCCCGCGAGCAAGACCTCGCGCGACGCTAGGGGTTCAGCCGGAGGCTGGGCGGCGGTCGCCGTCTTGAGCCCGGAGTAAGCGGGCAGCGCGAGCCGTTCGACGAGGACCGCGATGGGCAGGTTTTCGTATTCCGGCGCTTCCCGCTGGATCGTCCGCAGTTGCTCCATCGACTCGTGCAGATAGAACGCAGCGAGTGGCGCGTTGCCCGCGTCGGCGGAGAGCGCGAGCTTGTGCGTCAGGGTTTGCAAGGTTCCCATGAGGAGCGCGAGTTCAGGCCCCGGCGGAGTCTCGACCAACGGTTGCAGTGCGGCATTTTTCGAGACCGCGGATGGTGCGACCGGCGGCCCGGATTGTCCCTGAGCGACAACCCAAGCGCCGGCACCTGCGAGCACGAGCCCGACGACCGCGACGAATCGGAACTGTGGCCGTCGCCAGATCACTGGAAGATGACGCGCCAGAAGAGGCGGGGATTTGCCACAGGATCGATCGTCGCGACGTAGGTCACGCGATCGTAGTCGCCGAGGTTAGCCACGGTGGCGGAGGCTTGCCAGTTCGGCACCGTCGCCCAACTGCCGTTCGCGAGTGTGCTGGAGATTTGGATCGCGGCGGTCTCGGCAACCAGGCTGCCTTTCGGGCGATCAAAGACGATGGTGATCTGATTCCCATCCAAGGTGACGCTGAATGGCGTGTCGTTGCCGCTGAGCGGATTGCCGTTGAGCAGGAACTCGGTGTAGTTCGAGCGTCCATCGCCATCGGGGTCGGCACTTGCGCCGGAGATCGCGGCGCTGAGCAACTGCGCAAGGGTGAAGCGCTGCAACTGCCACTTGGCATACGAAGCCGTCCCGGTGCTCAGGAAGATCGCGTCAGCAAATTGCGGGAAGTCGATGAATGGATTGCGATTGCCCTGCGCGTAGGTCGTGCCGCCGACGGTGACCCCGGCGTAGATGGCGTTGTTGCGGGCGCGCTCGTAGTCGCTCGGCGGGAAGGCGCGGTGCCAGGCGAGCAGGGTGGAAAGCACGCCCTGGGTGCCGACGGGCGAGGTGTTGTTAGCCAGCAGTAGATCAGTGGTGAGCGCGTCGGTGCCGTCGTAGCGCGTCATCATGTAGAGCTGCGCGCGGGCGACGATGCCCTTGTCGCGGTCGAGCGGCTCCCACGAATCGTTGTCCTTGAAGGATTCGGGCGCGAAGGGATCGCTGTCGAGATTCGCGCTTTCATCGAAGGGAAGGTTCGAGCGCAGGCTGTTCACGCTGTCCTTGCACGGGAAGAGATGGTGCAGATCGGAGTAGTCGGGGCCTTCATCGCCGACGCCGTCGCTGCGCGGCCAGACGTGTTCGCGATTCCAGCCACCAGCGATGTTATTCGAGGTCTTGGGCAGCGTGGCGTTGGAATAAAGCAGCCTCACTTGGCTGCTGCCGGGCGAGGCCTCGTCGAGGATTTGCATGACTTCGTCGATGGTGCCGTAGTCGATCACCACCTGGTCATCGATGGCGTTCTGGAGCGCGGCTTGCAGCGCG
>JBBQYR010000232.1:0-5327 GCA_038208565.1 Chthoniobacterales bacterium
TGCTTGCCTCAGTTTGCAGGGCGGCGGGAAAACACCAAAAACCGAAGCCGCTAATTCGTATGCACTTAAAGCAGAACTCCGGTTCTGCCGTGAGTGCGAATTCTCCGGTCCGAATCCCGTTAGGGTCACCAACAACGTCAAAGACTTGCGCTGATTATGGTGATTTTATTGGAAAATTCTTGGAAACTTTCCGCGGATTCGGGGGCTGCGCCACGCTTGGTCAAAGCGGGCTCGGTCACAGTCAAAATCTACTCCGGTCGCATCGGCCGGTATCACACGTTCACCGTGTATTGGCGCGCCGCTGGTCGCTCGCACCGGAAGACCTTTTCGCACGAAAAGGAAGCGCAGAAGTTCGCCCGCGAGCAGGCGGAAAGCCTCGCCGCCGGACAGGTGCATTCCCCGTCGATTACCTCGACGGAAGTCTCCACGTTTCGAGAGGCGGAACGCCGTCTCGGTGACACGGCTCCGATCCATGTTGCCGCCGGTGAATACGCCAGCGCCGTGCGCCGACTCGGGGATGCCGCGACGCTTAACCAGGCCGTGGAGTTCTTCCTCAACAACTCACTCCGATCCGAGCTTCAGCGTAGCGTGTCGGAGGTCGTCGAAGAGTTCGTGGCCATGAAGCAAAGTGACGGTCTCAGCGCGCGCTACGTCGAGGACGTGACGTGGCGGCTGCGACGCTTCGTGAAGGACTTCCAGGTGACCATCGAGCACGTCACCACGCGCGATCTGGACGCGTGGCTGCGCAAGCTGACCACGGGCTCGTGACGCGCGACAACTTCCGGAAGCACATCGTGACGCTGTTCAATTTCGCCCGTCGGCAAGGGTATCTGCCACGCGGACCGCGAGACGGAGGCGCGCTGGCTGGAGAAGCCGAGGATCATGTCGAAGCCCATCGAGATTTTCTCTCCACAGGAATTGAGCGAACTGATCGCGGCAGCGGAGGGACAGGTGAAACTCGCGATCATCATCGGTGCATTCACCGGCATCCGCTCGGCGGAAATGCTCCGACTCAAATGGGAGAACTTCAATTGGGGCGAAGAAGTCATCGACATCGGCTGCGACCAAAAGAAGACCGCCTCGCGCCGCCTTGCTCCCATCCTTCCCGCGCTCGTCGAGTGGATCAAACCGCACGCAAAGCCGCACGGGCCGGTGTTGAACTACAGCCTCCCGGTCTGTCTCTCGGAGGCATTCGCAACCACGGCCATGAAAGCAACGAAGGCGCGCGGTGAATCCCTGCCGCCGCTCAAGTGGAGGCAAAACGGCCTGCGTCACAGCTATGCCAGCTACCGGCTCGCGATGACCAACGACGCGGCGCAGGTGTCGCTCGAGATGGGCAACTCGCACCAGAAGCGCGTCGGAGCGAACTGAAAATCGGGAGATCGTCGTGCCGAAACGATTAAATCCCCTTTTTTGAAACGGGCCTGCTTGCACTGCTCCCGGCTGTGGGCAAAATCTGGAATCGCATGAAAAACAGCAAGAGCAGGCGTGCAACGCACCCCGCGCAAAAGCGCTCGAAAGACCGGCAGCTCGTGCTGCTGGATCAGCAACCTTTGCGGCGCAAGGCGGCGTCGGAATGCAGCCGGGCCATGGCGCGACTGGAAAATGCGAAGGCGCAATGGAAGCGATTTCAGCAGGAGGACCAGGCGGCTTTTGGTCGGTGGGTGGCATCGACGTTCGGCGCGCTCTTAAGCCGCGGGCGAGAGATCGAGGAGGCCGTCCGCGCGCGGGAAGCGCTCGTTCAAGAGATCGAGATGGAAATGTTTTTCGGAGGGGCACGGAGCCCGCGCGCCGCTTACGGGAAGGTTCAGCATCGGCGCGACAATCCGCAGCCCGAGGCCGATTCGCAGGCTCCTCCGCCTCGACCGCGGCAGGATGAAGAGAATTTTGCAGACGGCCCTTTCGGAGACATTCCCGAATTTGAGCAGGAAATGCTTTTTGAGGACTTTCTCCGTGTCGTGATGGGCATGAATCCGGACCGGATGAACGGGAGGAAGTATGAGCAGATGTTCACCGACTTTAAGGCAAACGTGCTCGGCCAGGAGCGCCCGGAGCAGCAACCCACGCCAGAGCCGCCGCAACCGGAGCAAAGCCGGCTCAAGGAACTTTACCGACTGCTCGTCCGCCGCCTGCATCCCGACACCCGCGCGGAGAGCGACGCCGAGGTCTCCGCGATCTGGCATGAGGTGCAGGAAGCCTACGGCGATGGAAACATCGAACGGCTCGAAATGCTGCTCGCGATGACCGACCTTCAGGCGAAGGCGACCGGCGAGCACACCAGCCTGTCCCAGATGCGCTCGGTGCTTGCCGAACTGCGCCGCTCGTTCAACGCCCTGCAACGGAATCTCCGAGCTGCGAAGAAAGACCCGGCGTGGAATTTTTGCGGCCTGCAGGATCGCTCGGTCCTGGCGGAACGCGTCCGCAGCGAACTAGAGTCGAGGTTCCTGTGGCACGAGGGATTCCTGAGCCAGCTCGACGCCAAGATTGCCCAATGGTCAGCGCCCGCAAAGGCCCGCAAAAAGCCCGCGCCAAGATACCAGCCGGATGTCTTTTGAGAGGCCGAGGCGCGGCAACGACTGCGGTATCACCTTCCGCTGGATCTACTCAATGAGCGCCGAGTTGTGCGCGATGGTCTCGGTGCTCTTGGTCAGCGCGACGATGTCGGCGTTGGCGGTGCAGAGATGCGTCTCGAACTCCGTGCGCACGGCGGCAATTTCCTGCTGAAGATCCGCGATCTGGCGCATGAAATAGCGTGTTAGGAAGTAGATCGTCACGAGACCAATGATGAGGAGGGCGACGAACATCCAGCGGTCAATCCTGATGCGCGGCGTGATTTACGGCTTGAATGGCTTTGTCGATGCCGCTCTGTCCGCCACGGCGGAAACTAGTCGAGAAACGTCTGTCATACCGGACGCTAAAGCGCAGTGCCTTCCAGTCGAAATGGAAAAACCGCGAGCGGAAGGGTGGTCGCACCGGGTTTCGAGCGAACGACGACTCCAGCGCATCGCCGGTGCCGACCAGTCCGCAGGATTCTCAACTGCACCGGATACACCCTCGGAAGCTCTTGCCGTGCGAGGTATGAAAAAGCATGAATCTCGGCGTGTCGCGGCTCGCCCCAACATGTTAGCGACGCAAAAAAACTAAAGCCATAAACCACGGATAATCATGCGCTCACAGCAGAATTCCGGTTCTGCCTTGAGTGCGAATTCTTCGATTCGAATCCAGTTGGGATCTCCCACGCTAATACGAAAAGCTGGCGCCCCCGTGTGTGGGCAATTTCGAGCACGGCAAGAAGCCGGACACGACGAAGTAGCTCCTACCGCCTGATGATCCAGGCCAGAGCTTTGTCGGCGAGGCGGTCGAAGGCCGTGACGGCGAGCGCGAGGTGGTCTTCACGCGTGTCCTCGATCTTGTTGTGGCTGATGCCGTGCAGGCTTTGGACAAACATCATCACCGTCGGCACGCCGGCCCGCGCGACTTCGGCGGCGTCGTGCAGCGGGCCGGAGGGCAAGCGGTGGCAGACGCCGCAGGTCTCGGTGATCGCTTCGTCGCAGAGGGCGATGAGCTCTTCGTGGAAAGGACGGGGCGCGATCTGCCAGAGGCGTTCCCAAGTGACGCGGACGTGGCCGTCGCGGGCGAAACGTTCGCTGGCTTCGTGCGCCTCGGCGAGCATGCGGGCGAGTGTGGCCGTATCGAGATGACGCTGATCGAGGGTGATGCGGCATTCCGCGACGACGCTCGTGACGATGCCGGGCTTTGTCGTGCAGGAACCGATCGTGCAAACGCCGCCGTCGCTCCGCTCGGCGATGCGATAGATCTCCTCGCTCATCCGGCCCGCGGCGAGGAAGGCATCCTTGCGGCGATTCATCGGCGTGCTGCCGGAGTGCGCAGCCTGCCCGTGAAAGGTAATGGCGTGCCGCTCGACGCCGAAGGTCCCGAGTACCGCGCCAAGCGGCAGGTCAAGATCGAGGAGCACGGGGCCTTGCTCGATGTGCAGTTCGAGATACGCGGCGGCATTTGCCAGCTCATGACCGCTCGCCATCACGTGTTCGAAATCGATCCCGTGCTCGCGCAGCACGACGGGCAGGCTGGCGCCGGATTTGTCCACGAGCCCGCGAGCCTCGTCCATGTCGAGATTGCCGGAGCAGGCGGAGGAACCGAAGAGGCTCTTTCCGAAACGCGCGCCTTCTTCATCGGCCCACTCCACGAGCCGCACCGTGCAGGGCGGCCGGCCATCGGATTGCACCGCGAGTCGCCGCAGGATTTCCACGCCCGCCAGGACATTCAGCGCGCCATCGAGCCAGCCGCCATTCGGCACGGAATCGATGTGCCCGCCGATGAGCAGGGCCTTCTCCGATTCGCCGCGCAGTGTGGCCCAGAGGTTCCCGGCTTCGTCCGTATGCACCTCGACGGGCAACTCGGCCAACTTCTCGCGCAGCCACGCCCGCGCCCGCGTCCAGGTCGGCGTAAAAGCAACCCGCTGCGCCCCATCGTCGTCACCGGTGAGGGCGCGCAATTCCTTCAACTCGGCGATGGTGCGTTGCGGGTTTACGGCGGCGCTCATGGCTTCGGTGTAGGCGACGCGCCACCGAGCAGCAAAAGGAATGTCGCACCGCGCGTACATTCTCTGCATCCATGAGCCGGGGTGGTTCCGAAACAAGGTGCCCCGGCTTGTCAGACGCGCCGAGTGGGACAATCTTCGCACCCTGCGCTGAAGCCGCACCCTTATGAGTTCCGAAAAACCCACGCTCGACGGTCTGCGCATTGAACGGCGCGCTCCGATTTCGCGGCCGCGGCCCCCGTGGGTGGCGCCGGGTCTGATCGCCGTGATCGTCCTGGGCGCGGCCTTCCTGTGGTGGTTGAGCCGCCCGAAAGCGGTGACGGTGCAGACAGTGGTGGCGCGCGCGCAATCCGCCGTGAGCGCTGGATCTGCGAAGACGCTGCTCAATGCGTCGGGTTACGTGACGGCGCGGCGGGCGGCGACGGTTTCGTCGAAGGTCACGGGGAAGGTCATGGAGGTGCTCGTCGAAGAGGGAAAGAAGGTCGAAGAAGGGCAGGTGCTGGCGCGGCTCGATGCGTCGAATATCGAGGCCGGATTCCGGCTGGCGCAGGCGCAGTTGGATGCTTCCCGGACCTTCCTCGAGGAAACGAAACCGAACCTCGTCTTCGCCCAGCGCGAGCTGAAACGTTTCACCGACCTGGCGGCGACCAAGATTGTCAGCGACTCCGATCTGCGCAAAGCGGAGATGGAATCGCGGGCGCTGGACGCGCGGCTCGTCCGGCAGACATCGGAGATCACCATCCGCGAGCGCGAGGTGGAGCAGTGG
>JBBQYR010000233.1:0-5258 GCA_038208565.1 Chthoniobacterales bacterium
CTTCCGGCTGGCGGATCGGATACGAATACGCCTCGGCGACCCAGAGCCGCCCGCGATCATCGAGCGCGAAAGCCACCGGCTGCTGCACATCGGGTTCACCGGCGAAAAGCTGCGCGCGAAAACCGGGCGGCAGGGTCATCGCCTTCGCCGCTTCCTCCGGTTTGAGCCCGGCGAACTTGATCGTATCCTTCGGGACCGGATCGCTCTGGGCAGCCTGCGCCACGGCGGACGCGGCGACCACGGGCTTCTGCGCGTGAAAGCGGAAGTCGTCGAAGTTCACATGCCCCCAGCCCCCGCTTTCGCTGTCCACGATGCGGATGAAGATTTCCTTGTCCTTGAGCGGCTGCAGATCGACGACCGTCGGCGTCATCGTCTCCGAACTGCGCCCGCGCGCCGTGAAGAAAACCTCCTGCGTATCCGCGCGCACCAACTCGATCCGCGTGCCGGTCAGCGCCGTCGCCCCGAGGCGGAACGATGCCCACGGCTGCGTCGCCTTGAACGGCGCCGAGGTCAGCGTGCCCTGCGGTTTGTCCTCCAGCTTTTCGTAACCGCCGATCCAAAATTCGCCTTGATGATTCGCGACCTTGCCGCTGCCAAACTTGCGCGTCTGGTCGATCGGCCCGCGCACCGGCTGGCCGTTGAAAGCATCGCCCGTCGCCGACCAGTCGCGCAACGTGCCGTCCTCGAAATCGAGATTGAGCGGCTTGCCATTCTCGCCGAGCGGCAGCGTGCCCGTCGGGAGATTCGCGCCCGAGGCCAGCGCCGGTGCCGGTTTCGCGAGAGCTGGCGCCGAAAGCGGCGCGGTGTTTTCGACAAACGCCGGGTTCGCCTTCGGCTGCGCCTTGGCCCATTCCGCTTCGCTCACGGTCTTCTTCTCGTGCAGATGCACAAACGCGCCCTTCTTGTTGGCGACGAGCACGTCGAGCAAACCGTCGCCATTCACATCACCAGCCACGAGCTGCGTGCCGACGCCCGAGTCGTCGTCGATTCGGTGCGGCACGAAATCCACGTCCTTCCCCTTCCGTACGAGCTGAAACCAATAGACGACCGCGGGCGCGTTCGGCTCCGGATCTCCCTGCGGACCGTGCGCCCAAAAGCGTTTCCCAACGACGATGTCCTTCAGTCCATCACCATCCAGATCCGCGAGATCGATCGCGTGGAGCTGCGAGAAGACGACGCCGTAGCGATTATCCTCCGGCCTCTGGCCCATGATGAGGTGCCGGCGAAACGAAACCACGCCGCCCTCGCGCACATGCTCCCACCACGCGAGTCCGTGGCCGTGCGCCGCGAGGCTGCCGATCACGTCGGGCAGACCGTCGGCGTTCACATCGTAGGCGTAAAACTGCGCGCCGTTGCCGAAGGGCGCCGCGTGCTTCTTCCACACGGGATCACCCGCGAGCGAGGCCGGCTGCTCCCACACGCCGCCGGCTTCGATGATGTCCGGCTTGCCGTCGCCCGTCACATCGCCGACGCCGAGCCCGTGCGTGAATTTCGCCCACTTCCCGGGCGGCGAGATCGCGTGGAATTTCCACGGCTGTGTCGGGTCGCTCGACTCCTGCGCCGCGTAGCCGAAGAACCCGCCCGAGTTGCAGACGATCTCCGGTTTCCCATCGCCATCGATGTCGGCAAAGGTCGGCGACTCGTTGTCCACCGGCTCAAAAATCCGATGCCGCTTCCACGCGCCGTCCTTGCCCTGCGGATTCTCGAACCATGACGCGTCCTTGCCGGGAAAACCGTAAATCAGGATGTCGCTCCACCCGTCGCCGTCGAAGTCGCGGACGAAGGCGAAGAAGTTGTCCGAGTAGGTATTTTTCGTCCCGAGCGCGCCCTCGAAGCCGGGGATCGTCTCTTCCTTCCCGTCGGCGCCCGCGCGCTTGAAGGTTTGCGTCGCCGGGTAGTATTCGTGCCGCGTCTTGAAGTCCGGTCCTTCGTACCAAAACGGCCCAGCGACGATGTCCATTTTTCCGTCGCGATTGAAGTCGCCGAAAGTCGCGCCCTCCGCCCAGAAATGCTCGTTCAGCCGGACCTTGCGGAACGTGTGCAGCGAAAGCTCGGCCGCTTGCGTGACGGTGGCGAAAACCAGACCGAGCGCGGTGATGATTGGCGAGAACTTGTTCATATTGGAAGTGGGGGCTGAGACCGGCGGGGATTGATGAAGCGGCGATTAGCTTATCGGGCACGGACCGGACTCCTACGCGGGAAGATCGGACAAATTTTATTGGGAATCGGCCAGCATGAAAAGCGACGCGGTAGTCTGGATCAAATCCCGCGGGCCAGTGAGAATCTAAAGTTTCGCCACCTCGACTCTTCCTCACTACGCTCAGTCCCTCCGACATGCCTCTCCCGCCAATCGCCATCACCCGCCGCCACGCGCTGCGCCAGACCTTCTTTTTCAGCGCCGCGCTGGCGCTCGGCTCGCGCGTTTCATTCGTCCAGGCACAGGAGGTCGCCGCGGGCGAACTGCACTTCCTCATGATCGGCGATTGGGGTGCCGGCGGTAGCCGCAAAGCCCAGATGTCTGTGGCAAAGAGCATGCAGCGCTACGCCACCAAGCTCGGCCTCAAGCCCGACGGACTGTTCCTCGTGGGCGACAACTTTTACGGCCGACTCCCCGGCCGCGCGCAGGACCCGCGCTGGAAGGCGGACTTCGAGGACATGTATCCCGCGAGCGCCTTCCCCGGCCCCTGCTGGGCGATGCTCGGCAATCACGATTACCACATCGAACCCGCGGGGAAATTTCAGGCCGAACTCGAATACGCGAAGACCCATCCCGGTACCCGTTGGACGATGCCCGCCAAGTGGTATCGCCTCGACTGGCCGGCCGTGAACCCGCTCCTCACCTGCCTCGTCGTCGATACCAACTACAAGCGCGTCTCACTCACCGCCGAATTCATGACCGACGCCGAACGCGTGGCCCAGCTCGCGTGGCTCACCGCCGAACTCGCCAAGCCGCGCACCACGCCGTGGCTCGTCGTCATGGGCCATCACCCGCTCTACAGCAACGGCAAACACGGCGACACCCGCGCGCTCATCGCCGATTTCGGCCCGCTCTTTCAAAAGCACGGCGTGGACTTCTACTTCTGCGGCCACGACCACGATCTGCAGCACCTCGAGTTCGACAAGCTGCGCACTTCCTTCGTCGTCTCCGGCGGCGGTGGCGCCAGCCTCTACGAGATCAAAGATCGGACCCGCGGCCCTTACGCCGAGGCCGTCTATGGCTTCACCCACCTGCAGGTCTCGCGGGAAAAATTCATCGTCCGTCATCTCGACCCGGACCAGAGACAGGTCCACGCCTTCAGCAAAACGCCCGACGGCAAAATCCAAATCCTCACCTAGCCCCCCATGCATCCATTCACGCGCCGCACTTTTCTCCGCGACACCGCGCTGGCCAGTCTCGCCACCGTCACCATCGGCCGCGCGCAGGATGCCAAACCCAAAGCACCGCGCATCCGCATCGGCCAGATCGGCACCGCGCACGGCCACGCTGCGGGGATCATGGACACGATGCGCGCGTCGGAGGAATTCGAGGTCGTGGGCATCGTCGAGCCCGATCCCGAGCGCCGCGCCCGCGCCGAAAAATCCAAGACCTACGCCGGGCTTCCGTGGCTGACCGAGGAGCAGCTTCTCAACGCACCCGGCCTGCAAGCCGTCGCCATCGAGACCGCGGTGAAAGACCTCGTGCCCACCGGCGCGCGCTGTATCGCCGCGGGCCAACACCTGCACCTCGACAAACCCGGCGGCGAATCGCTGCCCGCTTTCCAGGCCCTGCTCGACGCCGCCACGCGCCGCCGGCTCACCGTGCAGATGGGCTACGTCTTCCGCTACAACCCCGCCTTCGTCCTCCTCGGCCAGCTCCTCCGCGGCGGCGCGCTCGGCGAGGTCTTCAGCATCGACACCGCGATGAGCAAGCTCCTCGACGCCGCCAGTCGCAAAGAAGCGCTCGCCTACCGCGGCGGCAGCATGTTCGAGCTCGGCGGCCACATCATCGATGCCGTCGTCACCGTCCTCGGGCGTCCGGAAAAGGTCACGCCCCACCGGCGCAGCGTCTCCGCGCTCGGCGATGGCTGGAGCGACAACGACCTCGCCGTGCTCGATTACCCGCGGGCCACCGTCACCGTGCGCAGCGCCATGGTCGAGGTGGAAGGCGGCGCGCGCCGGCAGTTCGTGCTCTGCGGGACCCGCGGCACCTTCGACATCCGCCCGCTCGAACCCGCCGCCGCCCGCCTCGCGCTCGACGCCCCGCACGGCGAATACAAACGCGGCTACCAGGACGTGAAGTTCCCGAAAGTCGGACGCTACGACGGCGACTTCATCGACCTCGCGCGCGTCATCCGTGGCGAAAAAGTCTTCGCCTTCACACCCGCCCACGACCTCGCCGTGCAGGAGACACTCATGCTGGCCAGCGGCCTGCCGCTTGGCTGAGGCTTAGTCACGGATAGTCACCGATGAAACACGGATAAAAGAGAACCAGCCACTTGCTCCATCCGTGTTCATCCGTGGCTAAAAAATCCACCCGCCATGCTTCACCTCACTCCCCGACTGGTCTCCCTCTTCATCCTCCTCTTCCTCCCGGCAGCCCGCGCCGCCGAGCCGTTCTTTAAAAAGGGCGACGTCATCGCGCTGGTCGGCGGCGAGGACATGGTCGTGGCCAGCGAATACGGCTACCTTGAACTCCTCCTCACCCGCGCCCTCCCCGACTACCACCTGCGCTTTCGCAACCTCGCGTGGGAAGGCGACACCGTCTTCGAACAGCGCCGCGACCTCGGCTTCCCGACGTGGGAGGAGCAGCTCGACAAGATCGGCGCCACCGTCGTCATCGCGCAATTCGGCCAGATGGAAAGCCTCCGCGTCGTCGCGGCCGGGCCGGACAGCGGGCGGCCCGCGCATCTCCCGCGCGTGGGGCCGACGCCCCATCCGGGCTTGAGGAAACCGGACGGCGGCGCTGTAGTGCAGGCGCGGGCGGAGTTCCTCGACGCGTATGGAAAACTCCTCGACCGCCTCCGCGCGGGCGGCCAGCGGCGCGTCATCATCCTCCAGCCCACCGGTTTTCCTCTCGGTTCGCCTGCGCAGGAGGAGATCTCGAAACTGGGCATGAAGATGGGGCGCATGGGCGACCGCAATATCTATATGGTCAACTCCTGGCAGCCCCGGCCGCAGGAGCCGCCTCGCGATCGCGATGGAGTCCACCGCAGCGCCGCTGGTCAGGCTGCCCTCGCGACGCGCGTCGTTGACCATCTCCTGACCGAATACAACAGCCA
>JBBQYR010000234.1:0-5219 GCA_038208565.1 Chthoniobacterales bacterium
GTTGCTGAGCGCCGTCCAAAGGTCGCGCGACCCGGCGAGCCAATTGCGCCACATGGTGGCGATCGCGCCGCCCGGCCCGAAGGCGACGCTCGGGACGCAGCATTCGCAGATATGCCCGTCGGGTGAGGCATACACGCGGACCTCGGGGTTCCAGGTGACTCCGGCATCGGGCGACGTGCGGCTCCACAATTCCATGCCTCCAGAACGCAGATCGAGCCAGACCGCGGCGACCGAACCAAGACCATCGCCCGCGAGCGCGTGCAAACCTTCGCGGGCGGATTTTCCCACGGTGTTCAGCGGCGTGCCTTCGCTCCAAGTCCGGCCCGTATCGGTCGAACTCCAGGAGTGGATGTTGCCGTCCGCATGCGAGATGGCGGTGACGAGCACGGATTGATCGGTGGCCGTCACGCGGGGCCCGCGCCGCATCCGCAAGGCGAGTTTGGGGAGCTCGCCGATTTTCTCCGGGGCAGAAAAGAGGCGCCCGTCCGGCGAGGAGGTGTGGTAGATGGCGTTGTCCTTGCCGACGACGATATGGATGCGCCCGGACGGCGCCACGGTCACTTGCGGCTGCACGGCGCCGCGCAGTTCCGGCGGCAGAAAATCAATGGGAGCGGCTCCGAGAGGGGAGACGCAGAGAAAGAGGATGAGAATTCGGGCGAGCATAAAGGGGGAGGCGGCTGGGAGCACGATACTGGGGAGTGGGGCGCAGAAAAAGGAGAGGAATGACGACACGCGGGGATTTGGGGTAAAGGCGGAAGTTGCCGACCGTTTTCGGAAGCTTGTCACTCGACGTTGCACGAAGTCGCAACGCATCTTGCGGGCGCATGAAACTTATCTCCTGGAACGTCAACGGCATCCGCGCGGTCTTGAAGAAAGGCTTCACGGACTTCATCGAGCGTGAGCAACCGGACATCCTCTGCCTGCAGGAAACGAAGGCGACAGTCGAGCAGGTGGTGGTGCCGCAGGCGCTGGCGGAATACACTTCGTTTTGGAACAGCGCGGAAAAGAAGGGCTACTCCGGCACGGCGATTTTCACGAAGGAGAAGCCGGTCGCCGTGACCTTCGGCATCGGCATCGGCGAGCACGACAAGGAAGGGCGCGCGATCACCGCGGAATACGCGGACTTTTTCCTCGTGAACATCTACGTGCCGAACTCGAAGCGCGAGCTGACGCGGCTGCCGTATCGGCAGCAGTGGGATCGCGATTTTCTCGCTTACCTCAAGACGCTGGAGAAATCGAAACCGGTTATCTGGTGCGGCGATTTGAATGTGGCGCACACCGAAATCGATCTCGCGCGGCCGAAGGACAACGTGAAGAACCACGGCTTCACGCCGGAGGAACGCGCGGGCTTCTCCGCGTTCGTCGCCGCGGGGTTTCTCGACACCTTCCGCGAGTTTCAGAAAGCCGGCGGGCACTACACGTGGTGGAGCCAGATGGGCACGGCCCGCGCGCGAAACATCGGCTGGCGGATCGACTATTTCCTCGCCTCGGCGGCGCTGCGTGCGCGGCTCAGGTCCGCGAAAATTTACCCTGAAGTGATGGGCTCGGATCATTGCCCGATCGCCCTGGAACTGACCGCGCCGGCCAAGGCGAAGCGCAAACCGTCCGGCGTGTCATAAGGCAAATTCCCCGTTGCGCCGCGGAAGTCGGTGCGTATTCTCCGCCTCAGTTCTTTTCAAATTGCAGTGCATTACGAGTGGCCCGACGAATCCGTCGGGCCTGCCAACCTGGTTGGAGAAACCAAGGTGGAGCCGAGTGACCGAGTAGGTTGCGAGGCGATGTGCGCGACGGCCCTCTGCCGTTGCGAATCAAATCTCCCGTGATGCCAGGCCACCTCGACAACTCATCATGTTTCAACTCTCGCTCCGCACCAACCCGGAGAATCCCAACCATCATCTCTGGAATAACAACGGCACGTGGTTCATCCACTACGTCGTGCATCCGACGCCCTTCACGAAGGAGCGCATCCGCAAATCCCTCGGCACCAAATCGCTCGCCGAGGCCCGGGCCAAGCGCGACGCCATCCTCGGCGTGACCGCGGATGCCGCACCGCTCGCCCTCGCGGCGTAGGCTCGGGAACTACGGCGCGGTTTTCGCGCGGGCAAAGATCTCGATCTCCTCAAATTTCCCGACCGACTGGTAGTGGGTCTTGAGGTGCTCGTGAACTCGCGCAGCCCAGCGGCTGAAGCGCGAGCTGTCCACTTGGTTGATCGCGCGATCGTCGATGATCACGATGGCCGGCTGCTTTTCCTCAAGCTCGCGGATGGTGCTCTCCGACCAGTTTTCGCCGCGCGTAGAATTGTCCACATAGACGTTGCGCAGATAGGTGCGGCGATTTGTCAGCACGTTGTAACCGGGCATGTAGGGGTAGCAGATGACGTAGTCGCCTTCTCGCGAATGCGCGCGCACGGCCTCGAGCACCATCTTGAACTCCGCGGCTTCGCGCTTCGTCCCGCGCACATGGACGCCGTTCTCGCCCTGAAACCATGTCTTCCCGCGAAAGCGCGCGGCGATGGTGCCCGAAGAGGGATGTTGCATGGCAAAAGTGGCGTAGACCCCGAGTTGCACGATGAGGAAAGCGAGGATCGCCCCGGCGAAGATCCGGCGACCACGAGAGGCGGCGGAGTCGCGCGGCCAGAGCAGCCACGCGCAGGCGGCGAGCGAGATGATGTATCCCGTCATGAACTCGGATAAGTGCGGACGATCCGGACGAAAGAAGAAGAACTGCGGGAAGGTGGTGAGGGATGCTCCGAGCAGGATGAGCCACTGCAGTGCGGGCGAGGCGAGGGTGAATTCGCCGCCGAAAACGGTGCGCACGAATGCGCCGAATCCGAGCGCGAGAAACAGCGCGAAGACCAGCAACGGCGCATAGGTGAGGAAGGCGAGCGTGCCGTCCCGCGCCGGGCCCTGCCAGATCGCCGAGAGCGGCTTGCGCGGGAGGATGCTGCGGTCGCGGCTGTCCACGGCTTTCGGGGAAACCGCGGGCACAGGTGATCCGGGGGCGATTTCCGCCGGTGCGGTATCGGGGGCTGGGGCCGGCGCCGGAGGGAGCTGCGCGGGCTTTTCCGCGCTGACGAATTCCTGGCGAAACGACGCGCGCAGAAACCCAAACCAGGACGCGTATTCCTCGACGAGATGCTGCTCCAAGTTGCGGGAGCGAAGTTCCAGGTAGGCGGGCGCCTGGGCGGCAGTCCAGCCCACAGCCAGCACGACCGCACCGGCGAGGGAGGCGAGTCCACGGCGCGCCAGCGGCAACCGGCGATCGAGCCAGAGCAGCAGGAATACCCCCGCCCAGATCGCGGTGAAGAAAAAGCCGATCTCGACGCGCAGGAGAAACGTGAGTCCCAGCACCACCCCACCGAGCGCGGCGCGGCCCAGCCACTTCCGAGTCAGCCCCGGATCGATGGGAAAAAGCGCGAGCAGACAGGCGAGGTTCGCGGCTTCGCAGAGCGGGATGTAATTCTTGAACTGCGAACCAGGCAACGCGATCAGGACCAGCCCTACGCCCAGCCCGATCCAGCGCGAACCGGTGACCCGCGCGACGATTCCATAGCCGAGCAGCGCAGTGATCGTGGCCAGCAGGAAGAACCAGGCGCGGGCCACGATCAGGTTCACCCCGGTGAACTTGAAAATGGCGACGAGCGGATAGAACCAGCCGACGTTGTAACCCGTATCCACATCGACCCATGGGCGCTCGCCTTGGAGGAGGCGCTGCGCGATCAGACACGCCGTGCCGCTCTCGTCGTGCGGGTTAAACCAATAGCGGATGTAGCTGCTGTAGTAGGCGATCGCGGCGACGACGATGAGTAGCGCGGGCAGAAATCGCCACGCGCCCGTGAGCTTTTTCAAGTCACTCTCTGGCGCTAAATTGCTGTTCACCGGTGGCAAAGTGGTTTTCTTGTCCGCACCGTGAAAGACCTACCTGCCGCCGCGCCCGCCGTCGAGACTCCGCGTATCGAATCCCCGCACCAGGTGATGTTCTTCGACACCGACTGCGCGGGCGTCGTCCACAATATCGTCTACCTGCGCTTCATCGAAGTCGCGCGCACGCATCTCGCGGAGCAACTCGGCATGGGCCTCGTGGACATGGCCAATTCGCAGACCTTTCCCGTCGTCGTCCGCACCGAGATCGACTACAGGCGCCCCGCCCGGCTCGGCGACCGGATCGTCGTCCACGGCTGGCTGGAAAGCGTGGAGCGCACGCGGTTTTGGTGCGGGTTCGAGATTCGCCGACCGGCGGACGGCGCCCTCATCGCGACCTCGCGGCAGATGCTCGCGGTGATCCAAATGCCCGCCGGCAAACCCATGCGGCTGCCGTCCGATTGGGCAGAGCGCTTCGCTCACCTGCGCCCGAGTCGTCAGGAGTAGAGCGCGAGCGGCTTCAGGGCGTACTCGGGAAAAATGCGCGCGAGTCCCGCAGCGTCGGCGCCGTGCCGGCTGAGCACGGGCGCGAGCAGATCGCGGTAGTTGTTCCAGACGGGCAGATCGCCGGGGCCTTCGAGCATCTCGGGCTTGAGCCCAGGCCAGCCGCCGAGCACGCGCCCGCCTTTGACCCCGCCGCCGAGCACAAACATCGCGCCACCGCGGCCATGGTCGGTGCCGAAGGCGCTGTTCTCCGCGACGCGCCGGCCGAACTCCGTCATCACGACCACGGTCGTCGTCGCCAGGCGCGGGCCGAGGTCGCGGCGAAAGGCGGCGAGGCCATTGGCGAGGCGGAGCATGAGTGGTTCGATGAGCGTCTGTTGCGTGAAGTGGGAATCCCAGCCACCGAGATCGACGCTGGCCACGTCGAGGCCGACATCCGCCTGGATGAGTTGCGCGACCTGCCGCAGGCCGCGCGCGAAGGAATCCTTTTCGTCGTAGTTCGCGCCATTCGCCGGCGTGGCCTTCGCGTCGATCGCCTCGATGCGACGCAGCGCCTCGAAGGTGTTCACCGCCGCGGCTCCGAGCGGGCCTTGTTCACGGGCGTAGAGCCGCTTGAGTTCGCGCTCGAAGTCGTCGCTTTTCGTCTTTTTACCCGGTTCACCGATCACGAATTCGCTGATCGATTCAAACGCCGCAGCGCTGGGCGCGCCCGAAAGGCTCTCCGGCAGAGTCGGCGCGAGTGCGACGGCGGAAAGCGGGCTCGCCGCCGGACCGCGCGTGCGGAGGAAGCGCCCGATCCAGCCACCCGCGGCCATGCCGCCGTGCTCCATGAGATCCTGCGCCTCGAAGTGCGA
>JBBQYR010000235.1:0-5126 GCA_038208565.1 Chthoniobacterales bacterium
TCCCGAAAAGGTGAAGTGCCCCGACTTCGCGGAGCGGCTGCCGGAGAGCATCCAGCGTTACACCACGAAGGGCGTTTACGATGCGGACGAATCAACGCATCTCAGCTTCACCCAAGGCGCCGGTCACGGCGGCAGCCACCCCCACCTCGCCCATGAGTTTGCCATGGCGCTGGTGGAAAAGCGGCAGCCGTTTCCGAATGCAAAACAAAGCGCGAACTGGACATGCACCGGCATTCTCGCGCATCAAAGCGCCCTCGAAGGCGGCGCCATCAAACACCTCCCCAAAGAAACCCTCAGCTAATTCATCCCATGTCTTATTTCCCCGATATTTCCAAGATCGCTTTTGAAGGCGCCAAGTCGAAGAACGCGCTTTCCTTCAAGCACTACAACCCGGGCGAAGTCGTCGAAGGCAAGACGATGGCCGACCACCTGCGCTTCTCGATCGTCTACTGGCACACCATGTGTGGGCAGGGCGCGGATATGTTTGGTGGGCCGACGGCGCTGCGTCCATGGGAGGCAGGACTGAGCGGGATCGATCTGGCGAAGGCGCGCGTGCCGGTGTTCTTCGAAATCGCGGAGAAGCTGGGCATGCCGCACTACGCCTTTCACGACAAGGACGTCGCGCCGCACGGCCAGACGCTGCGCCAGTCGAACGAGTATCTCGACACGATCGCCACGCTCCTCAAGGAGCAGCAGCAACGGACCGGGATCAAACTCCTGTGGGGCACGTCGCAGCTTTTCGCCCACGCTCGTTACATGCACGGTGCCGCGACCAGCCCGAACGCCGAGGTGTTCGCCTTCGCCGCCGCGCAGGTGAAAAAGACGCTCGAAGTGACGAAGGAACTCGGCGGTGAAGGCTACACCTTCTGGGGTGGCCGCGAGGGTTACTCCACACTCTGGAACACCGACATGAAGCGCGAACTCGATCACCTCGCGAAGTTCCTGCACATGGCTGTGGACTACGCGAAGCAGATCGGATTTACGGGCCAGTTCTACATCGAGCCGAAGCCGAAAGAGCCGACGAAGCACCAATACGACAGCGATTCCGCCGCGTGCCTGAATTTCCTCCGCGAATACGACCTGCTCCCGCATCTCAAGCTGAACCTCGAAACGAACCACGCCACGCTCGCCGGTCACTCAATGCAGCATGAAATGGACGTCGCCGGCGCCGCGGGTGCGCTCGGCTCGATCGACGCCAACACCGGCGATCTGTTGCTCGGCTGGGATACCGACCAGTTCCCGACCGACATCTATCTCACCACGCAGTGCATGCTCACGCTGCTCAAGTACGGCGGCTTCACCACCGGCGGTGTGAACTTCGACTCGAAAGTGCGCCGCGAGAGCATCGACCCGGTCGATCTATTCCACGCGCACATCGGCGGCATGGACGCCTTCGCCCGCGGGCTCAAGATCGCCGCGGCGATCCGCGCGGACGGGCGCCTCGCGAACTTCGTGAAAGAGCGCTACTCGTCGTGGGACAGCGGTCTCGGCGCGAGCATCGAAGCCGGCCAGGAGACCTTCGCGTCGCTCGAGAAGATCATGCTCGAGAAGGGCGAAGCGGCGGCCTGCCAGAGCGGGCGTCAGGAGTTCCTCGAGAATTTGATCAACGAGTTCATCTAAGCCGCTTCGGCTTTCGGGCCAGCCACACTTTCACCCGCTCTGCCGACACCTGCGGCAGGGCGGGTGTTTTGTTTTATTGGGGAAGCGGGCCGCCGCTCAGATCCCCATGTTCGAGAGCGTATTCGCCAAGCGACCGACGACCTGGACGAGTTGCGGGTGCGAGGCTTCGAACTCCCGGACCGAATCGGTGAGACCTTCCAGCGCCTCGTCGGCTTGCGTGGGTTCTTCACCGCGGCGGACCGCCGCCTGCGCTGCGGCATCCGCGCTGCCCACGATATTCTGCGCACTTTCGCCGTGTGTCTCGATGAGCGGCGCGACCTCCGCGCGGAGGCCGTCGAGCAGCGAGAGCAGTTCCGCGCGCGTCGCTTCGGGGATCTGGGAATTACTGCGCAGGGTGGCTTCGATTTGGGCGATGCGTTCGGGGATCATGGCGAGTTCACCATACATCCGCGTCTCGGGAAAATGCCACTGCCCTCTCGCCAAATCGTCCGGCGGGGCGCGCCAGGAGATGCGCACGAAATGCCCACATCCATCTATTCGTGCGCAAAAATCGCTGTGTTGTGAACATGAAGGCCGGTATGTGTGCATTTCGTGAGCACGTTCGAGCGCACCAAACCCTACAACGCCCTTCCCCTGCTCCCGCCAACCGCGCGCCTCGAAACCGAGGCCGTGCTGAAAGCTGCAATCCGCGCCAGCCGCAGCCTCGCCGAGCTGAAAGGTCGCACGCGCACGGTGCCGAACCCGGCGATCCTGCTCAACACCATCGCCTTGCAGGAAGCGCGCGCGAGTTCCGAGATCGAGAACATCTTCACCACGACCGACGAGCTGTATCGCAGCCTCAACGTGGAGTCCGCCGAGATCAGCCCGCACGCCAAGGAAGTGCTGCACTACAACGAAGCGCTCTGGTTCGGCGCGGAGCGGCTCCGCGACCGGCACGCACTCACCGCCGATCTCGCGATCGAGCTGGTGAAGATGCTCAAGACCGACATCGACGGCGTGCGCGCGCATCCCGGCGCGCGGCTGACGAATCGCGCGACCGGCGAAGTCGTTTACACCCCGCCCGATGGCGCCAAGCGGTTGCGCGGGCTGCTCGCGAATCTCGAGCAATTCATCAACACCGCCGAGGACGGCCTCGACCCGCTCGTGAAGCTCGCCGTGCTCCATTACCAGTTCGAGGCGATCCATCCCTTCGCCGACGGCAACGGCCGCACCGGGCGCATCCTGCTCATCCTTTACCTCCTCCAGCAGCGCCTGCTCGAACAGCCCATCCTCTTCCTCAGCCGCTACATCATCGAACACAAAAGCCACTACTACACGCTGCTCCGCGACGTCACCGAGCGCGGCGCGTGGGAGCCGTGGATTCTCTACGTCCTGCGCGCCGTCGAATCGACCGCCGAGACCACCGTGCTGAAGATCGAAGCCATCGGCGACCTGCTCCTCGCCATGGTCGAAGAAGGCCGGCTCAAGCTGCCGAAGCGAACCTTTTCCAAGGAGCTCATCGAGCAACTCTTCGTGCGTCCGTATTGCAAAATCCGCCACCTCGAAGAAGCCGGCCTCGGCAACCGTGTCTCCTGCTCCCGCTACCTCCACGACCTCGCCGAAGCCGGCCTCGTCGCGAAAACCAAAGCCGGCAAAGAAATCCTCTTCATCAACGACCGGCTGCTGAAGCTGCTCGCTAACTGAGCGGTGCGCTTACGAAATAACGGACCCGACCAGCCCGAAATGCGGAGCCGCAGCGAGCAAGTGCCGATCGTTGGTAAAGATCTCCCTGAGTCTTGCTTCGGCCGCCGTGGCGAGATGAATGGCATCACCCGCGCGGAGAAAGACATCGGCGGGAAGCTGCCGATATTTCTCCACCGCGCTTTGTAGAATCGCGGGCGTGGCCGGCAGCCACATCCACAGACCTGCCTCACAGTCACTGTCGAACTGCTTCATCAATTGCTGGAATTGCCCAGGCGCCGCCAGCTTTTCGCGGAGCTTGCGATGAAAGACGCTGACGACCTCGATCCGCGCCAATGCTCCACTGCCCACCGCACCTTCCGCGGCTGCTCTGGCCCGGACCGCATCGCTGTCCGGCTCCTTGAGGTAGAGCTTCGCGATGTAGGCGGCGTCGAAATAAATCACCAGTCCGCGCCCCGGTCGCGTCCTTCGGAGATGATGTCTGTGCTGTCCAAGCCGCCGAGCGGTTTGTTCATGAGCTTTTTAAAGCCCGGCAGCAGCTTACGATTTTGGAATTTGTTCTCCTTCGGCGGCGGACGATGCGGCGAAATCACCGCGACCGGCTTGCCGCTATCCGTCACGATAATCTGCTCGTGCGCCGCGGCCGCGCGCACCCACTCGCCCGTTTTTTCGTGAAGCTCGCGGATGGAGATCGTCTTCATGTGTCACACCGTGTCACGCCAGCCCCGAGCCGTCAATCGTCGCCTCCATTCATCACCGCCGCCGCGGTCACACTCCCTCCTCGTTCCCAAAGTGAGGCTTTGGGAACGCACGCCACCGGGGGAAGCTCTGCTTCGTGGTGAGGGTGCGGCGACACCTGCCCTCGCGTCCCCGGCCCGCCCCTTTCCGCGAAACGGAGTTTCTGCCACTCGAAGAGCATTCCCAAGTCCCCAACTTGGGAACGAGGGAGAAACCAAAGCCGGCAAAGAAATCCTCTTCATCAACGAGCGGCTGGTGAAGCTGCTCGCGAACTGATTACCTCCGGCTACGGCTTCTCCACGATCAGCTTCCAGAAGCACGCCGGCAGGGTGAAGCCGGGGTCGGTGATCGTGATGATTTGCGTCCCGGCGTTTTCGTCGCCGGTCACGGAGCCGGTTTCGGTCACCACGTTGGGCAGGGTGATCAGGTCGGCGCGGTAGATCTCCGTCCACGTCGTGAGGTCAGGGCTGCGATAGACGATGTAACGCAGGTCGCTCGCGCCGGGGCGGTAGGGGAAGCTGAATTGATACGCCGGGACATCGCCGGGTTGCAGGGTGACCTTCGTGGGCTGGCCGAAGGGGTTCGCGTTTGCGGCGAGGGGATCGGTGCGGGTGGCGTATTCGAGGCCGTTTTTGTGGCCGTCGTTTTCCTGGTCGGCGGTGAAGGTGTAGATCGCGGCGGCTGGGAGGGTTTCGTAGGCCCAGGCGTTGTAGTTCGTTGTAGTGCCCGCCTCATACGCGCCGATGTCCGGCGTGCCGATGATGGGGAAGCCGCGCTGGTCGCTGGTGATGGGCTGTGCGAGCACGGTGGCCGCGTTGCGGGCGGGGCTGCCGGGGAGCAGGGCCCTGGTTTGCGTGGGGCCGCCGTAGTTGCCGAGGGGGGCGAGCAGCGGGGCGGCATTCGTGGCTGCGGGGCCGGAGACGCCGCCGGTGCCCGCCACGCTTTGGACGATATTGGCGCCAATGTAGGTGATCGTGGTGGGGCCGCGAAGGTCCGCGCCGTCCAGAGGGCTGTTATTGCCAAGGTTCCCGGCGACGATGCTGTTCGTCAGCGTGACGGAGGTGCCGCCGCGGTAGATGCCGCCGGCA
>JBBQYR010000236.1:0-5125 GCA_038208565.1 Chthoniobacterales bacterium
ACAAGTCTGACATCTGGGACGGCGGGCACCGCGTGGCATTCTTCGCACGCTGGCCGGACAAGGTGAAAGTCGCATCCCAAAGCGCGCAACTCATCTGCCACACCGATCTCATGGCCACCTGCGCAGAAATTCTCGGCGTCAAACTGCCCGAGAATGCAGGCGAGTACAGCGTGAGCATCCTCCCGGCGTTGCTCGGCACAGACCGCCAGCCTTTGCGTGAAGCCGTGGCGCATCACAGCATCAACGGCAGTTTTGCCATTCGTCAGGGAAGCTGGAAACTCGAACTCTGCCCCGGCAGCGGAGGCTGGGGAAAACCCGGCGATGCTGAAGCGATGAAACAAGGCATGCCTGGCGTGCAACTCTACGATCTGAGCGCCGACTTCGCCGAAACGAAAAATGTGCAGGCCGAGCATCCCGAGATCGTCGCCCGCATGACCAAGGTCCTCGAACAAAAGATTGCCAACGGCCGCAGCACTCCCGGTGTAAGGCAGTCCAGCGACGCCAGAATCGTCCTCTTCAAATCCAACCCAGCCAAAGCCCCCAGAGAATAGCCATGAAACGCGTCCTCATCCTCGCCTTCCTCACCGCATCATGCACCTTCCCGCCGTCGGTATTAGCCGCTCCGCCGAACATCGTCGCCGCTCCGACGATTGGAAGCTCGTCGGCGAACGGGCGCGCGTGAGTTTGTTCGACCTCGGCAAAGACATCTCGGAGAAGACCGACCTCGCCGCGCAAATGCCGGACAAAGTCGCCGAGCTGACCAAGCTGCACGACGCGTGGCTCGCCGAAATGCCCGAGCCGATTCAAGCCGGCGCGAAGCGCTTCGGCATGGCTCCGTCTGTCGATGCGAATCCGAAAACACCGAAGAGCGAGCGCAAGAAAAAGAAGAGCGCGCCGCCGCTGCAACCTCCCGGCTCCGCCGATGTGAAGGGCTCGGGGCGCGGGACTTTCGCCGCGCTGCCCGCGCGCCGTTCATGAGTGGCATCTTCGAGTTCGTGGATTCGTATCCGACGATTGCCGGGGTTTGCGGCCTCACGCCGCCCGCGAAGCAAGATGGCGTCAGCTTCCGCGCGCTGCTCGACGATCCTACGCTGCCCGGCAAAGTCGCCACCTTTAAAAGGGCCGCAGCATCCGCACCGACCGCTGGCGTTACACCGAATGGGACGAAGGCCGCGCCAGCAGCGAGTTCTACGACCACAACACCGACGCGCTCGAATAGCACAACCCCGCCAGCAAGCCGGAGCACGCGGCCACGTTGAAAGAACTCGCCACTCAACAGCGCTTCGTTCCCGCAGCACCCTCCAAATAGACGCCATGAAAAAACACTTCCTCATCATCTCCACGCTCTTCGGATTCTTCTCCGTCCAGGCCGCTATCGCCGAAACATCTGCACACCCGAACATCCTCTCCATCTTCTCGGACGACCATGCGCAGCACGCCATCTCGGCCTACGGCTCGAAGGTAAACACGACGCCGAACATTGACCGACTCGCTGAAGGCGGCGCGCGGTTCACGAATTCTTCCGTCACCAATTCCATCTGAACGCCGAGCCGCGCGACGTTGCTCACCGGGCAGTATTCGCACCTCAATGGCGTGCCCGTTTTCCGCATCATCCCCGCAGGGGCAAAACCAGCGTGAATGTACTATGGCTGCAAAAGAGCACGGTCACCGCCCTTAGTTACTGGGCTCCAAATAAGGAAGACGTGGCTGCACTACGCAGGAGCCGCCGCTAAATCGAAAATCCTGCGGTAGCACACGCGAGGGTTTTTGAACTGGCTTCCTGCTCGTGTGACGACAGGAAACCCTCATGATTGTGCGGCATGAAAAATTCTCCCTTGATTCAGACACTTGCCAGCTTGGTCGGGATCAACAGCGTAAACTCTTCCTACGACGGCGGTCCTGGGGAACGGGAGATTGCCGCTTGGGTGCGCACGTTTTTTGAACAGCGCGGAATCGAGGTCTGGGAGCAAGAGGTGTTTCCCGGGCGCCCGAATGTGATCGCGCGGTTGCCGGGTCGCGATGCTTCACGTCGGGTGATTTTGGAAGCGCATACGGATACGGTGTCGGTGCTGGGGATGAGTATCCCGCCGTTTGAGCCGCGGGTGGAAGACGGGAAGATGTTTGGTCGTGGGAGCTGCGACACCAAGGCCGGACTGGCCGCGATGATGCACGCGGTGGCTTCGTTGCATGAGGATGGAATTCAGCCGCCGTGCGAAGTGTGGCTCGCCGCGGTGGTGGACGAGGAATTTTCGTATCGAGGCGTGGTGAAGCTTTGCGAAGGGCTCACCGGTCACGCCGCGATCATCGCGGAACCGACGGGATTGCGCGCCGTGATTGCGAGCAAAGGCGTGCTGCGCTGGCGCATCGTCGTGCGCGGTAAGGCAGCGCACAGCGGGAAGCCGCATCTCGGCGTGAACGCGATCACGCACATGGCGCGGGTCGTTCTCGCGCTGGAGGAAGATCACCAAAGCCTCGCCGCGCGCGTGCATCCCCTGCTCGGCCCCGCGACGGTGAACGTCGGCATGATCCATGGCGGCACGCAGGTGAACTTTGTGCCGGACACCTGCGCCATCGAGATCGACCGCCGTCTGCTCCCCGGCGAAACGGTCGCTGCGGTGCTCGCGCACTACCAAGGTTTGCTCGACGCCTTGCGCGCGCAGCACCCCACGCTCGATGGAGTGATGGAACCGCCGATGCTTACCGATGAAGCCTTGGAGACCGCCGCTGCCTCCGCGCCCGCGCAACTTGCCAGCACCTTGCTCGCGGAGATGGGACTTGATCGCGAGCTGTGCGGCGTGCCCTTTGGCAGCGACGCCAGCAAGCTCTCGCGGCAAGGCATTCCCAGCCTCGTCTTCGGCCCGGGCAGCATCGACCAGGCGCATGCTGCCGTGGAGTATGTGCACCTCGCCGAGGTCGAACGCGCCTTTGAGTTCTACCGCAATTTCATGCTGCGCTTCGAGTAGCGACGACTACGCGAAGAACACCTTCTCCGCCGTCTTCCGCAGCATCCACTGTTTGTCTTCGGCGGAGAGGAAATCCAGCCGGTCGCGGATCAGCGCGATCGAGTCAGCATAGGTGTGGCCTTCCTCGACCTGATACGGGCAATCGCTCGCCCACATCAGTCGCGAAGCGCCGTAGGTGTCGCGCAGCTTGCGGATCATCGGACCGAGATCCGTGTAAGGCGACTTCTTCGCGCCAAGTGCGTAGAAGGCAGAGGTCTTCACGTAAACCTGCTCGAACTCGGCGAGGCGGCAGAGGTTATCGAGGTCGCTCGGCTCCACCGCGCCTTTCACGCCGATGCGCGCGAAGTGATCGATGACCACGCGGGTCTTCGGAAAGGCTCGGCACATGCGCTGGACGGCGGGCAGCGCGTCGGGATTCGCCAGCAGACACATCGAGAGCCCGGCCTCGGCGGCGTAGGCCCACATCTTTTTCATCCCCTCGGAATCACTCCAGGCTTCAGCCTTCGCTCTATCCGTGTAGATCCGGAAGCCGCGCACGCCCTGGCCCGCGAGCGTCTTCATCGTCTCGCGCGCATCCGCTTTCGTTTCGTCCACGATGGCCACGCCGCTGAACGTCCCGCGATGCTGCGCGATCATGTCGAGCATGTAGCGGTTGTCGAATTGGTAAAAACTCATCTGGATGAGGACGACGCGGCTCACGCCCGCGGGCTTGGAGTGGGCGAAGAGTTGCTCCGGTGTGAAGCTGGCGGGCTTCATCTCCGCGGGCTTGAACGTGGCAGCGAGCGGGTAACGCTGAATGTCCGGTGTCCAGACGTGGACGTGTGCGTCGATGGAGTCGCCGGCCGGAGCGGCGAATGTCGCGGGTCCGGCGGCAGCGAGGGTGGCGAGCCCGGCGGCGCGAATGAAACCGCGGCGGGTGATGTTGGGTGGTGTGTTCATGGTGGGAAAAACGTGAAGCTGATCAGACGCGCCGCAGCAGCGTGGCCAGCACGCGCAGGAATTGCTGGACGTCGTCCTGCGTGTTGTAGCCATGGACCGCGATGCGGATGCGCCCGGCGTTGTGCATGACGTGGATTTTCTCGTGCTCCAATGCTGCGTGCAGTTCTGTGCTGCGCGGATGCTGGAAAGCCAGGATGCCGGTGCCGTTCCAGCGGCAGAGGGCCTTCACCCCGAGCGCGCGCAATTCCGCTTCGGCTTCGATCACGAGCGGATCGGCATGTGCGGCGATATTCGCCACGCCGACGCTTTCCAAATAACGCAGCGAGGCATTCAGCGCGTAGAGCGCGACGAAGTTGGGCATCCCGACCGAGAAGCTCGCCGCGCCCGTCTTTGTCACCGCGCGCTCGAAGCGGTCGGCGTCGAAGGCGTTCTCCAAATGCAGCCAACCGCCCGCACGCGTGGTCAGCCGCGCCGCGCTGGCGGCCGGGATTCCGATGATGCAACCGCCGTGGATGCCGAGCGTCCACTTGTGCGTGCTGGAAATCAGGATGTCCGCACCTTCGCAATCGAGCACTACACGTCCGAGCGCCTGCGTGATGTCCACGGAGATGACGGCCTTCGGCGCCAGCCGGCGAACCGCGTCGCGAAAGGGCGCCCAGTCGATGCGATGGCCGTTGTAGAAGCTCACGAGTGACACCTGCACGAGCCGGGTGCGTTCGTTGAGCAAGGGCGCGAGGTGATCCGCGTCGAGCGCACCATCGACCGCTTTCCACACCCGCAGCACCGGAACATCCGCCGCGCGCAACCACGGCGTGACCCCCGCCGGGAAATCGAGGTCGGTGACCACGACTTCATCGCCCGAACCGAGTTGCAGCGCGGAGGCGAGCAGGTTGTAAGCTTCCGAACTGCACGAACAGAACGACACCTCGGCGGTTTGCAGACCAAGCATTCGCGCGCTGACCTCACGGCACGCCTCGACCTGCGCGAAGTGTCCGTCGCGTCCCTTCATTCCGAGAAGTTTGTCTCGCCAGTAGGTTTCCATCGCCTCGCCCGTGCAGCGCGGAGGGATGCTTTCCGCGGCGGTGTTGAGATAGGTGATCCCGGCGAGTGTCGGGAAGTCGCGCAGGCGGGTGGATTCGGTCAGCATGGTGAAACTATTTCAGTCCGATCTTGGCGACTTCCTCCGCACTGAGCGCCCGATCGAAGACGGCGACTTCATCGAG
>JBBQYR010000237.1:0-5122 GCA_038208565.1 Chthoniobacterales bacterium
ATCTGCGGCGCGCATCGACTCGGGCACGCCACGCGGCTCACCGATGGCATGACGATCATCGAAGGCAAGGTCGTGAAGATGGGTTCGCTCGCGCAATACATCCTCGACCGCCGCGTGCCGCTCGAGATGTGCCTCTCGAGCAACGTCCACACCGGTTCGGTCAAATCCTTCGCCGAGCATCCCTTCAAGCTCTACTATGATCGCGGCTTTCGCGTGACCTTGAACACCGACGATCGGCTGATGAGCGATACGACGATGACCAAGGAATTCCAAATCGCCGCCGACATCTTTGGTTTCGGACTCGCGGATTTTGAGAAGATCACACTCAACGCGATCAAGAGCGCGTTCATCGATTTCGACGCTCGCATCCGCTTGATCTACGACGTCATCAAGCCGGGCTACTCCAAGCTACGCGAGGCAGCGGGAAAACGCTGAAGCGTCCAGGCATGCGTCTCGACCAGTGGCTCTGGGCCGTCCGCGTTTACAAGTCGCGCAGCCTCGCCGCCGACGCGATCAAGGGCGGCTTGGTGAAAGTGGACGGCGAGCGCAGCAAACCCGCGCACGAGCCCAAGGCCGGCGAACTCATCGTCGCGCGCGTCGGCATCATGACCCGCACCTTGCGCTTCATTGCCGCGCCGAAGTCACGTGTGGCCGCGAAACTCGTCCTCGATTTTGCCGAAGACCTCACGCCGATTGAGGAGCGAGAGAAGCGCCCCGAGCCAAACCTGCTCCCACCCGGCTTCCGCCCGCGCGGCAGCGGCCGACCGACCAAACGCGACCGCCGCGCGCTCGACGAATTCGAAGCCGACGAAGCTTAGCGCCCCTTCCGCGGGTTATTCATCGAGAGGATGCCCAGCCCGCGCATCACATTCCCCGAGCCGCCGATGATGATCCGCTTCACCGGTTCGCCCGTCTCGGGATGGTGGGTCAGCGCGGGTTCGGTCATCTTTTGCACAAACTCGAAGCGGCGGGGTTTCTGCCCTTTTTTCTGGGGGATAGTTTCGTAGACGTAGGTGGCCATGCGCGTCCTTTAGCACAAGCACGGCGCCGCGCCAAAGCGCCAGTTTGGGCGTGTTCAGAAAAGACGCAGCGCGGTCACGGCGATACGCCCGTTGAAGCAGACATCCACGTCGGTGCCGGGAACCCGCCGCCGGGCTTGGTAGTCGCCGTCGTACAAATGGCGGTCGTTTTCCTCGTGGCGATAGCTGAGCGGTAGCGGATTCGGATCGAGCGGGCAGAAAACGATCTCGGGATCTGGTTCTTCCTCCGCGAGATGCGGCAGGTTCACATTGTAGAAAAGCCCGGGCTCGATCGGTCGGGCGAAGAGTTCCGCGAGGACGAGGGCCGCGAAACGCGAGGCGCGCTCCCAGTCGGGAGCGAGTCCGCGCCGGAGGTAGTGCGAGAAGGCGATGCCGGGCCAGCCGTGGAGCACGGCTTCGCGGACGACCGCGACGGTGCCGGAGTAATACACGTCGGCACCGAGATTGCCGCCCTGGTTGATTCCGCTGAGCACCCATTTCGCATCGGGCGCGACGCGGAGCAGGCCGAGCCGCGCGCAATCCGCCGGGGTGCCATGCACGGCGAAGCGAGCAGCCCCGCGCGCTTCCAGATGCACGCCGGATTCCCAGGTGATGGCGTGGCTCATGCCGGACTGCGGCGTCGCCGGGGCGACGACCACGGCTTCGCCAAAGTCGCGCGCCGCGGCAAGCAACGCCTGCAGGCCGGGCGCGTCGATGCCGTCGTCGTTGCTCAGGAGTAACTTCATCCGCGCAGCCTATTCAGCCCGCGCGGTGAGGGAAGCGTCCGCTCTTCACCCACGCGCCGAAAGTCACGTGCAAGCCGGCCGCCCCTGACGAATCGAAGCCCACGGTTCCTGCGTGGATACGTCAGTCGGATCGGGCGCGGCGGCTTCGGCGTCCGGCAACTTTGCCGGCGAGAGGATCGCGAGGAAGACGAGTGGCTCCTTGTGCGGATTGTAAGTCGCGTGGATCGTGCCCGCCGGGATGTGCGCCATCTCGCCCGCGCTGAGGATGCGATACTCGCCGCCCACCCATTGTTCGGCGCGGCCGTAGATGACGTAGATGATTTCCTCCCGATGCGGATGGAAATGGAACGGGTGACAGCGGTCGGGGTCCATGTTGGCGCGCACCAGCAGCAGCTTGTCGGCGCCGACGACATCGGGCCGGCAGAGCCACTCGTTGTTGGTCCACGGATTCGTCTCGCGGATCGCATCTGCGATCTGGACGAAGAAACGTTCGGAGGGATTGGCGGAACTCATGGGCTTCGGTGGAAGGTCGCGACTATTTTTCCGCCGTCCATTTCACGGCATTGCGGAGCAGCGTCTGGAATTCCGGCAGGTCGTGGGCGCGGGCGTCGTGGCCGAGAGTGAGGCCAACGATGCGCGCTTTCGGATGCTTCACTACGAAGACCTGCGGGTAGGTTCCGGGCTGTTTCTGCGCCGCTGTGGCGGTCGCGAGAATCTCGATCGGCGTGCCTGCGGGATCCGGTTTGAACCAGTAGAGTTCATCGGTGATGCGGAACTTCTTTGTCACGCCGGCGGTCACCGGATGATCGGCAACGATCTCCACTTCATACTCGCCGAGCTTGTCGTGGCCGCGCGCACCGCCGCCGACGACCTGCTTGTTCCACTCGGGGAAGTTATTCCACGCATACCAAGTGCCGGGGTGGTAGGCGATGAGGCCCTTGCCGGCGTTCACGTAATCCATCAGCGCCTTGCGCGTGGCGGCGCTGATCGGCTGGTTCGCGCTCCAGACGAGCACGTCTACGCGGTCGAGGATCGGCGCGACACCGTTCGCGTTTTGCGTGAACTCCACCCAGCCGACGTGCGGCGCGAGGATGGCTTTGTCGGCTTCGCCGAAAAACTTCACGAAGTCGTGCGACGAACCGCCGCCCACGAGGAGCACGCGCGGGCCTTTCGCGGGACGCGTCACCGGAGGCTGCGGCACCGTGTCGGTGAACTGCGGCACGAAGCCCGCGTCGACTCCGGCTTTCTCGAGCACCAGCGTGCCGCCGTTGATGCCGGGTTTCGTCGGCGCGGCGGCCGTGGTCGGGAGCGGCGCGGCGTTCGCATCGGCAAGTTCAGCAGTGATCGCCACAAGCGTTGGGGCCGCGCCGGTGTCGAACGATTCGATGGTGATGCGATCGATTTCCACCGCGCCGAGCGCGAGTTGTTTGCTGAAGGTGCGGAGCTGGTGCCCGCCCTTCAACACGCCTTCGGCAAACTTCGAGCCCGGCACGTCGATGCGTCCGTTGTAGTCGGCAAACTCCACGCCGTTCTTAAAGGTCATCCCTTCGCGCTGCCCCTGCGTGGTGTGGATCGTGACTTTCAGCACGTCGCTGTTGTCGCCCGCGCCGCCGCGGTAGCCCCAGCCCGTCACGCCGCCGAGGAAGTGCAGCCGGTTCGCTTTGAAACCGCCGACTTTCACCTCCACTTTCTGCGGCATCGTTTTCGAGTAGGTCTTCGCGGGACCGCCCTTGAGAAGCATGACGTTCCGCGGCGCTTTCTCCGGCGGCACGATGTTGAAAGGCAGGTCACCGAGTTTGATCGTGCCGGTCTTGGCGAAGGTGAACGAATCGCCCTTGGCGTCGGCGCTGGCGTAGAGGCCGGTGGAGGTGGACGCGGTGAAAGCCTCGCGCAGATCGAGCGTGCGGAAGCGCCCGCCATCGACGCTCTGCATGTAGGCGATGATGTCGCGGAGTGGCTCGCCGCCGAGACCCTCGAAGCCTTCGGGCATCAGCGAGCGGCCGGTGTTTGCACGCGATTTGATGTCGGCGACCTTCACCTGCTGCACACCGGCGAGGCTCTTCAGCGTGATGGTCGTCGGGTTCTCGGACTCGATCACGCCGTTGTAAAGCTGGCCGTCCTTCGTCTCGATGTTCCAGGCGACAAAGCTCGGATCGACCTCAGCATTTGGATCGACGATCGCGCTGAGCAATTCGCCCGCGCCGTGTGTGCCCATGCCCGTGAGGCCTGGGCCGATCTTCGCGCCCGCACCGCCGAATTCATGGCAGATCGCGCATGTCGTGGTGAAGAGTGCCTGGCCCTTTGCGGCATCGCCCTTTTGCTCGACGAGCGGCGAGAGCTTGGCGATGGCGTCCTTCTTCGCCTTGGCGAGCGGGTTGAGTTCGTCGAGCAACCGGCCCGCGCGCTCGGCGACTTTCTTGTTCGCGTGCGAGCGCAGGCGGAAGGCGTTCGCCGGTCCGAGCGTGGTCACATCGACCTGCTTCGCCTGCGCCGCGTCGAGAAAGGCGTTCGTCCAATCCGCGCGCTTGAGCACTGCGTCGAAGGCGGCCGTCTGCGCTTCGGCAGGCAGCTTCGCAAAAGCGCCGGCGAGCTCCTGGCCAACCGAGGCATCGTCCACCTCGCCGAGGGCGAGGATAAGCTGGCGCTTGAATCCAGCAGCACCATCCGCACTGAGTTGCGCGACGACAGCGGGCAGAATCTCTGCGTTCGCACTGCGGATGCCGATGAGACTCTGCGCCGCCGCGAGCCGCGTCGCGTCGTCGGCCTTCGCGTCGGCGAGCTGCGCGCGCAGCCTGGCGGAAAGCTCCGTCACCTTCGCCTGCAACGCGCCGGTCTTGTCCCACTGCGCCGCGAGCGGCAGCGCCGATCCGCTCACGCTGGAATCAAGCAGCTTGCTGAGCGCGGCGGAAAGTTCCGGCGTCATCTCCGGCGCGATCTTCAGCGACTTGCCGAACGTGTCGAGGATGGTGCGTTTCATTTCGTCGGCGCCCGACTTCGCCGCGAGCGCGATGACGATCTTCGCCGCGTCGTCGGCGGAGGAGATGTTCTGAGTCAAAGCCGTGACCAACGGCACGAGCGATGAGTCTCCGGGGAGCGCACGCGCCTCGCGTGCCGCGTCCGGCGCCCCGCCGGATGCATCGTTGCGCTCACGCGCAGCGCCACGTTTCGGGTCAGCGGCTGCGCCGGGTTTCGAGGATGGTTCCTGCGAGGCGCCGGAACCGGCACGCGGCGCTCCGCTGGAAGTCGTCGTCGAGCTTCGGCCACGCCGCGACGATCGCCTGCGCGATGTTTGCACTGATCTTTTGCGCCATTTCGTGCTTCGCTGCGGCCGGGACGGTGGTCATCGCGAGGGCCCGG
>JBBQYR010000238.1:0-5031 GCA_038208565.1 Chthoniobacterales bacterium
AAGGCCGCGCAGCGGCCACGGCGCGGCTGGAGTTTGCGTATCCGTTTCCGGTCGTCGGGGGCGTGATCCAAGGGACGGTCGCGACCACCGCCGGCAAAGCCAGCGCGCGGCTGGAAGATTCCGAGCATGACCGGACGATTTACCCTCAGCTCATCGGCAATCTACGCATCAGCCTCGACCGCTTCGTCAGCGTCCTCGCGAACACGCCGACGTATCGCTACGCGCTCCTGTTCATCCTCGAGCCGGGCGCTGCGTTGGAGGTGCGCGACCTTCAATTCACGAGCGATTTTCAATGTTCGTCGCTGCCGCTCGTGCCGCTGAAGCAGGGCGCGAATGAGTTTCGCGCGCACTTTCCCGAGGGCAGCGATGCGGGCTCATTCGAGTTGGAAATTGCGACGAAGTAGGCGCGACGACGCGCGAGCTAAACGCGATAGATTTCCAGCAGGCGGCTGCGGATCTCGTCGTCGGCGCTGAGGTTTTGGCGGCGCACGTTTTCGACGAGGCGATTCCATGTCGCGGGCTCGGCAAGCCGTTCCAGCGCGGTGACGAGTTCGGCGGCGGAGTTCGGGGCGATGAGGAAGCCGTTGCAGTCATCGGCCACGACATCGGCGAGCGCGCCGACACGGGTGGCGACCACGGGCTTCTCGAAGGCGAACGCCATGTAGGCGACGCCGCTCTGCGAGGCGGAGAGATACGGCAGGGCAACGGCGTGCGCGGAGTTGAAAAGGTCGGCCATTTCCTCGTCGGAAATGAAGCGATTGATGGTGCGGATGTTCGGAGAATCGATGCGGTATTCGGCAAGGTCGCCTTCACCCGCGATCACGAGCGTGAAGCGCTGCGGATCGAGACTGCCAAAGGCTTCGAGCAGGACATCGAGGCCCTTGTACCGAAGCAATCGACCGAAGAAGAGGACGACGAACGGGCCATCGAAAGCAGGCGCGGACTTTTCGCGGGCCCAGAGCTGGTAGTTCACGTGCGGGAGGAGATGTGTGCGCGCGTGGAGGAAGGGCGGCAACTGGTCGCGGATGGCCGCGGAGTGGACGATCACTTTCCGCATGAAGAGAAAGACGAGCCACAGATGCACGCGCATAAACGCGCGCTTGGCGAGGCTTTCGCCCTCGTGCGGGACGGCGTCGTGGAGTGTGATCACGGAATTAAACGCGGCGAAGAGCGGGAAGAGCGGAAGCAGGATGGGCAGCTCGCTATTCAGATGGATCGCGACGGGGCGGCGGCGGATGATTTCGCAGACGAGCGCGAAGAGATCGGCGAGGCCGGTGAGGCGCACGGGATCGAGCCGCACGCGCCGACTTTCGACGCGCACGGTGCTCTCGTAATTGCGCACGTAGAGGACGCGTGCGGCGGGCGCAAGCGCGTGCATGAGCGATTCGGAGTAATGCTTCATGCCGCTCTGCGGCCAGAGATTGATGAATACGACCGGGCCGGGCGCCGGCGCGGCGGCGGAAGAAGGGTCGTCATTCATGGCGCGCGAGGTTGGCGACCTTTTGCGTATCCCACAAGCCGCGGAAGATTGTGACGGAGTTTCTGCTGGCGCGCGCGCGCGCTTCGTGATTTCTCCCAGCACCCCTTTTATGACCGCCTACGACCTTCTTCGGCAGGAACTCGCCGCCGAGCCGCGCACCTGGCTGATCACCGGCGTGGCAGGCTTCATCGGCTCGCACTTGCTGGAGACGCTGCTCGGGCTCGATCAGCGCGTTGTCGGGCTGGATAATCTCTCGACGGGTTCGCCCCGAAACCTCGAAGAGGTGCGCGGGCGGGTGACGACGGAGCAATGGAAGCGCTTCACTTTCCACGAAGGCTCGGTCGCCGATATGACGGCCTGCCGCGTGGCCAGCGATCACGTGGATTACATCCTGCACCAGGCGGGCTTCGTGTCGGTGCCGCTCTCGATCGAAGATCCCCTCGGCTGCCACGCGACAAACGTGACCGGCACGCTCAATCTGCTCATCGCCGCGCGCGACAATCGCGTCCGGCGCGTCGTCTATGCGAGCAGCAGCGCGGTTTACGGCGACGATCCGCGGATGCCCAAGGTCGAGCTGCAGATCGGCCGCCCGCTTTCGCCCTATGGTGCGTCGAAGCGCATGGCCGAAATCTACGCACAGGTCTTCCACGAGACTCACGGGCTGGAAAGCGTCGGGCTGCGTTACTTCAACATCTTCGGGCCGCGGCAGAATCCGACGGGCGGTTACGCAGCGGTGATCCCCCAATGGATCGCCACGCTGCTCGGCGGCGGCGAATGCGTGGTCAACGGAGACGGCGGGATCACGCGGGACTTTTGCCCCGTGGCCGATGTCGTGCAGGCCAATCTGCTCGCGGCGACGACACGCAATCGCGACGCAGTGGGTGGGGCCTTCAACGTGGCGCTGGGCGGAAGCACCACGCTGGATCAGTTGCACGCGCTCATCTCCGAAAGGATCACCGCGCTCGGCGGAAAACCGCGCCCGATCCGCTACGGCCCACCGCGCGCGGGCGACATCCAGCATTCCTCGGCAGACATCGACGCGATCCGGCAGGCGCTGGCCTACACCCCAAGCGCGAGTCTCTCAGCGGGACTGGCCGAAACTGTTGCGTGGTACGCGCAGTCTGTCTGAGTCCTTGACAGCAGCTCGCAGCTTGCTCCTATTGCTGAGAGAATTTTATCGTCCCAGAAATCACCGAAATTAATCGCTCCCAATGAAACGTATCTCCTTCCTTTCGCTCGCCGTCCTGATTGGTGCCGTGGCCTTTGGCTTTGTCTGGCTGCCGAAGGCGGCGGCGGCTCAATGTTCGGCAGCACCTGCGACCGTGTGCTACAAAGGAAGCACTTACTCCAATGTCCCGGCCTTCCTTCAAGCGGCGTATCTCGCCGGCGGTGGTTCGTGCGGGCCTTGCAACGTGAGCCCGAACTGAAACCCAAGAATCTACTTTCTCAGAAAGCCCTGGGCGGACCTCCTCCCAGGGCTTTTTAGCGTCCGCGCGCGCGCTGAAATCTCTCATGTCTTACGTCGTTGTCCTCTTGCTGATGGTGGCGATTGCCGGCACCGCTGCTTTGGCTGGCGGGCGGCAATTGGCGCTTTGTCTGCCGGGTTACGGCATCCTCGCGTGTGCGGCGATTCTCAGTTGGTGGCCAGCGCGGCGCAAACCCATCCCGCGGGGCGCCGGCGAGTGCCTGCTCACCGCCACGATTTTCTTTGCCTATATCGCCGGACGGGCATTTTTCTCTCCCGAGGAATACCTCGCCCGGCGCGACCTGTATCTCGCGATGGGCGCGCTGGTGACCTATCTCCTCACGGCGCTCTGCGTCCCCTCGCCGCGGGCGCGCATGTGGCTCGTCGCGGGCCTGCTCCTCCTTGGCCTCGCCAATTGCGGCGTGGGCGCGATCCAGTTTTTTAAGGGTCAGAACTACATGCCCTTTCCCTTCCTGCCCCGTGCGGACTACGGGACGCGCGCCAGCGGCTTCTTCGGCTACCCAAACCACCTCGCCACCTTCCTGTGCATCTCGCTCATGATGGGGCTCGCGGTCACTTTCTGGAGCCGTTGGCCGGTGTGGGCGAAAATCCTGACCGGATATTCGTCCCTCATGTGCCTGCTCGGCCTGCTGATCACCGGCAGTCGTGGCGGCTACATCGGCGCGGCGATCGGCCTGCTGGTCTTTGGCCTGCTCAGCCTGCTTTTGATCGGCAAACTTGCTTCCGGTCGGGTGATCGTCCTGATCATCGCGGGGAGCCTCGGCGTCGCCGGGTTGGCGTGGGGCGTCCAGCACCTCAAAACGCGGAGTTTTCTCATCGAGTCGCGCACTGCGGAAACACTCACCGTGGACTCTGCCCGGCTGCGTCTCTGGCAGGCCGCGTGGAAACAGTTTCAGTTAAAGCCGGTCGTCGGCACCGGCAGCGGCACCTATCTCTACTACGGTCGTCAGTTCCGCCATCCGACCATCCAGAAAGACCCTGTCTACACGCACAACGAATACATCCAGTTGCTCGCCGAATATGGCATCCTCGGGATCGCCGCGGCCGTGATGTTTCTGGAAACGCACCTGCGGCGCGGCTGGAATTCACTGCTGGCCCGAGCTTCGGAAACTACCACCGCACTGACGACCGATCGGAACACCATCGCCATCACCGTCGGGGGACTCAGCGCGATGGCGGCGGTGATGAGCCACGCCTTTATGGAATACAACCTCCACATGCCGGCCAACGCGCTGGCGATGGCCGCCATTTTTGGGCTGCTTGCGGGAATGGGAACCCCGGACGACGAAGCGCTCGAGGAAGGCGAGGAACGTCCGCCCGACTGGCCCGCGATCTTCCGGCTGGGGATACCGCTTTTGGGCGTTTGGATCGGGGCGCAGGCCATTCGCACCTGGCCCGCCGAGGTGTATGCGGAGAAAGCGCGCTTCGCCCTGTCCGACTGGAAAATGCTCGTCGAGCCTGAAGTGCCGAGGAAGGTGGAATCTCTGGCCCGCCTCGGTTTGGAGCGGGACATCCGCAACCCCGATTTGCACTTTCTGGTCGCCGAAGCACACGCGGCTCTCGCCTTTCAAGCCAAGGAACCCGCCGAAAAATCCGCCGAGTATGAGAAGTCGCTCGAAGCCTACGAGAAAGCTCTCGCCCTCGCTCCGCGCGATGTCCGACTCCTTCTCGCCAAGGCGCAAACGCTCGACAAGCTCCAGCGATTTGAAGAGGCGGCGACTGTGCTCGATCAGGCCGAAAAACTCGACCCGATTTCGGGAGGCGTGCATTACGCCCACGGAGCTCACTTGCAGGCCATGGGGCAACTGGCCGAAGCAGGCGCGCGGTATCACCGATCGGTGCACCTGGGCCACGGGCCCGGGGCGCAGGCCGCGCTCGATGAAGTCATCGCTGAGCTGAAAGCTGGATCTCCGGCCAGGCCCGCAAATCGCTAGTGTGGTGAGAGATTAGTTCGTGACAAAATACATTGGGTCTGGGAAGGTGGGCCATGCCGACTGGACGCCCGATGAAAACACTGGTTTTGAGTGCCGAGGAGAAGGCCAAACTCGAACTGATGGCCCGCCGC
>JBBQYR010000239.1:0-5015 GCA_038208565.1 Chthoniobacterales bacterium
TGTTCGGGGGCTGATAAGTTTTCACGCCTTTGCCGCCGATCTGTTCCTTGAGCAAACCACTGACGAAAAGCGCGTTGTCGCGGAGTTGTTCGGCATCCAGCCGGAACCGGGGACCGTGCGCCAGCAGGCGGTTCTCGGGATCGCGCTTCCATAGCTCGGGGGCCGCTTGCGACGATTGCCGATAGGTCGCCGACGTCACGATTCGGCGGACGCATGCTTTGATGTCCCAGCCCGATTCGCGGAAGGTGACGGCAAGCCAGTCAAGCAATTCGGGATGGCTCGGTGGATCGCCCTGCGAACCAAAATCGCCGGAAGTTTTCACCAGTCCGATTCCGAAGAACTGCTGCCAGAGCCGGTTGACGGTGACCCGCGCGGTCAGCGGATTCTCCGGCGCGACCAGCCAGTGGGCGAGATCGAGGCGCGTCGGCTGGCCCGCCGCGCGCAGCGGGGGAAAGGCCGCGGGCACATTGCGCGTGACCTTTTCGCCCGGCTTGTCGTATTGGCCGCGCACCATGATGAAGCTCTCCCGCGGCTCCGGCATGTCGTTCATGATGAAGGTGGATGGAATGCCGGCATCATACGCATCGCGGACCTTCTTGTGTTCCGCGAGCTGCTTGTTGAGAGGTGCAAAGACTGGCTGCGCGGCGCCGAAAACGTTGACCAGATAGTAGGTGCGAAGTTGCTGGTTTTGTGCGGCGGTGCGCTCGGTGCGCTTCACCGAGCGGAAGATCTTGTTGAGGTCGGCCGGCAACTCCGGCGAGTTCTGGCCATCGTGTTTTTTCTCCCACGCGAGTTGTGATTTCGTGAGATCAGCCACCGGGTCCTTGCGTCCGGTCACGCCGGCTTTATCCCAAAAGACCGTGCCGCCAAACTGCGTGTAGGCGAGGCCAGTCAGCAAATCCCCGGGCTTGAGACCCAGCTTGGCCGCATCGACTTCGAGCCGCGTCCATTTTCCCGCGTCGGGCAGCGGGCCCATTTTCACTTTCTCTGCGGTGCCCGCTTTGCCGAATTGAATCGCCTCGTAATCGCCCCACACCGCGCGGTGCAGCCAGCCGCCTTTGTGAAACTTGATCATGATCGACTTCGGGACATCGGCTGGCTCGAGAAAAACGTGAACGAAAAACTCGGCCCCGGGCGGCACTTCCAGCGGTGCCGCGCCACCGGAATAGTAATCCTGGGCGAGACCGGTGTCGGTGCGCTTCAGCGCGCGTTGCCCGCTGAAAATTTGGCCGTTCTCGGCGGTCACCCATTGGGTCGGATCGCCTTTGGACAGCGGCTTGGCGTTGGCTGGAAACTCGTCCTCAATCCAAACCGTCTCGGTTTCTTCGATGGGCGGCGGCGGCTGCTTCGTTGCCGGATCGGTGTATTCGATCTTCGCCAGCGCGTCGTCGATTTGTTTCTGCGTGGCCGACACCTTCGTGTCCAACTCTTCCAGTTTCCCGGCCTGCTCCGGCGTGGAGAGCTTGAGGATCGGCGGCGTGAGCAGTTTGTTGCCATCCATCGCCGGGTCAGCGGCGCTGTGAAAGAAGGCGTAGAGCTGGTAAAACTCTTTCTGCGAGATCGGGTCGAACTTGTGGTCGTGGCAGACCGCGCACTGACCGGTGAGACCGAGCCAGGTGTTCATCGTCGTGGAAGTGCGATCCACGGCGTAGCGAAAGACGTACTCCGCATCGATCGAGCCGCCTTCACTGGTCGTGACGTTGCAGCGGTTGAAACCGGTGGCGACGAGCTGATCCTGCGTCGGATTCGGGAGCAGGTCGCCCGCGAGTTGCTCGACGGTGAATTGATCGAACGGCAGGTTTCGGTTGTAGGCGTTGATGACCCAGTCGCGGTAGGGCCACATCGAGCGTTCGTTGTCGAGATGCAGCCCGTGGGTGTCGCCGTAACGGGCCTGGTCGAGCCAGTAGCGGGCCATCTGTTCCCCGTAGCGCGGCGAGTCGAGCAGGCGCTTGACGACCTTGTCGTAAGCATCGGGCGCTTTATCGGCGAGGAAGGCGTCCGCTTCGGCGGGCGTCGGCGGCAGCCCGGTGAGCGCGAACGTCACCCGGCGGAGGAGCGTTGCGCGATCCGCTTCCGGCGCGAGCGTCAGCTTTTCTTTGGCGAGTCGCTGCGCGATGAACCCGTCGATGGGGGTGAGGACGGAGTTCTTAGTGCTTAGTGCTAAGTCCTGAGTGCCCAGCGCCAAATTTTTAGTATTCGCCGCGCGACTCGCGCCCGACTGAGCACTAAGCACTGAGGACTGAGCACTAAGCACTGGGGACTGAGCACTCCCCCCTGGCACCTCCGCCTTCACCGGCGCTTCAAACGCCCAGTGCCGCTGATACTTCGCGCCCTGCTCGATCCAGCGTTTGATCGTCTCCTTCTGCGCCGCGGTCAGCTTCTTGTGCGCCTTGGGCGGTGGCATGATGTCGTCCTTGTCGTCGCTGATGATCCGCAGCCACACCTCGCTCTTCGCCAGGTCGCCCGCCACGATCGGCAAGGCGCCGCTTTCCGCCGGGGCCAGCGCCCCCTCCGCCGTATCCAGCCGCAGATCGGCCTCGCGATGTTTGCCATCGAAGCCGTGGCAGGCGAAGCAGTTGTCCGAAAGGATCGGCCGGATGTCGCGGTTGAACTGGAGCTCCTCGGCTGCGGCGGAGCCGGCGCAAAGCACCAGCCCCGTCAGGGCGAGCGCGCCGCATCTGCGGGAGAGGAGGGAACGGGGAAAAAAAGGCATGGCAATAGGGATGCTAAAGTAAGGCGACCGAGCGGGCGGACCTTAGTCATGAAAGCATGCCGCGAGAAGCTACGTAACCGCGTAATCACCCGCCCCCGCCTCAGGCCCGATGCCTTGGCGAGGCGTCCGCCCTCCCACCCATCGCCGATGCACTGGTATGAGTCATCCACTTCTCAACAAGCGTGTCGCCATTCTCTCCGCGGACGGCTTTGAACAATCCGAGCTCGAAGAACCGATGGTCGCGCTCGAAGAAGCCGGAGCCACCGTCAGCATCGTCTCGCCGAAGAAAGGCCGGATCCAGGGCATGCACCATGCCGACAAAGGCGATCTCTTCGACGTGGACATCCCGCTCGACCACGCCAATCCAGACGAATTCGACGCCCTCCTGCTGCCGGGCGGGCTCATGAACCCCGACGAACTGCGCGCCAACCCCGCCGCCGTCGACTTTGTGCGCGCCTTCGGCATCGCCGGCAAACCGATCGGCGCGATCTGCCACGGCCCTTGGGTGCTGATCGAGGCCGGCCTCATCGAAAACCGGCGCGTCACCTCGTGGCCGGCGATCAAGACCGACATTGAAAACGCGGGCGGCCTCTGGGTGGACGAGGAAGTGGTCGTGGACAACGGCCTCGTCACCAGCCGCCAACCCGACGACATCCCGGCCTTCAGCGCGAAGCTCATCGAGGAAATCAAAGAAGGCGTCCACCCGCGCATGGTCGCTACGATCCACTAGCACCTTCTCGCCGCCCCCGATCGCCGAGAGGGCCTCATCACCGCCGCCGACTACGAGGCGAAGAAGCGCGAAACCCTGCCGTCGCTCTGAACGCTCAGGACGCGTCGTCGCGGGGGCTACAGCCCGAGTTCGGCTTTGACGGCGGCGAATTGCGCGACAGCAAACTCCAGGTCTTCGCGCGTATGCGCGGCGCTGATTTGGGTGCGGATACGCGCCTTGCCCTGCGGGACGACGGGGTAGAAAAAGCCGACGACGTAGACGCCGCGGGCGAGCATCGCTTCGGCGACCTTTTGCGCCAGCGGGGCGTCGCCGAGCATGAGCGGGACGATGGGATGCGTGCCGGGCAGGATGGTGTAGCCGACCTTGGCGATCTCCTCGCGGAAGAAGTGCGTGTTAGCTTCGAGCTGGTCGCGCAAGGCCGTGGAAGCGTTGAGCAGTTCCAACACTTTGAGCGACGCGCCGGCGATGCTCGGGGCGAGGGTGTTCGAGAACAGATACGGGCGGGAGCGCTGGCGGAGCAGTTCGATGATCTCCTTCCGCCCGCTGGTGTAACCGCCACTCGCGCCGCCGAGCGCCTTGCCGAGCGTGCCGGTCAGGATGTCCACGCGGCCCATCACGTCGCCCAGCTCGTGCGTGCCACGGCCGGTGCGGCCCATGAAACCGACGGCATGCGAATCATCGACCATGACGAGCGCATCGTAGCGGTCGGCGAGATCGCAGATGCCGCGCAGGTCGGCGATGAAACCGTCCATCGAGAACACGCCATCGGTCGCGATCATCTTGAAGCGCGCGCCTTTCTCCGTGGCCGCGCGGAGCTGCGCTTCGAGATCGGCGAGGTCGTTGTTTTTGTAACGATAGCGCGCGGCTTTGCAGAGGCGGATGCCGTCGATGATCGAAGCGTGGTTCAGCTCATCGGAAATGATCGCGTCCTCGGGCCCGAGCAGCGTCTCGAAAAGGCCCCCGTTGGCGTCAAAGCAGGATGAATACAGGATCGTGTCCTCGGTCCCGAGAAACTCGCTGAGCTTCGCCTCGAGCTGTTTGTGCAGCTCCTGCGTGCCGCAAATGAACCGCACGCTCGACAGCCCGTAACCCCAGCGATCGAGCGCGGCGTGCGCGGCGGCGACGACTTCCGGGTGTTCGGCGAGGCCGAGATAATTGTTGGCGCACAGGTTCAGCACTTCCTGCCCGCCGGCGATGCGGATGTGCGCGTCCTGCGGCGTGGTGATGATCCGCTCGGTCTTGTAGAGGCCGGCGGCGCGGATGTCGGTGAGTTGCCGGCGGAGATGATCCTGGAAGTGGCCTAACACGGGGTGGTGAAGTCAGCGGGATTCGAAGAGGGGCAGCGAAAGTTTCCACCGGATCGCCGCGAGGCGGAGCACCAGGACGAGCCCGCCGCCGGCGAGGATGGCGATTATTTCGAGCACGCCGAAGAGCCGCAGCGCCACGCAAAGCGCGGAACCGAAGAGGGCGGCGGTGGCGTAGAGATGGATCTCGCTGCGAAACACCGTCGGCACTTCGCGCATGAGCACATCGCGCAGGATGCCGCCGGCGATGCCGGTAATGACCCCCAGC
>JBBQYR010000240.1:0-5008 GCA_038208565.1 Chthoniobacterales bacterium
CTACCGCGGCACCCCGCGCACCGGCTTCACCCCACTCGTCCCGCCCGACGCCACCACCCAGCCGCTCATCGAGGAAGCCACCGCGCTCTTCCAAGTCGCCGACGAACTCTACACCGGTGAGCGCTATCAGGTGCGCGCACCCTAGCCAGGCCGATCACCAAGTGGGAGGTTCATGACCGCGCGAACGCCGCTCCGGTCGGTGCGATTTTCGAGGAGGACGCGTCCGCCGTGCAGTTCCACTGCCTCGCGAACGAAGCATAAACCCAGGCCAGAACTCTTGCGCCCGCTCCCCGGGCGCTGCAGCGAATAGAACCGCTCGAAGACGCGCGACACCGCGTAATCCGGAATGCCCACGCCTTCGTCTTCGACGACGATCTCCACGTGTGGCGGCTCTCCGGCGCTGCTCACGCGAACGGCAATCGCACCTCCCGCAGCGGAAAACTCGATCGCGTTCTGGAGCAGGTTGCTGAGCGCGATTTCGAGGAGAAAGGCCTCGCCCCTGACCGTCGGTTGGCCGTTACACGCGACTTCGATTTTCACTCCCTGTGCTTCCGCCGCCGGTTGAAAATGCGCGCACACCCCGGCAACGAGATCGGTGACGTTGACCAGTTCCGGCGACTCCAGCGCCATGCGGCTTTCGAGCGCCGAGAGCGCCAGTAACCGATCGATACGGGCCTGCAATCGATCCGCTTCCGCCTGAATGTTGCTCAGGAATTTTTCGCGGCGCTCAGGAGGCATCGAACCTTCGCGCAGCAATTCCGCCGCGCCGCGGATCGCCGCCACCGGGCTCTTCATTTCGTGGGTCAGAGTCTGCACGTAGTTTTCGATATAGCTGCGCCCATCGAGCGCGCCGCGCATCTCCTCGAAAGCCCGGCTCAGCGTGGCGATCTCCGGCGTACCGCCCTGCGGTGGCGACACCCGTTCACCGCGCGCCACGGCCAGCGCATAATCCGTGAGGCGGCGAATCGGTCGGGAAAAGTGCGTGACGACGGAGTAAGCCGCCGCGGTGATCGCCGCGAGAAATACCAGTCCGAGATTTCTGATCCAGAGCTGCGTCTCTTCACGGAATGGCAGGACACTCGTGACCGGCTTTGAGACGCTGACCACGCCGACGATTTCCGCACCCCGCAGGATCGGCGCGGCGACGAACATCGTGGAGCTGTTCTCATTCGCTGGATCGCTGCGCGTCGCCCGGGCGCCGTATTGCCCGCCCAGCGTGAAGGCCACGTCGCGACGATACCGATAGTCCTGCCCCTCGGCTCGACCGCCGTCGGAGTCGAAAATGACCAGACCGTTCCGGTCAGTGACGTAAAGATGCGCGTCCACGCGCGTCTTGATGACGCTGTAGATGCGCGCCGAAAATCGCCGCTCCGTCGCCGCGCGCCACGTCTGCCGGATGGCGTCGAGGTTCAGCGTGCCGTCCGCGGCGACCTGCTGCTCCAGCAGCGCCGCAAAGAGCCGCGCCATATCGACCATCGGCTCCTCCACCGCCTCCGCATACTGCCGCTGCAGACGCGCGGTGAGTTGCCTTTCCACCACGAAAAGCCCCAGAGCGAGGAGCACGAGAAAGGCGATGAGGATGCGGGAAGTCGTGCTCACCCATCCTCCCGCAGCGAGTAGCCGAAGCCGCGGTGCGTCTCGATCGGATCGAGATCGGGCCGCGCTTCCTTGAGCTTGGCGCGCAGGCTCTTGATGTGCGCATCCACGGTTCTCTCGAGAGCCGCGCCGGGATCGTCCCATGCGATCTCCATGAGGCTGGCCCGCGAGTAGACGCGCCCCGGTTTCTGACAAAGCGCGCGCAGCAGCCGGAACTCGGTGCCGGACAGCGCGAGACGCTGTCCGCCGAAATGGATCTGCGCTCGGTCTTCATCGACGCGGAACGGACCCGCCTCCCAACCGTCCGCACCCGGCGGCGCGCTCGCGCCCACCTGGAAGCGACGCAGCACCGCCTTCACCCGCGCGCACAGTTCCCGCGGGCTGAACGGCTTCACCATGTAGTCGTCGCCGCCAATCTCGAGGCCGACGATCCGATCCACCTCCGCCCCACGCGCGGTCAGGAAGATCACCGGCACATTCGACTGCCGCCGGATCTCTTTGCAGAGCTCGAAGCCGGTCCCATCGGGCAGGCCGATATCGAGCACCACGAGCGCGAAGCCATTGCCCGCCAACGCAGCGCGCGCCTCACCACCCGTCGCGCAACCACGCGGTTCGAAGCCCTCCGTCTCGAGCGAGTAGAGGATGTTGTCGAGGATCGAAGGTTCGTCTTCCACCACGAGGATGCGCGGTTTCATGGCGTCGAGACTGCGCGGTGCGGCGACGGCAGGCAAGGCGGCGCACGCACTCACGAGCGGATCGGCACCGGTGGAGGCGTGCCGCGGGAGGTGAAGGCGCTGGCCCAATCGACCCGCGCGGTGAAGGCCATGAGCAGCGCGAGCGTGATGATCGCGCCGATGGTGATCGTGATACCGGTCAACCCTTCAAAGAAGAAGCTGTAGCTGAACAGCACCATGTAAGCGAACTGCGCGCCGGCTGAGATGAGCGCGAAGGTGGGGCCGGCGGCCCGCCAGAGATAGCCATTCACGAGCACGAGCGAGACCGCCGCTGCGAGCAGGAACGAGGGCAGCAGCGGCAGCAGATCAACGAGGTAGGCGAAGAGGAGTTGGAAGGCGAAACAGCCAGCCGCGAGGAAGAAGTAGTTCATCGGGTGAAGGTTCGTGCCGCCCTGGATGGCGACGATGACGAGCACCGCGAAAAAGAAGATCAACGACACCGGCGCGAAAAACGTCATGCGGCCAGCGACCGCCCCGGGATTCGTCACGGATGGCATGTCCATGGCGATGGCGCTCGCGCCGATCACGTCCTCGTAGTTCCAATCCAGCTTCCACCCAGCGCCATCACGCGTCCGCGAAGTCGGCGACTCCGCACCACCCGGCATGTTGATCTCCTCAAAGTCCGTGGTCATCGCGAGGTGCAGTTTCTTGAGCCGCTTCGCATCCTTCAGCGAGTAGGTCCATTGGTTCATGCCAGCCGCGCGATACTTCACTTTCAGCAGCACCTCCGCGCCGGCCGGGAGCTGCAGCGATTCGCGGATCGCGCCATCCACCGGCGCTTTGTCCGTCATCTTTTCGCCAAACTGCAGCGCGAACTGATCGTAGCGCGCATCGGCCGCTGGGAACTGAAACGCCGCGTAGATCGTCTGCGCGATCGGCGTCGGATTTTTCACGAGATACTCCGCCTCGAAATCGACGAAGTAGGTCCGATACCAAAGCAGCCCCTTGTGCTTCGGCTCGTAGGCGAGCTTCACAGTCACGTTGCTGCGCTCCGGCTGGATGTCGCGGCGCGCCCGCCCCGCGGCGGGCGATTCGTAGAAGAGCGCGGGATGCTGCTGCGTGAGTTCGGGGCCCCAGTTTTTTACCACGGCGGGTGAAAGCTGGGAGTTGCTGGCGTTCGAGCGGACATGCACCGCGGTGGCGAGGATGAACCACGCGAGGGCGGTGAAGACCACGATGGTGGCGATGGCGATGAGGCGTTTGATGGTCATGGGAATCTTCGGTTGAGGTTTGGTGGTGAGGTTTATTTTTCGAGGCTGCGGCGTTGGTAGAAGAGCTCGACTCCCGGACGCTCTGCGCGGCAGAGATCCTTGCGCAGCGTGATGGTGTTGGTCTCCGGCGTGACTTCGGCGGCAGCAATGATAGCGACGTTTCCTTCCGCCGCGGTCACCTCAAACGCGCCCGGAATCACGACCGTCCAGTCGAGCCGCTCGATGAAGAGCGGCGTGCGTGGCAGTTCTAGCGCAACCTGGCCGGACACCGGATCGAGCGCCTTGGTCTTCGCGGCATAGACGAGCGTGATCTGCGTCAGGCCCTTCGCCGGATCCCGCGGCGCGGGCAGGTTGAATTCGATTACGCCCTTGGCCCGCTGGATGGGCCGTGCTTCCTGCGCGCCGACGGTGCAGGTGAGGATTTCGACGTCGGGTGAAAGCTCCAGCGTCCACGCGAGCGGCGTGCGATGGCGGATGGAGTAGGTCGCGGTCGTCTGCTGCGAACCGTCGGCCACGAGGCGGAGTTGGCACTTCGCCTCGGTCACAATCGCCTCCGCGGTGGCAATGACCGGCAGCCAGTTGGTCTGCAGCGCGAGTTGCGCGCCGCTCTCCGCGGTGACAAAGGCCGCGCCGCCGATCTCCTCGCGCATCCACGTGGGCAGCCGATGCGAAGCGACCGCAGCCCGCAATCCCGCGCCTTTCAGCTCCAGCCCTTCCGCGGGCAGGATGGCAAAAAGATGTTTGGCCGCCGCATCCTCCGGCGCGCTCGGCGCCTGCAGCGTCCACTGCTCCGCGAGCGGCGATTGCGGCACCGCGTAGCTCACGACCAGTTCGCGATCGAGCACGTCCGCGGTCTTCCAGCGAACGCCGAGCACGCGCCGTCCGTCATCCATGCGAAAACTCGTCCAGTCCACGACATCCTCGCCCGCCGCGGTCACCGCGGCGGCGTTTGAGGGTAGCGTGAGCAGGATCTCCAAGCCGGAGCCGGCATCACTGTGGGCGAAGACGCGGCTGCTAAACTGCAGCCGGCCTTCTGCATACCGGACAAGCGTCTGCGATTGCGTCTGCCAGCGACTCGCCGTCGGCGGCTTCGGGGCCTGCTCGACGCGTGGCTCGGCGAGCTGCAAAGCCACTTCCGCGGGCTCGCCGCGCAGCGCAAAAACGGCGACGCCTTCTTTCAGCTCCGTCGCCGGTTGGCCATCCACGCGAGCTTCGAGGCCGGCAGGGATTCCGGAAACGCGCAGCCGCTTCACCGTCGCGCGGTCGAGCTTGAGCCGGAGTGGATTTTGCGGCGTGAACGATTTTGCACCGCGCACCCGGCACTGCAGCACCACCGCGCATTGTCCCGGCTGATCGGTCAGCAGCGCGTAGCCGTCCTGCGAGACGATCTGCCGCCCCGCCGCGTCCGCCTTTTCCAACTGCACCTCGCCTCCGAGCAGCGGGATCGATTGCCACTGCGTCTGCATT
>JBBQYR010000241.1:0-4969 GCA_038208565.1 Chthoniobacterales bacterium
TCGTGAAGTCGGGAATCTCGACTGGCTTCGCGCCCGTCGGCTTCACGCGCCAGATGCGTCCGCGGGTTTTATCGCGGTCGGGATGGTTTCGCGGGACCTCGTTGTGCGAGATGATTTTGTTGTACCAATCGACGATGTAGATGCAGCCGTCGGGGCCGTTGGTCAGCGCGACGGGGCGGAAGAAAGGGTCGTCGCAGGTGATGAGGTCGGGTGCCTGTTCGAGCTTCCAGCGCGGGCCGTCGCGGTGCATCGCGAGCGTCTGCACTTTCGAGGTGATCGGATTCGCCACGATCATGCACAGGCCGTCGTCTTTGAGCGTCGGCGTGAGTTTTCTAAAGGCGCCTTCGCCGAGCGCGAGTCCGCTCAGCCCGGTGCCGCCCATCCGGAAGTCAGCGGTGTGCGGGAAGTCCGGCTGGTAGCTGCGTTTCAGCGCTTCCATGCCGCCGGGGTAGTAGGCGTATTCGTGGAAGGGCATGACCGGGTAGCCGTAGTCGTTCGCTTCCTGGATGAAGGACTCGCCTTCGCCCGTGATGACGAGGCCCCAGATGTTGTTCGGACCGGTGCTCGTGACCTCGAACGCGCTCCCATCGGGCCGCATTTTCGCCATCGAACATTTCGGCCAGTCCACGACTTTTTCGCCGCCGGGCTGCTGCGCCTTACTGTTGTTGAAAAGACCCTGCGCCATCCAGATCCAGCCGCCCGGCGCGCGGGTGAACTGATGCGGAAAAAGATGCGAATCCTGGACGCCGAGGCCGGTGAGGATGATGTCGAAAGTGTCGGCCCTGCCGTCGCCGTTCGTGTCCTTGAAGAGTTTCAGGTCGTGCCCGTGCTGGACATAACAGGTGTCGCCATTACCCCACGGCAGGATGCCGAGCGGGATGGCGAGGCCGTCGGTGAAGACGGTGGGATTCGTCAGGCCGCCGGTCGGCAGCGGCGCGTTGAGCGCCGCGCGCGGATAGACGAGCACCTTGTCCTTGCCGGGGGATTTGTAGAGCGCCTCGGCGACGGCGGGGTTTTCGTTGCCGTCCACCGGATATTCAAACGCGGTCTGCGTCCACATCCGCCCGCGCTGGTCGAAATAGACGCTGACGAATTTGCCGAGGCCCTCGCTTTCCTGGACGACGAGTTCGATCTCGTAGCCTTCGGGCAGCTTGAAAAGTTTCTGCTGCTCGGCGGCGGTCTTGGCGGCGCCCTGCACGGCGTTGTAGGACGTGTCGCGTTTGGCCGGCGCGGCCGCAGCCGCGGGTTTCGGCTGCGGCGCGACGAGTTTGCGCGCGGCTTCCACGCCGCCCAGCTTTTCCCAAGTCGGTGCGCCCGGTGTGGGCGGAAGCTCCTCGATGGTGACGTCCTTCACCTGCACGAGCGCCACGCCGCCGCTGTGGACCTGCGGCCCGATTTGTCCGTCGAGCGCGATGTTGGGATCGGTCTCGGTGTAGTCGATCGCGAGCACCCCATTGATCCAAGTCTGGATGCGCGGCCCCTCGGCGCGGATGCGGTATTCGTTCCAGCCGAAAACGTCCACGGCCTTGTCGAGTGCGGCCTGCTGCTCGGGGGTCGGTGCCCAGATCACGCGGTTGCGGCGGAACTCGTCGTAAATTTTCCCAAACCACCCCGCACCGCAATCCACCTGATACCCGCTCATGTGCGCCCCTCCCGGCACGCGCACGCTGCGGATCTGGATGCCGCTGTTGATCAGCCCGGTCTTCGGATCGCCGCTGCACTTGATCTTCATCCGCAGCTCGAAGTTCGCGTAACTTTTCTTCGTCGCGACGAAGTAGTTCGCGGTGATTTTCTCCGTGGTCGAGCCGCCGATGATCACCCCGTCCTCGACGCGCCAGATTTTCGGATCGTAATCCCAACCGTCGAGCGTTTGGCCGTCGAAGATCGGCACGGGTGCCGCGAAGAGCGGCGAGCAAATGAACGCGAAGAGCAGGGCGAGTTTTTTCATGGCGGGGGAAAAGCGTGCGGGATGTTGCACGAGGATACGCGGAACTTCGAGCGGTCTTGGGGAAAGTCGACCGACGGGAATCCACATGCGACGACGGAAAGTCCACGCCACTCGGCGCGCGCCGGATTCAGCGCGGGGTGAGCCTGACGCGCAGCGCGTCGTAGCCGAGCACACGGTCGAAGCGGGCCTCGTGCTCCACGCGTTCTTCCGCTTGCAGCAAAACCACCCGCTCGACGCGCTCGACGCATTTCTGGAGCAGCGTGCGCAGGATCAGCCGCGCATGAGGCGCGCCGAGGCAGAGGTGCGTGCCGAAGCCGAACGACAGGTGCGGGTTCGGCTTGCGGTCGAGCCGGATCTCGGTCGGCTCAGGAAAGGCCGTGGCGTCGAGGTTCGCGGACGACCAGCAGAGCGAGATGCGTTCGTTCGCAGCGACGGTCACGCCATTCACCTCGGTGTCGCGCGGGCAGACGCGGCCGATGTGGGTGAGCGGCATGAAGACGCGGAAAAGCTCCTCGCTCGCGAGCGTGATGCGCTTGGGATCTGCGCGCAGCCACTCCAGCGCGTCGGGTTTCTCCGCGAGATAGCCGAGCGCGCAGGCGATCGTGTGAATGATCGTGTCGCGCCCGCCGGCGAAAGCGAGATTGGCAAACCCCATGCACTCCTCGCGGGTCAGCCTGCGGCCTTGGAAAGTCGCCTGGACGAGCGCGCTGAAAAAGTCCGGCCCGGGATGCGCTTCCGCGCGGTCGAACTGCGCGTGCAGATAGTCCTCGAGCAGGTTGCCTTTCTTGAATTCGCCGCCCGTCACCTTGAAGACATGGATGCCCCAACCGATCCACGTCTCGGCTTCGGACAGCGGCACATTGAGCAGGTAAGTGAGCGCGCGCGACTGCACCGGCAGCGCGAACTCATGCACCACCTCGATCGACTCGCGGGCCAGTGCCTGTGTGAGCGCTGTGTCGATCAGCGCCTCGACTTGCGCGATCATCTCCGGCGTCTTGGCGCGCTGGAAAAACGGCTCGGCGATCGCGCGATATTCGGTGTGCTCCGGCGGATTCGTCTCGATCGGAAGCTGGCGCATCGAGCGCACTTCCTCCTCGCTCGGGATCGGCACGCGAAAGGGCGCGTCGGAGCTGAAGGTCTGCCAGTCCTTGGCCGCGCGCCGCACGTCTTCGTGGCGCAGGAGCATGGTGATGTCTTCGCCGTGAAACGGGCAGCGGAGCACGCCGGGGTCCTGGCGCGCGTCGCGGAAGGGATCGGAAAAAGCAGGCATGGCGGGAGATTATTTCAGGCGGAGTCGGTGCGTCTGCGCGAAACTTTGCCGCAATTGCGTAAAGGGCGCGCGATCGCTGGCGGAGGAACGGCGTCTATTTCTTCAGCAAGGCGTCCGTTTCGCTCAGCTTGAAGCGCGTGCTGACGACCGAGTGCTTCTCCGGTCCCGGCGCGTATTTCACGTACGTCGTGGCGACGATCGTGTCGTCGGGCAGCAGCTCCACGCCGGGGTAACCGCAATCGCCGGGGCGTTCGCCGTGGTGGTGCAGGAGTTTGATCCGATACTGGCCGGACTGCGCTTGCTTGATGTCCTCGTACTTCCCGACCCACGCCACGAAATGCCCGCGAGTCGGGCTGCCGATGGCCTGATCGCGGAAGGCGACGACCAGCCGCCCATCCTTGGTGAAGACGCCCGCGTGACGATCGCCCGTGAGGCCCCACGGCGTGTCGGTCGGCGGGCTCCACGTCGCGCCTTCATCGCGGCTGAACATCACGAGACTGCGGCCCTTGTGAGTGTTCTCGCGCAGCAGGGCGCAAAGCTCGGTGCCATCGGGCGAACGGAAGACGAAGGGTTCGCACGGATTTTTCCCGGCCACGGCGGCGACGACTTTTGGCTCGGACCACGTGAAGCCGCCGTCGGCGGTGATCGTTTGCAGCACCTCCAGCGGCGTCTTGTCCGCGCCGCCCGGGCCTTTGTGAAACAGCCCCAGATAGCGCCCATCTTTCAGACGCACGATGCTGCTGAAAGTCATGACGCACGGGAAACCGAGCGGCGGCATTTCCTTCCACGTCTTCCCGGCGTCTTCGCTCATAATGCTCGGCATGCCGGGACCGCCGCGTTTGCCGAGCGCGGCGGAGAAAACCCAGAGCCGCTCTTTCCCCGCCGGATCGATGAGGCGGTAGATGCTCGGGCAATTCTGGTGGGTGGCGAAACCGGGTGGAAGCTGGTCATCCAAGCGTGTCCACGTGACGCCGCCGTCGTCGCTCCGCGCCATCGGGCCGGCGGCCCCGCCGTGATTGATGCACCACACGGCGAAGATCGTTTTGCCATCGGGCATGAGCACGGTCGTCGGGTGGCCTTGATAGGTCTGCTCGGTGCCGGCGGCGACGATCGAGTGCCGCGCTCCCGTGGAAAGATCGACGACGGGAAGGTCGGGCTTTTCCTCGGCCCGTGCGGTCAGCGAGATAAGGGCGAGGGTGGCGGCGAGGACAAGATGTCGAGTCATGGGGAGGCGAGAGAGATGGCAGGGAAGCGGAGCGGCGTCACGCACGACAACTCGCGAGCCGGGATCTCCTTTGGCTCGCGCAGCGCGTGTCTGCGGCCAAAGCCGAAAAGCGCCAAGACGAACGCCGCCCCGGGGTTGGCTCGCTGCCATGCTCTCGTTTTCCCCGTCCGTTGTTCGTCCCCGCTACCTCGCCACCCTCGCCGCCCTGCTCCTCGCGGCGACCGCGCCCGCTTTTGCCGAACCGCCGAAAGGCGTCGAGCCGACCAACGCCGCCGAAGCCGCCGCGAAAAAGGCGGCCGAGGATGCGGCGACCGATGCGCAATACCAGGCGCTGGTCGCGAAGTTGCCACCCGATCAGCAGGCGTGGGAACTCACGCTCCAGCACAGCCTCGGCACCTTCTATCTGCCGATCCACAAGCGCGAGAAAGTGCGCGGAACCTCGAATGCGTGGGACTTTGTCGCCGACGATCCGAAGCTGCCGCGCGTGCTACTCATCGGCGATTCTGTCTCGCGCGGCTACACGCAG
>JBBQYR010000242.1:0-4871 GCA_038208565.1 Chthoniobacterales bacterium
GCGATCACGCGTAGCGCCACGTTTCGGGTCAGCGGCTGCGCCGGGTTTCGAGGATGGTTCCGGCGAGGCGCCGGAACCGGCACGCGGGGCGCGTGCGCTCCCCTCTTCACTCGCGACATCGAGCGCCGCCGCGAGCGCCGCGACCGGATTGCGCGAAGCCGCGCCCACCGCGGCGCTCCGCTGGAAGTCGTCGTCGAGCTTCGGCCACGCCGCGACGATCGCCTGCGCGATGTTTGCACTGATCTTTTGCGCCATTTCGTGCTTCGCTGCGGCCGGGACGGTGGTCATCGCGAGGGCCCGGAGGGCGGCAATTCGGACTGGCACGTCACGATCAGCAGCCAAGGCTCCGATGGTTTTTGCGTCATCCGAGTTCGTGATGAAGTTGAGCGTGATTCCGTCTGGCTGCGTGAAGGAATAGACAGGTAGTTCGGCAAGGTTTAGAGCGTTGCGCCGGACGATCGGGTCTTTGTCCGCGAGAGCCGGCGACCATTGTATCATCAGCACATCGGCATCGCGCTGTCCGAGAATCCAAAGCGCGGCGACGCGTGTCTCAGCGGGTTTGCTCGGATCGAGAGCGAGTTTGAGGAGAGATTGGTAGCCGAAGTTCTTCTCCATCACCGCCGCATATTTCTCCTGGTCGCCTTCCCGCCGACGACCGACGCGCGGAGGCAAAGGATTCGGACGGTCAAGAAGGAGGCGCGCCGCGTTCATCCGTACCGAGCGGTTCGGATGCTCAACCGCCGTAACTAGCTGCTCGACCGACGCCTTCGACAAATCCGGCACCGCGAGCTTCTTTGCGTCCTTGTGATCGATGCGCCAGATGCGGCCGAAGTAGTGGTCGCGATCGGGGCGGACGGCGGCGTTGACCTTGTTGTGATCGGGGCCGCGGGTGTCGTTGTGGATTACGGCCTGGTTGTAGAAATCGCCGACATACAACGCGCCGTCTGGGCCGATGCGTGTCTCGATCGGGCGCCACCACATGTCTTTGCTGCGGACGAATTCCGTCTCCTCGCGGCCGGGCATTTTCTTCGCGGTGTAGCTGCTGCCTTCGGGTGTGAGGCGCGTGTGGTGGATGATGTTGATCGTCGGCTCGGTGACGAAGTAGTCGCCGTTGTATTCCGCGGGCCAGGTGCCGCCGTCGTAGATCGCGCAACCGGCCGCGGCAGTGAAGGAGCCGACCCAGTCGATCTGCACATAGGCGAGCTGCTCCCACGGCATCGCGGGGAAGGATTTCCCCGACGGCTCGACGACTTTGTAGCTCGTGGTGTTGCCGATTTTTCCGCGGGCTAGAGCGTACTCGGGGAGCACGGTCTGCATGAGGAGCTGACCGCTGGTGGGCTGCGTCCACATCACGCGATTGTCGCCGGTGATGGTCAGGCCCCAGGTGTTGCCGCCTTTCGAGGAATACTGCTCGATCTTCGAACCATCGGGCCGGAAGCGCACGACGCCGCTGCCGATGGTGCCCTGCGTTTCGCCCTGCGCGTTGGTGACGTTGCCCGACCCGCTGTAGCCGTGCGTGGCGTAGATCCAGCCGTCCCAGCCCCAGCGCGGGTTGTTGATCACGGCGTGCGTGTCGCCTTTGCCGAGGTTGCTGTAGAGCTTCTCGACTTTGTCGGCTTTGCCGTCGCCGTCGGTGTCGCGGAGGAAGAGGATGTCCGGCGCCTGCGTGACGATGACGCCGTCCTTGTGGAAGACGAAGCCGGTGACGAGGTCGAGGCCCTCGTAGAAGACGTCCTTTTTATCCATGACGCCGTCGCCGTCGGTGTCGGTGAGGATGCTGATCTTGTCGTGCGCCTTGCGGTCCTGCTCGCCGGGCGTGGGGTCGATGCCGCCGTGGTCTTTCCATTCCTTGCCGCGATAGTCGGGGCGCATGCCGCGCCGGCCGTTGGGATACTCGGGCGTCTCGGCGACCCACAAGCGACCGGCGGGGTCCCAGTCGAAGTTCATCGGCTTGTTGATCAGCGGCTCGGCAGTCACGAGCTTCATCGTGAAGTCGGGATGCACTTCGAGATTCGCAAGCGTGTCCGCCGGCTTCTGCGGACCGCCTTCGGGATACGTGAGCGCTTCGAGTTCGGCGGGCTTCACGTATTCATCGAGGTTCGCGCGTTTGCCGGCCCAGGCGATGCCGCGCAGCAGGACGGCGCGATATTGCGGCAGGGTGAAGGTCTTGAAGAGATGTCCGGGGATACTGACGAAGGCCCGGTAGCCGTCCTTTTCGTACGCCCACATCTGCGGCTGGATGTCGTAGATGTGCGCCTTGCCGCCTTCGGCCTGCTTTTTCCCTTCCCTCACATTGGGCGTGTAACTGGACGCCAGCACGCGCGCCTCGGGCTTCACGTCCATGTCGTAGTAGATCTCGTCGTCGAGGTGGAAGTTGGCCGCGCCTTTGGTGATCGGGTGGCCGCCGCCGATGTATTGATTCTCCGTGTAGTAGAGATCCATCGGGCCTTCCTTCCACTTCGTCTGTTTCGGCACCCAAGCGCCGCCGATGAGGTCGCGCCACCAGCCGGGATTGGTGAAGGACACCGCCGCCGTGTGGATGACGACGAGCCCGCCGCCGCGCTTCACGAAAGCTTCCAGCACCTTCTCCTGCTCGGGCGTGGCGTTGCCGCCATCCTGGGCGTAGGCCAGGATCACGTCGGCCTTCGCGGCTTGTTCGGCGGTCGGCCAATCGAGCGCCCCATCCACGGTTATTCCGCGTTCGGCGAGCAGCGTTTTCCACTCGGCGAGGAAACGTGGGTGCGCGTGGACTTCCTGTCCGCGATTTTTTTCACCCCCGCGGATGAAGACGCGCAGTGGCTCGGCGTGGGCCGCGGTGGTGAAGACGACGAAGGCGAGGGCGACGAGGAGTCGGTTCATAAGACGGAGCTTGGGGAGGTAAAACAAAGCCGCCGGTGAGCGGCAGCGGGACAACCTCTACATCACACTCTCCACAGGCGCGAGGACATGCCCGAAACCCACGAGCGCCTATCGCCAAAGCACATCGCCGCACCGCCGCGCGGGTCACACGATGCGGTCTGCGGTCTGGATGCCGGGGATGACTGAGAAGTGCTTGTCGTAGGTGAGCACGACCGCGCCGATGCGCCGGGCGCAGCAGGCGATGACGATGTCCGTGAGCGGCAAAACGACGCCCTGCCGATCGAGTTGCCACGCCAGATTTTCCACATTGTCCCAAAGTCGGTTGTCCGTGGGCACCTGGAGCATGACGTCCCAACGCGCCCGGAATTTTCTCAAGAGCCCGGCGTCGCGAATACCCCGCGCTACTTCCGCGCGCACGATGCCGCACGTCGCCACATCGCGCACGTGGGCGATGGGCTGCAGTTCGCGCAGCGGGTGGCGACCTTCGCGCATCAGCGCGATGTACCAGGAGCTATCGACGAGGACAGGGCTGGCTCTCATTTCTCGGGCAATTGCGGCGCATCTTCCGCAACCTTGGCGACGAAATCCTCGGCCTGTGGACCGGGGTCTTCCCAAGCGGATTTCCAATCGTTCGCCGACATGCCAAAGTCGTCCTTGGCGAGGAGTTCGACCAGTTTGTTTCTCCGGTCGATTTCGTGCAGTGCGATGTGGATGGCTTCCGTCTTGGTTTTAGCGCCCGTGGCTTCCCGAACTCGTTCGAGAAGATCGTCGTCGATGTTCAGAGTCAGTTTCATGGCTGCAATAAATACATATCGGTTACATACTTCAACCATTATCGTGCGCGCACTCGAAGTATTTAATGCCTCTCTGAGAATAAGCTGGTTTCGGTAAATGAGTCGCGGCTTCTAACTTAAGCAATGCCCGTTCCGCCGCCCGAGCTTACCGAAACCCACGTCGTCGGCGCCCAGACCGTCGAACTGAAAGTGCGTGCGAACGAGTGCCCGGCGCTGGCTTTGCACCACATCGCCCATGTCGGCATCGCCGATGCCGCAGCGCCTTATGAGATGGTGCGCCTGGATTTGAGCGGAACGTATCTGCTCTCCTGCGCGGCCGGGCGCGGGCAAATCCTGCTCGATGGCCGCTGGCAGACTTGCCGCGAAGGCTGGGCCTGCCTCGCGCCGCCGCACGCGCTGCTCGCCTTTCGTGCAGTGAAGGGCGCGCGGTGGGAGTTCACGTGGGTGCGCTATCAGCAGCCGGCGGATCAGAAGCCGATCATCACTTCGTCCTCGCCAGCGCTGGCGCGGTTCGATCCGCGCCCGCTGCGCTCGGCGGTGCAGGGGCTTTACGATGAAATGCAGAGCCAGACCGCTCCGGCGGCGATCAGCCATTGGGTGGAGCTCGTGCATACCTACGTCCTGCGTTTCGCCCGCCCGTGGCAGACCGACGACCGGCTCGGCCACCTCTGGGAATACGTGGCTACGCGCCTCGGCGAACCGTGGTCGCTCGACCTGCTGGCGCGGCGCTGCCACCTCAGCACCGAGCACGTGCGCCGACTCTGCCGCCGCGAACTCGGCCGCAGCCCGATGCATCACGTCATCTTCCTGCGCATGCAACACGCCGCCAAACTCCTCGCAACGACCGATGACAAAGTCGAAACGATCGCCGGCGCCGTCGGATACGCGAACCCGTTCGTCTTCTCGACGACCTTCAAGAAGTGGGTCGGCTGGCGGCCGAGCGAATACCGGGCGCGGAGACGGTAAGGAAGTCGCCAAGGGCGGAACTCTTCTCAAACCGGCATCGCCCATCCACTTAGCCGCCAAGGGGGGACTAAGAAAATCTGTCCCTCCGTGGTTTAAGGCAACGGCACCGTCAGGCATTCCTGACGCCCGCAAATTTCGGAACATGAAGGTTGACACCACCATGCTAAAAGTGTTCTCACGAACATATCGACGCTACCGGCAGCGGTTCTTGAGGAATTTCGGTTCCTGAGCCGCGGACAGCATTTGTCCGTC
>JBBQYR010000243.1:0-4860 GCA_038208565.1 Chthoniobacterales bacterium
AGCAGCCAGCCATGCACCTTCCCGCACCGCCTCCGGGGTGCCTCCGGTTTCTCTCAATATCCCCGGGTTGCACCCGGGGCTAATTTCCTTTCAGCCCTCCGGGCTGCGGGAGCGTCTGATTGTTTCCTGAAGTTGGTATGACAGGCCTCTGGCGGGCGATGACAGGGCCGCAAAAGCCACCGACAGGTGCAAAACCGGTGCAGCATCGCCCCGCCGCGGTCCGGCCTTGGGGTTCACCACGAAGGACACGAAGCGCACGAAGGCTTCAGCTTTTCCTTCCGTCATGTCCTTCGTGCTCTTCGTGGTGCGCGCCCGCCCACGGGACGCCACGGGAAGGCGGAGAGCCGGCAGGGTGCTCCGGGCGAGGGGTTCCGGCGTGGGCCTCGGCCAACGCTCCGGCGCGCGTCTCCAAGGCTCGCGCGGAGGTCACCAAGCTCGCCAAAGATCGAGCACCTTCCCCCTCCTCGGTGTCCTTTGCGTCCTGGGCGCGAAACCCGGGATTTAAAGCCGCTGCTTCAGACCGCGACTGGGGCGACGCGCGCTTTCCCGAGGAGGTAGAATGCTTCGAGGAAAGCGCGGTTTTGCTCCATCGTGCCGATGCTCACGCGGATCCACTCGGGCAGGCCGTAGCCGGTCATGTCGCGGACGATGATCCCGCGCTTCATCAGGTCGTTGAAGACGGCCTTGCCGTTGCCGACTTTCACGAGCACGAAGTTGGCGAAGCTCGGCACGTAGTCGAGCCCCATGGCTTCGAATTCCTGCTGGAGGAAGTTGCGGCCCTCGATGGTGATCTCGCGGGTCTGGCGCTGGTGTTCTTCGTCGGCGAGGCCCGCGAGCGCGCCGGCCTGGGCGATGCCGTTGGTGTTAAAGGGCTGCCGGGTTTTGCCGAGGACGTCGATCAGCTCGGCCTTGGCGATGCCGTAGCCGATGCGGAGATTCGCGAGTCCCTGGATCTTCGAGAAGGTACGCAGGACGACGACGTTGCGGCCTTCGCGGACGAACTTCAGCGTGTCCGGCGGGTTCTCGTTGAACTCGAAATAGGCCTCATCGAAGACGACGATGACGTGCTCCGGCACCTTGTCCATGAAGCGGTCGATCTCGTCCTGGCTGAGCAGCGTGCCGGTCGGGTTGTTCGGGTTCGCGATGAAGACTTCCTTGGTCTTCGGCGTGATCGCCGCGGCCATCGCGTCGAGGTCGTGGGCGAAATTCGGGTCCGGCACCTCGATGGTCGTCGCGCCGAAAAGCGTGGCCATGAGTTTGTAAACGACGAAGGCGTGGCGCGCGGTGACGATCTCGTCGCCGGGATTCAGGAAGGCCTTGCCGATGAACTCGATGATCTCATTCGAGCCGCAGCCGAGCATGATATTGCTCCGATCGAAGCCGAACTTTTTCGCGATCGCCTCGCGCAGATAGTAGCCACCGCCATCGGGATAAAAGTGGGCGCGCTCCAGCGTCTCGCGCATGGCGACAAGCGCCTTGGGCGATGGGCCGAGCGGGTTTTCGTTCGAGGCGAGCTTGATGATGTCGCCGGGCTTCAAGCCGAGTTCGCGCGCCACGTCTTCGATGGGTTTGCCGGGCTCGTAAGAGACGAGTTCGCGGAGCCAGGGGTGGGCGGAGTTCCAAAGTGACATAGGGGCGGAGACGTTAGCGCGCGCGAAACAAAACGCCAGCGCGTCTTGCGGCTACAGCGGGGAGAAAAAACGCGCGGTCATCCTGAGCGCAGCGCCCGGCGGTTCAGCGGGCGGGCGCGGAATCGAAGGACCTCCAGTATCGGCCTTACCTCACTCGTCTGGCGGAAAATGAGCCGGTCACTCGGAAGCAACGCGTGTGAAGATGAAGGATATTGGAGATCCTTCGACTCCGCTACGCTGCGCCCAGGATGACAGCGCGGAAGTGGGTGGACTAATCCCGCATCAACCGGCGGAGCGAGTTCTCGAGTTCCTCGAGGAGCTTCTGCCGCTCGACGGCATCCTTGGGGGTGGTCATGCGCTTGAGCGTCGCGCGGCCGCGATCGAGCGTCTGCCGGGCTTCGGCGTTCGAGCCGAGCATGATCTGCAGTTGCGACACTTTCTTGGCCAGGCTGGCGACTTCGGCGGAGGTGATCGGTCGTCCATCGGTGGCGAGATTAAAGGCCTCGACGTACGCCTCGGTCGCCTCTTCGCGGTGACGTTGCGCCATGAGCGCATCGCCTTCGATGACAAAAGCGCGCCAGTCTTCAACCTCGGCCGGCTCGGCAGCGGGTGGTGCCGCTGGCGGAGTCGCCACCACCATCGGCGCCGGAGTGGCAGGCACGATTGGCGGCGGCACGACTTGCGGCATCGGCACTACGGCGACCGGTGCTTCCGCCGGAGGAGCGGGCACCGGAACCGGCGGCTCGGCGACGGGTTCAGTTTTGGGCGGAGTGACTGCGGCAACCATCGCGGGTTCGGCCTTGGGCGGTTCGGTCTTCGCGGGCTCTGGCTCCGGGTTCGCCGGCTCCACCGGCACGGCGGCGACTTGCACCGGAACCAGATCGGGCGCGGGCGGCGGATTGATCGGCGCGTTCACAACCTGCGCCGGGCGGTTCATCTGCAAAACGACCACGCTCACCGCGACCAGCGCGCACAAAGCCGCGACACCCGCGAGCCAAGGCGCCGCGCTCTTCTCGCGCTTCTCCTCCCGCTCTTCCGCAGTCAGCGCGGACTCGGCTCCACCGTTTTTCGCCGCGGTAGAAGTGGACACCTTTTTCCCCGAAGCGGAAGCGGGCGACGCGGCCTGCGGGAGCGGCGTGTTGCGGATGTTCTCCACCTCGGATTTCATCTCCGCGGTATTGGCGTAGCGGCGATCCGGCTCCTGCTGCATCGCGCGGATCACGACCTGATCGACCCGCTCATCCACCGTCACGCGCTGCGATGGCGGCGCGAAAATACCCTGCGGAATCTGCCCGCACAGCATCTCGTAAAGCATCACGCCGAGGCTGTAGATGTCGGCGCGATGATCGACGCGCGAGCCCTGCTTTTGCTCGGGCGCCATGTAATCCGGCGTGCCGAGCACCATACCCGTCATCGTCTGCCCCCACTGCTCGGCGCTCGGCGAATCCATGCGCGCCAGGCCGAAGTCCGCGACCTTCACGCGCCCCTTCGTATCCACGAGCACATTGGCCGGCTTGATGTCGCGATGCACCACGCCTTCGCCGTGCGCGTATTGCAGCGCCTCGCAGACATTCACGATGAGTTCCAAGCACTGCACCGGCTTGAGCCCGGTCGTCTTGATGAGGTGATGGAGCGTCGTCCCTTCGACAAACTCCATAGCGAAATAAAGATGCCCTTCCGGCGTCGTGCCGAAGTCGAAAACCGAGACGATGTTCGGGTGATTGAGTTTCGCCATCGTGCGCGCCTCGCGGACGAAACGGTCGGCGAAATCCCGGTCGATGCTGATCTCCAGCGGCAGGAGCTTGATCGCGACCACGCGATCGAGCGCCGTCTGCACGGCCTTGTAAACCGCGCCCATGCCGCCGCGGCCGAGCACATCGAGCACCTTGTAGTTGGGGAAAAGCCGGGACGCTTCCGCGACCGTCGGCGGTTCCCAATTCTGCATGCTCCCGCCGCCCGTCATCCGCACCGACTGCATCCCGCGCGCAAAGAGCTCGTCTGGATTCAACCCGCCGAGCAACGACGGAGCCGAGGCGCCATCGTCGGGCGGTGAGTTTTCCGGGTTGGTCGGCATAACAAGGCGTTAGCTTGCCGACACTAGGAGCTTAGTCAATTCGCTATCCACGGCTTCCTCGTTCCGCACCGTGTCGCCCACGATCTGGCGCAAGACCTCGCGGTAGCGCTGCCGGAATTTATAGACCGCCACGCGCAATCCGCTCGACGACATTTCCACCAGCTTGCCCACCTCCTCGTAGCGCTCCTCCGTGCCGCTGAAACTCAGGAACTGCGGCAGCAGCGCGAAGAGGGCGCCTTTCCGTTCGTTCAGGTATTCCTCGCGCAGCGTCTCCATCGTCAGTTCCAGCGCACTGAGCGCCCAGCGGTGGTGAAAGATATCCTCGGGATCCTTGGCTTTTTCGCGGGCGAAACGCCGCTCGGCCTGCGCCTGCTCGAAGCCCGGACGCGGCACCGTGGGATCGGCTTCAGGGATACCGGCGGCGACGAAAGCCGTAAGCCGGCGCAGCAGGAAACCCTGCAACCGCTCCACGTCCTCCTCCTGCGGATTCGGCGGCTCGATCGCCTGCAGATAAGCGAAATACGAACCCGTGCGCGCCGTTGCCTCCGCCGGATCGGAACCCTGCGCCCGCCACCACGCGTAGACCGCCGGAGCACACCGACTCGCAAGCATCGAGAGCGCCTCCGCGTGGCCCACGAGCGCCGCCGCCCACAGGCTGCGGTGCGGCTTGGCGGCCACCGTGGGCAGATCGTCGTAGGGCATCGGCGTAGGCATGGCGTGAGAGATAGCGCCACAGCCAGCGGGGAGCGTCAAGCGCCGCGCCGCGTTTTCACGGTCGCCCGCTGACGCGAAAGTCCCTGCAACAACGCCGCCGTGCGGGTTTGAAATTGCAACCATCCCGATCACCCGTCACAAACCCGCCATGCGCTTCCTCCCCCTGCTCCTCGCTCCAGCCCTCATCGCCAGTGCCCTCGCGGTCGATGACTACAAGCTCGGCCCCGACTCCCAGCCGCAGGACGTGCCGCACGGCGAGGTGAAAAAGGCGACCTACGACAAGAGCCAGATTTTTCCCGGCACCACGCGCGAATATTCCGTTTACGTGCCCAAACAATACAACGCCGCGAAACCCGCCGCGCTCATGGTCTTCTTCGACGGCGGCGGCTTCGCCAAACCCGACGGCCAGTTCCGCGTGCCCGTCGTCTTCGACAATCTCAT
>JBBQYR010000244.1:0-4731 GCA_038208565.1 Chthoniobacterales bacterium
GGTGTGCCGGAAGCAGCCAGCCATGCACCTTCCCGCACCGCCTCCGGGGTGCCTCCGGTTTCTCTCAATATCCCCGGTTTCACCCGGGGCTAATTTCCTTTCAGCCCTCCGGGCTGCGGGAGCGTCTGATTGTTTCCTGAAGTTGGTATAAGTTCGGCGCCACTGAAGACAATCAGATACCGGCACCGCTCGCTGCGGCAGACGACTTTGCACTTCTCGGAAATGAGCGGCCCACCGCGATGCTGGAGGGGTTTCGTCGGGCGTGGGTTGTTGGAGATTTTCCTTCAGGCTCCCTTTGGCACTTCGACACCCGGCTGGCGGCAGATGCGGCGGGCGAGGTGGCGCTTGATTTCCTGATGTCGCGGGATGGCTTCGCGCACGCCGGTGGACGGGTCGGTGAATATGGAATGACTGGCTCCTTCCCGAAGCAACTGGCAACCGCCGGCTTTCCAAATGCCGCACCAATTCGCGCCGCGTCACACCACCGCGAGCTTCGTCTTCACCGCGCTGGGGTCATCACGAAAAGCTTCCTCTTCGTTGACTTCGAGGATCAGCTTCACCGCCGCCGCCAGATCGCGCAGGCACTCGGGCCTCGGTTTCGCCCTGACCATTGGCGCCAGGCACTTCGAGGCAAGTCGCCCAGAATCCGCCCTCGGCGGGTTCTCCACGATGCAGAATGGCCGTGAGGTCGCGCATGGCGGGATACTAGCGGGATCGTCTCCCGACGGCGACCTTACACGTTGAACCGGAACTCCACGACGTCGCCGTCTTTGACGACGTATTCCTTGCCCTCGATGCGGAGTTTGCCGGCTTCGCGGGCCTTGGCGTTGGAGCCGAGCGTGATGAGGTCGTCGAAGTGGACGATTTCCGCCGCGATGAAGCCGCGCTCGAAATCGCTGTGGATGACGCCGGCGGCGGCGGGCGCCTTGTCGCCGGCGCGGATGGTCCACGCGCGGGTTTCCTGTTCGCCGGTGGTGAGGTAGGTGCGCAGGCCGAGCAGGTGGTAGACGGCGCGGATGAGCGAGCCGACGCCGCTCGAGGCGACGCCGATGCCGGTGAGATATTCGGCGGCTTCTTCCTCGGTGAGCGTGGCGAGTTCGCTCTCGATCTGCGCGCTGATGACGACGGCCTCGGTGCCGAAATGCGAGCGGGCGTAGTCCTGCACGGCGGTGACGAAACGCGCGGCGTCGGTGAGTTCGACGTTATCGGAAGGCGGCACGCCTTCATTGTCGCGCGCGCCTTCGACGAGGGAGACGACGTTCGCGAGATCGGCTTCGGCGACGTTGCAGGCGAAGATGGTGGGCTTGCCGCTGAGGAGGAAAAACTCGCGCAGGAGTTTGGTTTCCTCGTCGCTCAGTTCGAGCGTGGTCGCGGGTTTGCCGGAGTCGAGATGCGGGACGAGTTTCTCGCACAGCGCGATCTCGGCTTTCGCGGCTTTGTCGCCGGTCTTGGCAGCTTTGGCCTGGCGATCCTTGCGCTTCTGCACGGCGGCGAGGTCGGCGAGGATGAGTTCGGTATTGATGACCTCGATGTCGCGCACGGGATCGACGGTGCCGGAGACGTGGTGAATGTCCGCGTCTTCAAAACAACGCACGACCTGGACGATGGCGTTGACTTCGCGAATGTGGCTGAGGAATTGGTTGCCGAGGCCCTCACCGGAGCTGGCGCCTTTCACGAGTCCCGCGATGTCCACAAACTCGATGGCGGCGGGGACGAGTTTCTTCGAGTGCGAAAGCTTGCTCAGCGCGGCGAGGCGCGGGTCGGGCACGGTGACGACGCCGACATTCGGGTCGATCGTGCAGAAGGGATAATTGGCGGCCTGCGCTTTCTGCGTCTTGGTGACGGCGTTGAAGAGCGTGGATTTGCCGACGTTTGGGAGACCGACGATGCCTGCGGAGAGCATAGAGATAGATGGGTGTGAGGAATGCGGAGAGCGGGCGAATGAAGCGCCCCGCACCGCGGGCATCAATCCTTTAATCCAATGTTCCGCGCCGCGCCGGGCTCAGCGCGGCTTTTTTCCGGCGCCCACGAGGTCTTCGAGAAAGTAAACCTGCAGCATGACGCCGAGCCAATAGAGCGGCAGCAGGAGGATGCCGAAACCGGCGGTGGCCGTGGATGCGACCATGGCGCCGAAGACGGCAAAAACGGCCCCGAGCATGTAAAGGGCACCGCTCAGGCGGTGACCTTTATAGACGTGGCCGAGGCCCGGAACGACGCTCAGGGCGACGGCGATCCTGTCGCGCAAACCGCCGTGGCTGGGAGCGTGAGCGGTTTCCGCGACCCAATCGCAGCGGGTGCAGGCGTCGGGATTCGAGGAGTCGAGAGGCGCGTCGCAAAGCGGGCAGGTATGCACGGCGGCGCGTGGGGAGTTGGCTTCGATCGTGGGCATTGGTAGTAATGGGGTTGTAGTTTTCACCGCCCTGATGACCCTGCTGACAGATTAGTCGCTATCATAATCGCTCGCAAACGACAACCTTAGCCTTATGCCGAAACTCGCCGCCCTCGTGACTCATCTCGACCGCTACCTGCGCCACGCGGAGATCGGCGATTACGCCGGCGCCTGGAATGGGCTGCAGGTGGAGAATTCCGGCGAGGTGAAGAAGATCGGCGCGGCGGTGGATGCGTGCGCGTGGACGATCGAGCGCGCGGTCGCGCAAGGCGTGGATCTGCTGCTCGTGCATCACGGGCTTTTCTGGAATGGCGTGCAGCCGGTGACCGGCGTGACGCGGCGCAAGATCAAGACCGCGCTGGACGGCAACCTCGCGATCTACAGCTCGCACCTTCCGCTGGATCTGCATCCGACGGTCGGAAATACCGCGCTCCTGGCGCGAGCGCTCGGCTTGAAGAATGTGACGCCGTTCTTCGAGGCAAAGGGCCAGAAGATCGGCCTGCAGACGCGCGTGGCGCTGTCGCGGGCGGACTTGCAGCGTCGGCTCGAAAAGGCCGTCGGGGGCGCGGTGCATCTTTGTCCGGGCGGTCCGGAGAAAACCGCGCGGATCGGGATCGTCACGGGTGGAGCCGGCGGCGAAATCTCCAAGGCGGCCGCGGAGGGCGTGGATACGTTCATCACCGGCGAAGGTCCGCACCATTCCTACACCTTGGCCGAAGAGTTGGGCGTGAATCTTTTCTACGGCGGTCATTACGCCACGGAGACGTTCGGTGTGAAGGCGCTGGCCGCGCAGTTGGCGCGCCGATTCCGAGTGCCGTGGGAATTTATCGATCATCCGACTGGCCTGTGAGCGCCCGAAAGATGATCCCGCGCACGTTCTTCGAGCGCGACCCGGTGACGTGCGCCCGGGAGTTGATCGGTTGTGAATTGGTTTGGAACGAATGCGCGGGAATCATCGTCGAGACGGAGGCTTACGCGGCGGTGAACGACGAAGCCTGCCACACGTTTTTCCGGCCGAGCGCGCGGAAGTTCGTCGCCGAAAATGGTCCCGGCATCGCCTATGTGTATTTCAACTACGGGATGTATTGGCTGCTGAACGTCCTCGTCAAAGGAGGCCAGGAAGACGGCTTCGTCCTCATCCGCGCCCTCGAACCGACACGCGGGATACCCTTGATGCGAGACCGGCGAAATGCCGCGCGGCCCGCAAAACCGGCGAAGATCGAAGCGCTGTGCTCGGGACCGGGAAAATTGACCATCGCGCTCGGGGTGGACGGTCGCGACCACGGCCGGGATCTGTGCCGCTTGCCGACGATCGGATTCCGGCAACAGACGACTGCGTCGCCTTGGGAGAGTGGATCCCGAATCGGAATCTCCCGCGCCACGGCATTGCCATGGCGCTTTCTCGCCGCAGGGAATCCCTTCGTCAGCCACCAGCAGTAGCGCGCCGCAGAACCTCACCGAGGACTCGGTGAATAAGTCGCCCGTTTTTTCGCACCGCCGATCGAGAAGCGATTCCGTCCACAAGTTATTCACACGCCCGCAAGGCCCTCGATATTGGAGGATTATCTTCAACGTTCTACAATATATGTCATATGAAATCGCCTGGTAGTGGGTCAGATGCTCTATGGTATTTCAGTTTCCCCGCCCGCGAACTCTTGGAGATACCAAAGCGTCTTTGGTTTGTGCGGCGGATCGGTCTCCGGGAACTTCCGCGCGGGCGTGAACTTCGCGGCGAACGCTGCTTCATACTCAGCGTTGAGCTTTTCTTCGTGGTGAGCGTCGATCATCTCCACCACTTCCTCAAGCGTCCATTGATGATCGGCCACCTGTGCGGCTCCGGCTGGAGTCGTCCTGGTCGTCGTGAGCTTCCGGCAGAAATTGTCGTTGATGAAACTCACGGCCAGCGTGTCGCTGTGATTTTCGAGCTTCTTGCTGAATGCCTTCGTGAGGCGGGTGAACCGACGATTCCCCATCCGAATCGTGAGGTTTGAGCGCTCCACGTACCTCGTGCTGACCAGATCAATGTCAGGACGACCCCGACTCCGGCGAGCTGCACTATGCGCTCGGGGTCGGTCTGCGCTCCCCGGTTCGCCATCGGCCCGCTCCGGCTCGACTACGGCATCAATCCGACGCCGGAGGCCAACGAAGACTTCGGCGCCTTCCACTTCAGCTTCGGCTTCGCGTTTTAGACTGCTGGAGCACCGCGGAGCGTGTGGTAAAAATCCGCTGGAGCGAGCGAGGAAGCGGATCATTCGACGACCCAGCGCCTGGGCCGAACATGGGCCGCGGGGTCTGACTTCCCCCCGGCGTTTTCCTTGGAAAAGACATCGACCCACCGGCGC
>JBBQYR010000245.1:0-4600 GCA_038208565.1 Chthoniobacterales bacterium
AACATGATGCGCGACATGGTGCTGCGCGGGCCGTCGAGCTTTGACGCGCTCTGCGTGTACGAAAATGTGGTCATCGATTACCTCAAAAACGCCGAGGGGCGCTGGGGGGAACTGCGCGTCGCCTACCCGCGGCAGAACGCCTGGAACGACAATCCATACTACGTGATCGATGCGCCGTGGAGCAGCGCTGGCCAGCGCGCGGCGGCGGGCGAGTTTCTCGATTTCCTGCTGAGCGAGCCGATCCAGCGCGAATCGCTCAAGCACGGCTTCCGGCCCGGCAATCCGACCGTGCCGATCAAGTTTCCCGAGAGCCCGTTCGTGGCTTATGAGCGCTTCGGTTTGAAGATCGACCTGAGCGCCGTGAGCGAAGTGCCCAAGGCCGAGGTGATCAACAATCTGCTCCTGAACTGGCAGCGCAACCAAGGCTCCCGTTAGGCTGCCGCGTGTTTCGCTACCTCCAAGCCGCATTTTGGGCCGCGCCGGAAGTCGCCGGGCTGGGACGTCTGCCGGCCAATGTGCTCCTGCTCGCGGGCTTCGCCATTCTGGGTTTTGGCCATCCGGGCTTCTGGCTGCTCGGCCTGGCGCTGGAGGGAGCGTATCTTTATGCGCTGACGAACAGCGCGCGCTTTCGCACGCTCGTGGATGCACAGCGCCTGCACCTCAGCGAAAGCTCGGTCGAGCAGGAGCGCCTGGCGCTCGTGGCCAAACTTTCGCCCGAGGCGCGCGGTCGTTTGGAAAACCTGTCGGCAAAGTGTGCCCGGGTGGGGCAACTCGAGCGCGACGCGCAGGTCGAGGAGTTTCTCGTGGAGGCGAATCGCGACGCGTTGCGGAAGCTGGAGTGGCTTTTTCTCAAGGTCCTGATCGCCCAGCAAAACCTGCGTCTGCTCGATGCCGAGGGCACGTCACGCGAACTTCACCGCAAGGCCGAGGTCTTGCGCAGCGAAGTCCAGGCCGATCGGTTGTCGCGTTCCCTGCGCGAATCGAAGGCGGCGACGCTGCGCATTCTCGAGCAGCGTCTCGCCAATCTCGACCGGCGTGAGCAATCGCTCACCGAAATCGACAGCGACCTCACCCGGATCGAGGCGCAGATCGATCTGGCCGTGGACAACGCTGGCATGCGTGGCAAGAGCGAGGCGATCTCGGCCAATATCGATCTCGTCAGCCAGATGCTCGACGACTCTGTCTATGGCGACTCGGGACAGTCGATCGCCGCGCTGGACCGCACGTTCGGAAGTCAGGCGCAGTAAGTGACTGCAGGGAGATTCAGGGCTGGCCGTCGAATTTGAACAAGAACGCTTCGGTCGTGTTGTCCGGGTAGTAAAGCTTGATCGCGCCGTCGCGGTTCTTCACATCCTGGGCGACGGCGGAACTGGCACGGCGGCTGTGGATCTGGTGAAGGCCGAGGTGATCGGTGGCGTAAAGTTCACCCCAGATTTCCGCGCGCACGGCGGCCTTGAACTTCGGCGCGAAGGACTCGGTGAATGTCTTGTGGTCGATGTGCTCGTATTGGAGGTGAAATTTTTCGTCCTGCTTCGCGTAGTCGAGCCCCGGGCATTCCTCGAGCGCGAGCGCGGGCTTCTCGGTGAAGGTGGACTTGATGATCCCAACGCGGACGCGCCCGTCGAAACCGGCGTCGCGGTTCAAGCGCGAAAGGGTGTTCAAGCAGACGCGGAGCCGGCCAAAGGGAGGAACCTCGACGTTGAGGTAAAGATGATCGGCAGCGAGCGGGTCTTCCGTTTCCTCCGCGACGACGGTGTAGGGCACCCCGCGGATGTGAACGAACTTGGGCGGAGACGTGCGAATCCGCTCAAAAAGAAGGGCGCGGGCGTCAGGTCGTTTGGCCATTTTTGCGACTGGTGCCTGTGACCGAGCGGCCGGAGCGTCCCCGCTTCGGCTTTTTGCTCAGATCGGTCCGGTGTTCGATTTTCTCCACGCGTCCGTGTTTGAAGTATTGCTCTCGCAAGGTGTTATAAAGTGCATCGCGCTCGTCGTAGAGTCGCTTGCGCTTACGCGGAGCAGCTTTGCTCAAAGCGTAGGCGGTAATCAAGGGCAGTGTGATGGTCGAGTCGGCGTAGCAGACGACGCAGTCCGGGAGATTCTCCGGATCGATCTTGCCCCAGCTCACCGCTTCGCCGGGCGTCGCCCCGCTCAGGCCGCCGGTGTCGGGACGGGCGTCGGTGCATTGCAGGAAGTAATCGTGGCCGCGTTCTTCGATGCCCATGACCTCCTGAATCTGTGGCTCGGTCTGAAGCATGAAATTCTTCGGTGAGCCGCCGCCGAGGATGAAGACGCTGGAAGTCGAGCCGCTCGATTTCGCGGCGTAAACGATGGCCGCGGTCTGGTTCACGTCGCGATTCACATCGATGAAAAGCTTCGAGTCGCGGAGCGCCATCGCGGCGACGTTCATGCCGATGGAGCTGTCGCCCGGCGAACTGGTGAAGATCGGCACGCCATACCGGTAGCCGGCGCTGAGCACGCTCGTCTCCTTGATCCCGAGCTTCTTCTCCCGCTCATAGACGTATTTCCCGAGCAGGTAGTGAAACTCGTCGGTCGCCATGGTGTGCTGGAATTCCGGGCCCTGAATGACGTGGCGCACAAAGGCGTCGGTATCGAGCAGCACATCGTAGTCGAAGAGCACGTCGTAGATGCGGATCACGCCATCGCGGCGGAGCTCCACGTCATCGAGGAACGGCGACCCGGCGTAGAGGTGCATGCCGAGCCCGTAGTGCAGATCGTGGTAAAGGTTGGCGCCGGTGGAGATAATCCAGTCAACGAAGCCGGCCTTAAGCAGCGGGACGATGGCCGCGCGGCCGAGCCCGGCAGGAGTCAGCGCTCCGGTGAGCGACATGCCGACGGTGCCATCGCCGGCGATCATCTTTTGCGTAAAGAGCCGGCAGGCCTCGGCCAGGCGTCCGCCGTTGTAGGCCTTGAACGCAGTATCGATCAGGTCGGCGACCTTCATGCCTTTCCGAATCGGCTCGGGCAGAAGGCGCGGGAACTTTTTGTTCAGCGAACTCATTGGGCGGCTGACGTTAGCGCCGCGGCTTGGACGGTCAATGCGCAATCGGGCACGGTCTGCCGAGCGGCAGACAGAAGATCGAGCAATCCCGCGGCTGCAGCCTGACCAAAAGCACAGCAGGCTATTGGCTCTGATGCATTTGTGACAAAAAATCGCCTTAGGGAGACTGATGCAGTTCGATTGACGTTTGTGACGCCCATGACCAACCGCCGCCATTTCCTCACCGCCCTCACCGCCGCGCTCGGCGGCTCCCTTTTCGCCGCTGACGGCAGGCAGAAAACCATCGTCCTGCAATCTGCGTGGGACACGGTGAACATCGGCGACATCGGCCACACGCCGGGCACGCTGCGGGTCATCGAGCAGTATTTGCCGGAGGTGAAGGTGGTGCTCTGGGCGATGTCGGTGGATGAGCGCGTGACCGCGATGCTCATGCGCCGCTTCCCGAAACTGGAGATCGTGCAGGGCAAGCTCGATGGCGCAGGCGAGAAAGACGAAGGGCTGCGCCAGGCCATCGCGGGCTGCGACTTGTTCCTGCGCAACTCGGGCATGGGCCAGAGCACGGATTTCATCGAGCACTGCCGTAAGCTCGGCAAACCCTGCGGGCTTTTTGGCCAGTCGTATTTTCCCAGCATGGTGGAAGGCGCGGGCGCGGCGGAGCGCATCGCGCTACTGAGTGGCTGCGCATTCATCTACTGCCGCGATGGGCGGACGCTGGAGATTTTGCGCAAGGCGGGCGTGAAGCCGCCAGTGCTGGAGTTCGGCCCGGATGGCTGCTTCGGTATCGACGTCCGTGATGAAGAGCGCGGGCGCGCGACGATGCAGCGGCTCGGGTTGGAGGAACGGAAGTTCATCACGCTGCAACTGCGCACGCATACCGCGAAGCACGCGGGCCGCGACAATCCGCCGCTCAATCCGCTGCACCCCTCGCCGCAGATGATCGCCGACGACGAGCGCCGCGCGGCCGTGTATCGCGAGATGATCACGCTCTGGGTGCGCAAGACCGGGCACAAGGTGCTGCTCGCGCCCGAGGTGAAGAAGGAGATGATCCACAACAAGCGCCTCATCTACGACCTGCTCCCGCCGGAGATCCAGAGCCACACCGTGAACCTTGATGTCTTTTGGAATGCCGACGAAGCCGCATCCGTCTTCGCCCGCGCGCACACTGCCGTGTGCCACGAGCCACACTCGCTCATCATCGCGCTGGCGAATGGCACGCCAATCCTCCACACCTACTCGGAATTCCACAGTCCGAAGTGCTGGATGTTCCAGGATATCGGCCTCGGCGAGTGGCTTCTGGAGATGGATGAAACGCCTGCCGTAAAAATGGCTGAGGCGCTGTTTGCCATTGATGCCGATTACAGCGCCGCGCAGATCAAAGTGAAGAAGGCGATGGCCTTCGTGCATGCCAAATTTGCCGCCTCCGCCAAGGTCATCCGCTCCCTCGTGAAGGCGTAACGCGCCGTTTATGAAGTCGTTTTTCTTCCGATCCATCCTGCTTTTCGCGACGGGCCTGAGCGCCCTTGCCGAATCGAAAGAGCGATGGGTGGTGCCGAGCTGGGGCGATGTCGTTTGCCTGTATGG
>JBBQYR010000246.1:0-4568 GCA_038208565.1 Chthoniobacterales bacterium
GCGCGTCCCCACCCCTTCATTCTGAGCTTGCGAAGAACCTCTGATCTCGGCCCTTCCTCGCGGAGCTTTCAGCAAAAAACCGCGCGCCGTTCTGGCTTGGGCGCGCGGTGGGGCAAGACAGAGATCAAAGGTTCTTCGTTCGTCAGAATTACGGTGGGAGGCGCCGTGGCGCGGCGTGGTCAGTCGCGCAGGTTGGTCATCAGGTAGTGGCGCACGTGCGGGCGTTCGGGGCCTTTGTGAAAAGCGATGACGGCTTCTTCGATGCGCTGATCCTCGATCGTCGCGCGGGTGTGCTGGCGCAGGTGCTCGGCCCATGAACCGACGAGGAAGGTCTCGCGGAAGTGCGTGGGGTTATCGAGGTCGTGGAAGAGCGAACAGCGGAAGGCGCCATCGCGGAGCCGCGTCTCGCGGAGAGCGCGCATGGCGTGGCGGAAGTCGCGGGCCTGCGCCGGGTCGATGTGGTAGTCGATCGTGATCAGCACCGGGCCGTCATCCGGTGAGGGTTCGTTGGCGACGTTGTGGCCGTGCCAGTGGCCGGAGGGGGAAAGGTCGAGCGCTTCGAGGTGGCTGATCGGCAGCCAGCGATCGAGCGCCGCGCAGCCGAGCAGCCACGCGGCGGCGGTGCCCAGCGCGGGCGTCGAGCCGAAGTCGGTCGTGAGCCGGCCCCAGGCCAGCGCGCCGAGAGCGAAGGCGCCCTGCGTGGCCACGAGGTAGATCGCCGAACTGCGAGCGCGCACCCAATTGGGAAACGCGTTCTGCGCGGCGACGCTGAGCGTGTTCAGGCCACTCATCCAGCCGGCCCCGGCGAGGAGCAGGATCGCGCCCATCACGTATTTGTTTGGCGCAAAGGCCAGCAGCAGCGCCGCGCTCGCCGAGCACAGGCAGGCGCCGGTGAGGATGCGGTCGAACGAGAAGCGCGTGCGCAGTTTCCCCAAGACAAAGACCGCGGTGAGAATCGCGCCCGCGCCGTAGCAACCCATGAGCGCGCCGAAATCCGCGCCCGTTCCGCCGCGTTCGCGGATGAGCACGGGCAGCAGCGCGAGCGGGGCCACGGCGGCGAAGACATGCAACGCCGCGCGCGCCAGCACCGCCTGCATCGGCGGCGCGTGGCTGGTGTAGCGTAGTGCCGCGGCCATCGCGCCGAGCATCTGCTCCTGCTGCACGCTGCGCGGCGCGGCGGAGTAGGCGGGATTCCACATCACCGCGATGATGGCGATGAAGGAGAGCGCATTGATCGCGAAGACCGGCGCAGGCCCGAGCGTGGCGATGAGCAGGCCGCCGATCACCGGGCCAAACGAGCGCGCGACATTGAAGCCGATACTTTGCAGGCCGAGCGCGGCGCTGAGCTGTGGTTTGCCCACGATCTCCGGGAGCATGGCCTGCCACGCGGGTGTGGTGAAGGCGGTGGCGATGCCGAGCTGGAAAGTCGCGAGGAGGAGCAGGGGCGTGCTCAATTTTCCGGTGAGCGCCAACCCGGCCATGCCCAGCGCGGTGAGCAGTGCGCCGACCTGCGCGGTGAGGATGAGCTTGCGGCGATCCACAAGATCGGCGAGCGCCCCGGCGGGCAGCGCGAGGAGGAAAAGCGGCAGGCTCGACATCGTCTGCATGAGCGAAATCATGAGTGGCGACGAGGTGAGCGTGGCCATCGTCCAAATGGCCGCGGTGTCGTTCATGGTGCTGCCGATATTCGAGATGATGCTGGCCAGCCAAAGCGCGCGAAAGAGCGGCAGGCTCAGGGGCGAAGGCGGAGGCTTGGTGCTCAAGAGCGAAGCTCTCCGGCAGACTGGGCGACAGACATGGGCGCAAAACTAGCCCGCGAGTTCTTCAAAGCAAGGCGGGCGACCGGTCGCGGCCGAGCGAATCCCACTTGGCAGCGCCGGGCCTGAAGACTACAAACCGCGCCGCATGAACCCCCTCGCGCGCGCCTTCGCCTTCGCCTTCCTCCTGTCGCTCGGCGGGTGCGCGCTCGGCCCGCGCGTGGTGCCGGTGGGGCCGCAGACTTATAGCGTCTCGGCGGTGGATGGGATGATCTCAGCCCCGGCCCGGGAGGTCGCGCTCCGGGCCGCGCATAAGTATTGCGCCAAGCGCAAGCTGGTCATGGTGCCGGTGTCGCTGGACGTGCATCCCGGCGCGATCCGTGAACGCCTTTCCACGGCGGATCTGGTCTTCCGCGCCCTGCGCCCGGGTGATCCTGCAATCGGGCGCACGCCAGCGGTTTTTCGGCATCACGACCCTCTGGTGGTGCAGGAGTCCGTGCTCAAGCTGTCGGACGAGGCGCGGTAAGGGCGCGAATCGCGGATGTCGCGTTGCGAGCAAACGTGAACACCTTGCGCGCAAACGTGGACAGGGCTTGCGAGCAAACGTGAACACTCCGCATTGGGGCGGCGCGTCCGTGGCTCGGAGCGTAGCGACGGGACGCGGACGCGCCGCCCCAATGCGGATCGCGCCTGCCTTCCTCCAGCGCGCTCCGGCATCGTGCGCGCTGTGAAAAACACGATCAGCAGCTCTCCCATCGTCTCGGCGCACCTTTGATCCGCGAAGTCCTTGCCAGTTTCCGCGCGGGCGGGCTCCCGGCCGCGGCGGCCGCGGCGGCTCTCGCAATCGGGCGCACCCGCTTTTACCAGATCTACGCCGACTACCTCCGCGCCTGTGCCGCCCGCACGCAGCACCGCTGGCAGCCGCGCGCTTCGGGCGGTGATCACGCTAGGCTCTGGCCGGCCGCGGTCGAGCCGCTCCTGCGCAAGCTCCTCGGCGCCGCTCCTCCGGCCAGCTACAGCTTCGCCGCCAGCGAGGTCGCGCGCCGCCTCTCCTTCGACCTGGATCCAGCCACGGTGCGCCGCTTCGCCCTCACCCACGACCTCGCTCCGCCAAGGCCCGCGCGCAAAACCCCCGCCTCCATCCGCCGCTGGCAATGCGCAAAGATCGGCGCGTTGCCAGCGCCCTCCGGCGCTGCCCTTCGGGCAAAGGCTCCGCCCTTTGGCTATCTCGCTCCGCTCGATTCTGGCAGCTCGATGCCACTCCGCACCGCTTCTTTCCCCACCATCCGGACCTCTTCCCGCTGCTCAACATGCTCGATGATTGCAGCCGTCTGCGCGTCGGCGCGCGTCTTTACGAAAGCGAAAATCTCCTCGCTTACTTTGACTTCCTGCCGCCCGCCTTCCTCGCCCACGGCCTCCCGCTCGCCCTCTACGTCGACTACCATTCCTTCTTCTTCACCCACCTCCCCGGTGCGCTCACCCAGCTCGGCAAAGCCCTCCACTTTTACGGCGTGAGCTTTCGCTACGCCTCCTCCCCGCAGGCCAAAGGCAAGATCGAGCGCAGCCATCAGGACTGGCAGAACCGCCTCCCGGCCCTCTTCGCCGCGGATGCCATCACCGACCTCGCCGCCGCCAACTCCCTGCTCGAAAAACTCCGCACCCACCGCAACGCCCACGAGCGCCATCGCGAACTGCGCATGACCCCGCTCGCCGCCTGGCAAAGCGCCGCAAAGGAAAACCGTTCCGCCCTGCGCCCCGCTCCGCGCTGCCCGTGGTGGCCCTACGTCTGGAGCCTGCGCACCTCCATCCTCGTCGGCCCCGATGGCCGCGTGCCCATCGGCACCCAGCGCCTCCGCAGCCAAGCTCCGCCGCGCACACGCCTCGTCCACTGCCAGCATCCAAACGCTGACATCTCCATCCTCCGCCACCACCCCGACCACGCCGCCAAACCCTCCCTCCTCCTCCACCTCCCAGCTTGAAACTCACTGTTCACGTTTGCTCGAAAGCATCTGTCCACGTTTGAATGCAGCGCGACAGGGCGCGAATCGCTGCTTGCCGGGGGCGGGCTTCGCTGCTAGCTTCGCGGCCCTTTTACCGAAGCCATGAGCACTCCTACGCCATCCACCGCACCGACCACCAAGCCCGCGCCGCAGCCTGACCGCGGCGTCACCATGAGCGGGGCGGAGATTCTCGTCGAGGCGCTGATCCGGGAGGGTGTGGATACGATTTTTGCCTATCCGGGCGGGGCTTCGATGGTGATGCACCAGGCGCTGACCAAGCGGGAGGACAAGCTGCGGACTTACCTGCCGCGTCACGAGCAGGGCGGCGTTTTTGCGGCGGAAGGTTATGCGCGGGCGACGGGGCGCGCGGGCGTGGTGATGGCGACTTCCGGCCCAGGTGCGACGAATCTGGTGACGGGTATCGCGGACGCTTATCTGGACTCGACGCCGCTGGTGGCGATCACCGGACAGGTGCCGCGGCACATGATCGGCAAGGGTGCGTTCCAGGAGACGGATGTGTTCTCGGTGACGGCGCAGATCGTGAAGCACAATTTCCTCGTGCTGGATGTGAACGACATCCCGCGGATTGTGAAGGAGGCTTTTTACATCGCGCAGTCCGGCCGGCCAGGCCCGGTGTTGATCGATGTGCCGAAGAATATCCAGATGGCGAAGACGCGCCCTGTTTTCCCGGAGACGGTAAAGCTGCGCGGCTACGATCCGGTGCAAAAGGCTGACGACGTTGCCTTGAATGAAGTCATCGGGCTGCTGCAATCGGCGAAGAATCCGATGATCTACTGCGGTGGCGGGATCA
>JBBQYR010000247.1:0-4366 GCA_038208565.1 Chthoniobacterales bacterium
TAGCGAGCCTGTCTTGTGAGGCGAATAAGGAGACGGGAGTGAGCAAGAGGTTCCCGGCCCCGCCCGAGGAGCTGGGAGACAAAGGCGTCGTCGCTCCCGGCATTCGTAAAGCCATCGAAAGCGCCCCGGGTGCAACCGGTGATGTAAAGGTGCCCGCGACCGTCGTCGGCCACGGCGCGCGGGGTATCCCAGTCGGAAGTGCCAAACTGGCGAGTCCAGAGGGTATTCCCCGCCCCATCGAAGAGATGCACCATGCCGTCGCGTGACCCGAGATTGGTAAAGCCGGAAAGGCTGCCCTCGGTTTCGCCGACTGCCGCGATCCGACTGCCGCGACGGAACTCGTGCCGACGCGGCCGAGGCCGTAGTGGGCGGATGCGCCATGATTCCAACCGAATGGTGGTGATTGGTGATGAGGCCGCCGCCAGCGCGGACGAAGGGCGTGAGGGTGGTCGTCGGAAGCTGGGGCGGGCGTGGACAAGCCGGTTACTCGAACCGAATGGTGGCGCTGCGGCCGTGGGCGTCGAGGCCTTCGACTTCGCTGAATTTGGCGATGGTCGGCAGGGATTTTTTGAGCGCCTTGGCGTCGAGCCCGATGAGGCTGGTCCGGCGCTGGAACATATCGACGGTCAGTCCGGGGAACGCTTTGCCCGCGCCGCCAGTCGGGAGTGTGTGGCTCGGGCCAGCGAGGAAATCGCCCGCGGCGACCGGCGAGTAGCCGCCGAGGAAGATCGCGCCCGCGGTGCGAATCTGCGCCGCGATGCGGTCGTCGTCCGCGGTGACGATGGAGACGTGCTCGGCGGCGAAATCATTGGCGATGACGACGGCGTCCTTGAGCGATTTCACGAGGATGAGCGCGGCGCCGTCTTCGAGCACGCCGGCGAGGTGCTGCTGGCGGCTAAGCGTGGCGAGTTGCGCGGCGATCTGGGCCTCGACGGCCTTGAGTTGTTTCGCGGAGTTGGTGACGAAAAGGATGGAGCTGCCTTTGCCGTGCTCGGCTTGGGCGAGGAGGTCGGCGGCGATCCATGCGGGGTTGGCGGTGGAGTCGGCGAGGACGAGGATTTCACTCGGCCCGGGAAGCAGATCGATGGCGACCTGGCCGAAGGTCTGCCGCTTGGCTTCGACGACGTAGGCATTGCCGGGGCCGAAGATTTTCTGGACGGGCTTGACCGTCTCGGTGCCGTAAGCCAGCGCGCCGATGGCCTGCGCTCCGCCGATGCGGTAAATCTCGGTGGCGCCGCAGAATTGCAGCGCAAAATGGAGAGCCTCGTTGACCGCGCCATCGGGGCCGGAAGGCGTGGTGACGACGATCTCCGGCACGCCCGCGGCGGCGGCGAGGGTGACGGTCATCACTGCCGTGGAGACGAGCGGTGCGGTGCCGCCGGGGACGTAAATGCCGACGCGCTGGAAGGCATCGAAGCGTTCGCCGACGAGGCCGCCCTGGGCGTTCTTCATCGTCCAGTTTTCGCGCAGACTTTTCCGGGCGAAGGCGAGGACGTTGGCGTGGGCGATGCCGATCGCTTGTTTGGTCTCCGCGTCGATTTTGGGTTTGCCGGTGACGCGCAGTTGCTTGGCCGTGAGGCGCGGTCCGCCGAAACGCTCGGTGAACTCGAGGAGCGCGGAGTCGCCTTCTTCGCGGACGGCGAGGAGCACGTCCTGCACGGTCTTGCGGACCTGCGGATGCGCCTCGGCGTGACGCTTCAGCGCGGCGAGGCTTTTTGAGAAATCGGGATCGGAGTGGCGGAGGATGCGCATAGGGGAGTGGGCGTTTTAGGTTCGAGTCCAGTTTTTGAAAAGACGCATCTCGCTCGATGCGGTGCGGGTTCAGTTGTGACATTCAGGCGCTTGCCAAGGAGGGCCGTCGCATCACAATCGGCGCCATGAGGTTATCTCCCATCCTCCGCTTCGGCCTGCTGTGTTTTTTCTTCACGCTGGCGGCCTGCCGCAAACCGGCGCCGCAAACCAGTACGCCTGACGCCGAGTCGGAGCGGCCGCGCGGCGAGACGATCGAACTGTTGTTCACCTACGGTTCGGAGAAGGAGGAGTGGGTGAAGGCGGTGACGGCGGATTTTCATCGGGGGCAGCCGAAAACGGCGGCGGGGAAATTCATCCGCGTGACCGCCGTGCCAAAGGGCTCGGGCGAGTGCCTCGATGAATTGATCAACGGCACCACGCAGGCGCATCTGACCAGCCCGGCGTCCTCGGCTTTCATCAAGCTCGGCAACGCGCAATGGCGCGCGAAGAAGGGCGGCGACCTGATCGGGGCGACGGATAATCTGGTGCTTTCGCCGGTGGTGATCGCGATGTGGCAACCGATGGCGGAGGCGATCGGGTGGGGCAAAAAGCCGGTGGGTTGGGCGGACATCCTCGCGCTGGCCAAGGACCCGCAGGGCTGGGCCGCGCATGGGTCGCCGCAATGGGGGCGCTTCAAGTTTGCCCACACCCATCCCGAGTTCAGCAACAGCGGGTTGATTTCGCTCTTTGCCGAAGTCTATGCCGCCACGGGCAAGACCGCGGGCTTGAGCACCGCCGATGTGGCCCGGCCGGAAACCGCGCGTTTCCTCGCCGACATCGAGCGGTCGGTCGTGCATTACGGCAGCTCGACGGGTTTTTTCGGCAAGAAGATGTTTGCCAACGGGCCGGCCTACGTGAGCGCGGCGGTGCTTTACGAAAACATGGTCATCGAGTCCTACGGGCTGAAACAACCGCCGCAGTTTCCGATCGTCGCGATTTACCCGAAAGAGGGAACATTCTGGAGCGATCATCCGGCGGGGATCGTCGAACGGGAATGGGTCACGGCGGAGCATCGCGAGGCGGCGAAGCAGTATCTCGCGTTCCTGCTGGAGCGTCCGCAGCAGGAGCGGGCGTTGCAGTTTGGCTTCCGCCCAGCGCTGGCGGAAGTGCCGCTGGGAGCCCCGATCGATCCGGCGCACGGGGTGAATCCGCGCGAACCACAGACCACGCTGGAAGTGCCAAACGTGGAGGTGATGGACGCCGTGACCCGGCTCTGGCGCGATCACAAGAAGACCTCGAACATCACGCTCGTCTTCGATGTGTCGGGGAGCATGAATCAGGAAGGCCGCATGCAGAGTGCGCGACCCGGCGCGCAGGAATTGATCCGCCTGCTCAATGACAGCGACAGCTTCCGCCTGCTGCCTTTCAGCAGCGCGGTCTTCGCCTCACCGCCCGCGGCGCCACTGCGTCAGATCCGCGAGCAGGCGATGCGTCAGGCCGGTTCGCTCATCGCCGAGGGCGGCACCGCGCTCTACGACGCGATCGCCGCGGCGCATCGCGAGCAGATGGACAACGCGCCGAAAAACGCCGACAAGATCAGCGCGATCGTGGTGCTGACCGACGGCGCCGACACCCATAGCCAGATCAAGCTCGACCAACTCCTCACGATGATCCGCTCCGACAATGAAACCCGGACCATCCGCGTCTTTACGATCGGCTACGGCGCGGCGGCGCAGAAAGACGTGCTGCAAAAGATCTCCGACGCCACGCAGGCCAAGTACTACGTCGGCAAGCCGGAAAACATCCGCGAAGTGTTCCGCGACATCTCCACCTTTTTCTGACCATGTCCGACGACGGCCCACGGCTTACTTTTCTCGGGAAATTCTTCGTCCTTCTCTTCATCGCCGCCTGCGCGCTGGGCGCATTCTTCCTGTTTGCGAAAAAATCACCGCCGAGTGCTGGAAACAGCATTCCAACTTCTCCGGACCAGCCCGCGCAGACGGTGGAACCGGCCGGACCGCGCGTGGAGATCGGCATCGCCTACGGCACCGAAAAGGAGCGCTGGCTGAAGTGGGCCGTCCAGCAGTTTGCCGCTACTCCCGCCGGCCAGCGGGCCAAGATCAACCTGCTGCCGATGGGCTCGCTCGAAGGCGCGCAGGCGCTGCTCAAGGGCGACCAGCGAATCCACGTGTGGAGCCCGGCGAGCGCGCTCTACGAGGACGTGTTTGTGCAGGAGTGGCAGCTCAAAAATGGCCGCTCGCCGATCGTCCGGCGCGAGGCGCTCGCGCTCAGCCCGATGGTCTTTGTCCTGTGGGCCGAGCGCTACGACGCCTTTGTGGCGAAGTACAAGGAAGTGAGTTTCGTGACGATCGGGCAGGCCTTGCGCGAGCCCTCCGGCTGGGAAACGATCGCGCAGAAGCCGGAGTGGGGGATCTTCAAGTTCGGCCACACGCATCCGAACCAATCAAACAGCGGGCTGATGACGCTCGTGCTCATGGCTTACGACTTTCACAAAAAGAGCCGCGGACTGACGATGAAGGATATTCTGAATCCGGAATTCCAGACGTGGACGAATGGGATCGAAAGCGCCGTGACCGGGATGTCGAATTCCACCGGCAACATGATGCGCGACATG
>JBBQYR010000248.1:0-4297 GCA_038208565.1 Chthoniobacterales bacterium
AAGGGTTTGAATTTGTGGGTGTTGTCCTTCTCGACGAGGCGCGCCCAGTGGAAGCTGATCGCGCCGGGGATGTGGCCCTTGCGCAGCCAGACGTCATCTTCGCCGCGGAACTCATTGAGCGGCCGCGCGTCGATCAGGACGTTGCCCGGCTGGCCGACATGCTTCTGCACGGTGTCGATGTTAGCCGCGGTGCCCGGGGTGCCCTTCTTCGGGAGTTTGCCCGCGGGATTGCCGAAGTAATCCTGCGTCGTTTCGAAGCCCTGCTTCTTCCACTCGGGCAGGCCGCCATCGACGATGCGGATGTCCTTCACGCCGGCTTTCTCCAGGACATGGGCGACCATCGTGCTGCTGAGGATTTCGTCGTTCGGCAGTTCGGCGCCGGTGGCATAGACGAGATGCGTGCGGCTTTGATCGGCGCCCGCGCGGAGGAGCAGCGCCTTGGTGAGATCTTCGGGCAGATACTGCACCGGCACGCCCTGGTCGGTGCCGCGCAGGGTGTCGAAATTGAGATGATGCGCCGTCGGTAGGTGGCCGCGGAAGTAGTCTTTGTAGCCGCCGCGGGTATCGAGGACGATCGGGCGCTGTTTGGCGTCGGGATTTTCGATGAGCTTCTTCGCGTCCGCCGGGGAGATGAGGCCGATCTCGGCGGACGCGATGGAGACGAGGGCGAGGGAAGAGAGGAGGAAGGGGCGGAGGTTCATGTTCGTATGGACGGATGCGCATTTACGCATACGAAGGAGCCGCGACAAGCCCGAAGTGTTGGGAAAAATCTTCTACCGCTTCGGTGGCTCGAACCGGAACGAGCAGCAGCCGAGATCCATGACGTAACCGCCCGCCTTCAGCTTGGCCCGGAACTCCTTGGCCACTTCGCAGAAGACCTCTTTGCCCTCGCGATTCGAGACGATGATCCCCGCCTCGCGCAGGATGCGGAGATGGCGCGACACGTTGTATTGCGGCGTGCCGAGGTGCTCCGCGAGGGCGTTGACGTTGTGATCTCCGGCGAGCAGGAGTTCGACGATCTTGAACCGTGTCTCATCGGCGAGGGCGCGGAGCGCGGGCAGGCATTCGTCGGATTTCATGGCGTGGTCAAAGCGGGCGAAGCGTAGCACGCGCGTTTCGCGGGGAGCAAACTCCAACGCGCGCCGGGGCGGCCCGAGTCACGGAACGACGAAAAATCCGCACTCGCCTTCCCGGTGATGCCGACGTGTGATCACCGGCGATGAGCCGTTTCCCCATCGATCCCGCATGGAGCTGAGACATCTGCGTTACTTCCAGGCCGTCGCCGAGGAACTCAGCTACTCACGCGCCGCCGAACGGCTGCGCATCGCCCAGCCGGCGCTCAGCCGCGCGGTGCAGGAGATCGAGGCGGAACTCGGCGGACCGGTGCTCGATCGCAATCGCCGCCGCGTCGCGCTCACGCCCGCCGGTCAGGTGCTGCTCCGCGAGACCGCGATCATCTTCGAGCGCTGGGAGGAAGCCATGCGCCGGGTGAAACGCACCGCCGCCGGCGAGGAGGGCGAACTGCGCATCGGCTACATCGGGCCGCCGACGAAACCTTTTCTCGGGCGCCTGCTCGCGGAATACCGGGAGCGTTTTCCCCGCGTCGCCCTCCATCTCGAAGAGCGCACGCCCGAGCGCGTGTGGGAGATGCTCGCCAAGGGGCGGCTCTCCGCGGCGTTCACGCGACCGGTTTCCGCGGCGCCCGCGTCCGGCCTACGCACGCTGCTCCTGCGCCAGGAACGCTTCGGCGCCGTGCTCCCGCTCACCCATCCGCTCGCCGAGCGGAAGACCCTCCCGTGGAAAGCGCTCGCCGGCGAACCGCTCGTCGTCCTCGCCCGCCGCGAAGGCGTCGGTTCGCACGATGGCGTGCTCGCCGCCTGCCGGCAGGCGGGCTTCGCGCCGCGCCTCGCCTACACCCCGAGCCTCATCGGCACCGTGCTCAGCTATGTGGAAGCCGGCGCGGGCCTCGGCATCGTGCCCGAGTCGGTCATGGCTCCCGAGCTACCGCTGCGCTTTGTCCCGCTGCAGCCCGCGGTCACCATCCCGCTCGTCCTCGTCTGGCAGGAAGCCGAGGACACGCCCGCCGTGCAGCGCTTTCGCGAACTCGTCATCGCGTGGCAGAAGTCGGGCCGCCTGTGGAAGGCCTGAGCGTCGCCCATATTTCCATTGCGGCACCTGCGCCCGTCTGCCATGTAGGCGCGCTTTATGGATTGGATCAAAGACCTCCTTCACGCAGTTTTGCACCTCGACGACGCGCTCCCGCAATGGGCCGCGCAATACGGTCCCTGGATCTACGCCATCCTCTTCCTCATCGTCTTTTGCGAAACCGGCCTCGTCATCACCCCCTTCCTCCCCGGTGATTCCCTCCTCTTCGCCGCCGGCGCCGTCGCCGCCACCGCGCCTGAGCACCTCAATGTCCACTTCGTCGTCGTCCTCCTGATCATCGCCGCGATCATCGGCGACGGCGTGAACTACCACATCGGCCACTGGCTCGGCGACCGGGTGAAAAACGGCAACCGCTTCATCAAAAAAGAGCACCTCGACCGCACCCACGCCTTTTACGAAAAGTACGGCCCCAAGACGATCATCATCGCCCGCTTCGTCCCGATCGTCCGCACCTTCGCCCCCTTCGTTGCCGGCGTCGGCAAGATGAGCTACGGCAAATTTCTCACCTACAACATCGTCGGCGCCATCCTGTGGGTCGTCTCCCTCACCTACGCCGGTTACGCCCTCGGCACCCATCCCTTCGTGAAGAAGAACTTCGAGATCATCGTCCTCGCCATCATCGTCATCTCCATCCTCCCGGCGGTCTTCGAAATCCTCCGCGCCAAGCTCGCCCCGGAGAAATCGCCCGTCGTCAAAGCTGCGACCGATCCCGAGCCGGGAGCGTAATTGGAGAGCGGTTAGTTCACGGTGCTCAATGCGGCGGCGCCACTGGGAACTAACAACTAAGCACTCCTTCCCTTCCTCATGTCCACCACCCTCACCCTCGGCCACAGCCCCGACCCCGACGACGCCTTCATGTTCTACGCCCTCGCCGAGGGCAAGATCGACACCGGCCGGTGGAAATTCGAGCACATCCTCCAGGACATCCAGACCCTCAATGAGCGCGCCACCCGCGGCGAACTCCACATCTCCGCCATCTCTATCCACGCCTACGCCTCCGTGCTGGATAAGTACGCGCTCCTCCCCTGCGGCGCCAGCATGGGCGATGGCTACGGCCCCATGCTCGTCGCCCAACACCGCGACGGCCTGAGCGACAATCCCCGCCTCGGCGAAGTCCGCGAGTGGCTCAAAACCAAACGCATCGCCATCCCCGGCAAAATGACCAGCGCCTGGCTCGCCCTCCAGCTCGCCATGGTCGATGACTCGAACCCCCGCGGCCAGTGCGACATCCTCGTCGTCCCCTTCGATGAAATCTTCGACGCCGTGAAAAGCGGGCGCGCCGATGTCGGCCTCATCATTCACGAAGGCCAGCTCACCTATTCGCAGGAAAATCTCCACCTCATCCTCGACCTCGGCGTCTGGTGGCAGATCAAGACCGGCGGCCTTCCGCTCCCCCTCGGCGGCAACGTCATCCGCAAAGACCTCAGCCCCGCCGACCGCAGCGAGATCAACCTGATCCTCCACGAAAGCATCCGCTACGGCCTCGAGCACCGCAGCGCCGGCGTCGCCCACGCCATGCCGCTCGCGCGCGGACTCGATACCGCCCTCGCCGACCAATTCATCGGCATGTACGTGAATGAACTCACCCTCGACTACGGCGACCGCGGCCGCCGGGCCATCCGCGAATTCCTCGGCCAGGCCCACACCGCCGGCCTCATCCCCGCGCCCGTCGAGTTGGAGTTTGTGGAGTAAAGCGGCTGGTCGTGGCTAAAAAAACCCTGTCATCCTGAGCGCAGTTCCGTCGCGAGAAGGCGGCACGCGGGGAGGGGAGGGGAGCGAACGAAAAAGAAACTGCCGGTGCGCGCCGCGCCGTCGCGAGGAAGCGGCGCGCGGCTGTTAGGCAGCGGCGCGCGGAGTGAGGATTCGGCGCGCGGATGCGAGGAGGCTCGAGGCTGTGAGGAAGCGGCGCGCGGAGTGAGGAAGCAGCACGCGGAGTGAGGGAGCAGCACGCGGATGCGAGGCGGCGGCATGTGGATGCGAGGCGGCGGCGCGCGGCTGTGAGAAGGCGGCGCGCGGAGCGAGGAGGGAGCGAAAAAAACAAGCTGTCATCCTGAGCGAAGCCGAAGGACCTCCAATATCCGCCTTTCCTCACCCGTCCACCTCCGCTAACAAGCCCCAAGTCCCCCCGCGC
>JBBQYR010000249.1:0-4272 GCA_038208565.1 Chthoniobacterales bacterium
GCAGCTCGCGAATGAAATCCAGCGACTCGCGCCCCTGCGCGCAGCGGATCATCGTGCCGGTCAGGAGCCGCACCATCTTGTAAAGAAACCCGTCGCCCTCGTAGCGCAGCGTGATGAGTTCGCCGCGCTTGGTGATACCGACGTGCTGGATCGTCCGCACGGTGGTCTCGGCGACGAAGCCCGGCGCGCGATTGGCCGCGAAGCTGGCGAAGTCGTGCTGGCCCTCAAGCAGCGCGGCGGCGGCGCGCACGATGTCGAGATCGACCGCGCTCGGCATGTGCCACACGCGCCCGATTTCCAGCGGGTGCAGGTATTGCGCATTCCAGATGCGATACGTGTAAATCTTGCCGCGGGCGTTGAAGCGCGCGTGAAAATCCGCCGACGTGTGGGTCACGCGCAGCACCCGGATTTCCGGCGGGAGAAAGTTATTCAGCGCGCCCTGCCAGGAGGTGAGCGGGAGTCGCTCCGCGGGCACGTCGGCATGCGCGACCTGCCCGAGCGCATGCACCCCGGCATCAGTCCGCCCGCTGCCTTGCACGCTCACCTTTTCACCGATGGTCTCGGCAAAGGCCGCCTCGAGATGATCCTGGACCGCGTCCTTCGTCGCCTGGCTCTGCCAACCGCGGAAGGGCCGGCCATCGTAGGCGATGAGGAGGCGGAGGCGGAGGGTGGGGGGAGGAGCGGAGCTATCCACAGGCGGTCATTCTGGGCGGAGCGAAGAACCTGTGATCTCTGCCTTTGTTCGCCCGCGTGATCCGGATCGGTCGGTGGCTTTCACGCCCAAGCCAAGATGACCGGAGGAGACCGGAGATCCTTCGCTCTGCTCAGGATGACCGTGCTTGTTAGGCGCGTCGCTCATCACCCCAGCATCGCCTGCGCATCGAGCCAGCCTTGCAGGATCATCTGCGCGGCGACCTGGTCGATGACGTCGCGGCTGTTCTTCACCGTGCGGCCCGCCTCGTGCAGCGAACGCTGCGCGGCCACCGAGGTCAGCCGCTCGTCCCATAGCTTCACCGGACAGGGCGTGGCCGCTTTCAGCTTCTCGGCAAAGGCGCGGACTTTCTCCGACGCCGGGCCGTAGGTGCCGTCCATGTTGCGCGGCATCCCGAGCACGATCTGGCCGATCTTTTCCCGCGTCACGATCGCCGCGATGTGCGCCACCGGGTCGGCGATCTCGCGGAGGTGAATCGTCTCCAGCGGATGCGCCAGCATCCCGAGTTCGTCGGACATCGCGAGGCCGATCCGGGCGTCGCCGTGATCGATCCCGAGCGCGCGGGCCATCATTGCAATTCGGGCGGCACCATCGCCACGAGTTGTTTGATCTTCTCCGCCTCGTGCCGGGAGCACACCAGAATCGCGTCCGGCGTTTCCACCACGATGAGATCGCTCACCCCGAGCAGCGCGACCGTCCGCGCGGTCTTGCTGAAGATGATGTTATTCGCCGCGTCGATCGTCTTCACCGGGCAATTGCCCTGGTTGCCGTGCTCGTCGGACGCGAGGTATTTCGCCACCGCCGTCCAGCCGCCCACGTCGTCCCAGTCAAAGGCCGACTCCACCACGAGCACGCGCCCCGCTTTCTCGAGGACCGCGTAATCTATCGAGATTTTCGGCAGCTTCGGAAAGGTCTCCGGCAGCAGCTTCGCGAGGTCCGCGCCGCCGTGGATCCGGCCGATGAATTCGCCGAGCTCCGGCGCGTGCCGATTGAACGCGCCGACGATGGCGTGGACCGTCCAGATGAACATCCCGGCATTCCAGCGGAAGTGCCCCTGCGCGAGAAATTGCTCCGCGAGATCCACATTCGGCTTCTCTCGAAAGCGCACCACTTCAAACACCGGCGGCTCGCCCGGCCCCGTGGCCAGTGGATAAGGCGCGCCCTGCTCGATATAGCCAAAACCCGGACAGGCCCACGTCGGCTTGATCCCGATCGTCACCAGCTCGCCCGTCTCTTCCGCCGCCGCCGCCGCGACCCGCAGTGTTTTCTGGAAACCCGCGGTGTCATTGATCAGGTGGTCAGCCGGCAGCACGATCATCGTCGCATCCGCGTCGCGCCGCGCGATCCAGCCCGCGCCGAGCGCGATCGCCGCCGCGGTGTCCCGCTTGGCCGGCTCGGCGATGATGTTTTCCGGCGGCAGCCCTGGGCACAGCGCCCGCACGCCGCTCTCCTGGTCGGCATTCGTGAGAATCAGGATCTGCTCCACCGGCACCAGCCCATCCAGCCGGCGGACGGTCGCCTCGAGCAGCGTCTCTTCCGAGAAGAGCGAGAGCAGTTGCTTCGGTTTGTTTTTCCGGCTCAGGGGCCAGAAGCGTTCACCACTGCCACCAGCGAGGATCAGGACGTAAAGGGATTGGGCCATGAGAGGAGTTTCGGGTTTCCTTTTTGGCATGCGGGCTGCATATTGCGAGCACCATGTCGAAGTCATCCGATCCCCTGCAAACCAGCCTGCTCGCCGTCACGCAAACCGCCGTCGGCTGCGGCCTCGGATTGCTCCTCGCCGGCAAGCTCGGCCGCCCCGCGCAGAAGACCACCGCCGCTTCGCTGATCTCCGCGGGCGCACTCATCGCCCTGCCCGTGCTCGTCCTCGCCATCATCCGCTCCGTCAATCGTCCCGAATCCGCCCGTGGCATGCGCCGCCGGCTCGACTCCATCCGGCGCGACTCCGGCTTTCCGGACGAAATCGAGATTTTGTAAGGCATCCGCGGGAGCGGGCATGAGCGATGCTAAATAAAATCGCCATGAAGCTCCCCCACTTCCACCGCCCCAAGCTCGACCTGCACTCGGTCGCGTTCCAGACGACCCTCGAACTCACCGCCGGCGGCCTCTTCTGCGCCGCCCTCCTGCGGTGGATCGAGATGTAAGCAGGGCGCCTGCTGAGCGCCATTTGCGGCGCCACGCCCTCCCCCTCCCCCTTCGCCGCAGCGCCGTAGCTCGGCTCTCCAGAGCCGCGCTCCTATCCCGCGGGGCGGCGGCTCGTGGGGACGCTCGCGCGGTGCTCGACATGGTGCGTGGAAGGTGGTTCCAGCGGCTCATGCAGACGCAGCCTGTGGTGGTGGTTAGGTGCCTCCCCGTGCCCGTTCGGATCGGGACGCTGGGCTCTCAGGCTCGTCCCACCGGGATTCGCTAGAGCGCGCCGGGACCGCCGGGAGGTTCCACCGAGATTGGACAGACCATGCCTGGACCGCCCGGGCTCTCCACCGAAATTCCGCAGAGCACCTCGAGACCGCCGGAACCACCCGCCGGAATTCGGTAGGCCTCGCGGGACCCATCGCCGCGGTCCACCGGAATTCGGTAGATCGGATCGGACTCACCGGAGCCTTCCACCGAGATTTGGTAGAACTCGCCGGGGACGGCGGCGCGCTGCACCGAAATCCCGCAGAACGTCCCGGCGCGCCCCGGTCCTCCTGGCGAAATTCGGCAGAAGCCGCCGCCGCCTCTGGGGCATCTGTGTGAACCCCATCCTCAGCTTCAGAATCCATCCGATCCGCCAAACCCATCATGGACGCCCGCCGCCGGAGTCCGGCGGGGCACTGGGGAGAGCGCGCGTTCCAGCCGTTCGTCGAGCTCCCGCAAAGGAGATTGCCCGCGCCCCAGCGCTTTGCTAAATCCCCACCCATGTTGGCCCTACCCGTGTAGCAGGAGAAAGAACTCAGCCGGAGAGAAGATCATGCCCGACCGTCAATACGATGTTTTCCTGAGCCACAACGCCAAGGACAAGCCGCGCGTGCGGCGGCTGGCGGAGCGGCTGAAGCAGGCGGGGCTGCAAACGGAAGCCGGACTCCGGCTGTGGTTCGATGAATGGAACGTCCGGTCGCGCGACATCATCGCGCTGAAGATGGATGAGGGGCTGGAACCGTCCCGGGTGCTGCTCCTGTGCCTCTCCCAGAATGCGCTCGCCTCAGGCTGGGTGGCCCTGGAGCGGAGCACCGCGATGCATCGCGACCCCTCCAATGCAGGCCACCGCTTCATCCCCCTGCTGCTGGCCGACTGCGATCTGCCGGACACGCTGCGGCGCTACAAGGATGTTGATTTTCGGGAGGAAGCGGAGGAGGCGTTTGCGGCACTACCTCCTTCAAGGTCAGCGAGCAAAAGACCATCGAGGAACGAAGTAATGCGCGTGCATCCGTTGGGCATGGTCCAATATCCTGCATCGAAATAAACGATGATCACCTCCCTCAGCCTTAAGAACTTCAAGAGCATCAAGGAAGCGAACTTGAAGCTTGGGCCGTTCAATTTGTTCATCGGCACCAACGCGAGCGGCAAATCGAACCTCTTCG
>JBBQYR010000250.1:0-4245 GCA_038208565.1 Chthoniobacterales bacterium
AGATCGAAGGTCGAATTCGAGAGGACAAAAACTCCGCCGTCGGCATTGGCCGTGTATGAACCCGAGACATTGAGCCCGGAGGAAGAAACGGTGCTAACATTGATCGTGAGATAATCCCACCAATCGGGGCTGTAGTAATAGCCCGCGCCGGAATTTTCGTCCGACAAACAATAACGGATGGCGCCATTCACCCACAGCGCCGGGGGACCTCCGTAGCGTGGGGCGGAGGCCCATGCGGGACGCGGCGGCCATGGGTTACCGGACGAATCCACCGCCGTCACGCTGGCCCCATTGATGGAAAACACGCCGCGCGAATACGTTCCGGTGACCGAGTAGGGATACCAGCCTTGTGCGTAGACCCAACCCCCAAGAATCTCCGGGTAGTAGTTTCCGTTTTCATCGGTGTCGGCTGGTGTTCCGGGGACCGAATAGCCATCCTGCCACATCCATCCAGAAAGCACGACCTGACCGCCACCCGGACTAAGATACAGAGACGTAAAGTAAGTCTGGGCCCAGGAATCGTATCCACCGGAGTAGCTGCCCCCACCCGAATTTGTCCACCTGTGTCCGTTCACGGAAACCGCTGGGGGATACTCCGGTTCCTGAGCATCCACCACGCCTCTGGAAAGGCTAAGGATCGAGAGAAGGACTGCCGCCAAATAGGCTCGGGTGTTCATGGATGAGGGTGGTTCGAGTTCACAGGCTCATGTGCGAGGTCGGGTCGCTCCAATCGCTGTAGCCGGTACTTCCGCCGATCGCGCGGACCTGGAAGGTGTAGTTTGTCCCCGGCGCCAGGCCATTGACCGGGAGCGAGCGCGAATTGGTGAAGAGCCCGCCATTCTGCCAAGGGCCGGGCGCGCCGCCCGCGGGGGCCGTGGCGTAGCGCACTTCATAACACTTGGCATTGGCGATGGGCGTCACGCGCACGAGGAGCTGGCCGGAGTTGCCATTGAGGATGTCGCGGATGGCCGGGGCTGGGAGCGGGACGGAGTTGCGATTGGTGCTCACGGCCTCGAATCCGCTGGCCAGCAGCGTGGCGAGGTTGTTCCCGCAGTTTTCCTGCACGTAGCCGGCGAGTTGCCGCAGCAGGTCCACGAGGATGTCGCGCTGGTTATTCTTGGCCGCCGTCTCCATCGGCCCACCCAGGGCGGCGGCGGCCACCGCGGCACTGAAAGCGGTCATCGCCGCCTGGAGTGCAACCGCGGTGACGGGGGGCGTGGGATAGGCGGCATGGCCGAAGAGATGATCGTGGACCGCCTGGGCGGTTTCTTCGACGGAGTGATCGGGGGCATTGCTGAAGCCGAGGAGGACGCGGAGCTGGGGCATACGTTTGGGGAGGTTGGGCAGTGGGCCGTCCCAGGTCAGGCCGGGCGTGTCCCAGCGCAACGGATTGCCTTGGGCGTCCAGCCCATCCCAGGCTGCTTCCAGACACATTTGCCTTCCGCGTGCGGCACTTCGGGCCATTCGCCGGGGTAGGCGCGCTGGGCCAGCGCGTCCTGCCGTGATGACTTTTCCAGCACCCTCCGACGCTCGTGAAGGAATCAGGCCACCAACAAGCCGTCGCGAATCTCCAGCCGGCGGTCGCCGCGGGTGGCCAGATGGGCGTCGTGGGTCACGACCACCAGCGTGCGACCCTTTTCGCGGACCAGACCGAGGAGCAGTTCCACGATCCCGCCGCCGGTTTTCGCATCGAGGTTGCCCGTCGGCTCGTCGGCGAAGATGATCCCGGGATCATTCATCAGCGCCCGGGCGATGGCCACTCGCTGCTGCTCGCCGCCGGAGAGTTCTGCGGGCAAATGGTGCAGCCGATCGCCGAGGCCGACTTCACGCAACGCCTGCTCGGCGGCTTCGGGTTTGGTTTTCCCGCCGATCATCGAGGGCAGGAGGGTGTTCTCCAGCGCGGTGAGTTCGGGCAGCAAAAAATATCCCTGAAAGACAAAGCCGATGCGCTCATTGCGGATGCGCGCCTGCACGCTTTCGCCGCCGTGATAGAGCCGCGTGCCTTCAAACTCCACCGTGCCGGACTCCGGCGTCTCCAGCCCAGCGAGCGTGTAGAGCAGCGTCGTCTTGCCCGCGCCCGACGCGCCGCACAGGAACACCGCCTCGCCTTTCTGAATGTCCACGCTGATCCCACGCAGCACCTCGATCCGGCGTTTATTAAGCTGGAAGGAGCGGCGCAAGTCGCGGGCGATGAGCTGCGCTTTGGCGGGCGGGGTTGGGGTTTCGGGAGTGGAGTCGGCCATGCGGGCGCGTTGGTTTCCTAGATCACACCGGAAACATCAACCCTCAACCTTCAATCCGATCTGCCGCACCGCCTCATACAGGACGATGCCCACCGAGGTCGCGAGGTTCAGGCTGCGCGTCTGCGGGGCCATCGGGATCGTGAAGAGCGCGTCGGGATTCGCCTCCAGTAGCGGCTCCGGCAGGCCTTTCGTCTCGCGCCCGAAGACGAGGTAGTCGCCGTCCTGAAACTGCGCGTCCCAGTAGCTCCGACGCGTTTTTGTCGTCAGGAAAAAGTAGCGCGCCTCAGCGGACTGCGCCGCCTGCAATTGCGCGAACGAATCCCACACCGTCACCCGCACATCCTTCCAGTAGTCCAACCCAGCGCGCTTCAGCGTGCGGTCGTCGATGGAAAAACCGAGCGGCTTCACGAGGTGCAGATGCGTCCCCGTGGCCAGGCAGAGCCGGCCGATACTGCCGGTGTTCGGCGGGATTTCGGGTTCGACGAGGACGACGTGGAGCATGGGGCGATTTGTTGATTTTGTGACTCGATGACTGGCTGATTGAGGATGCCGCCGGGGCACGACTTCAATCAACAAATCGACCAGTCCCAAAATCAACAAATTCCGCCGGGGGTTGCGCCGGGCGCCGAATACGTGCTAGATGCCCCGTTCACTCCGTGCGTTATCTCAAAGTCACCCTTCTCATCGGCTTCTTCGTCGCGCTTTTTATCGCGATCCTGTTCGAGGGCGGACTTTTTCTGCAGCTGAATTCTGCCCTCGCGGCCTTCACCTCGCAGCCCTACACGCCCACGCTCGACCGCGCCGTCCAGTATCCCCTTTTCCTCCTGTTCGCCTTTGGCATCGCCTGGACGACCATCGACATCTCGCGCTACTCGCTCAAGGCCGTCGTCGCCGCCAGCGCGCTGCTCCAGGTCATGAGCCTCGTCTGGGTCTTCCGCCTGCTCGGCGTGTTTTTCTCCCCCTTCCCCGCCCTGCTCGCGGTCATCGCCAGCTTTGCCGGCGGCCTGTTTTACTCGCGGAGCGAAGCCGGCAGTCGCAAGCGCATCATGCGCCAGATCCTCGGCGACCGCGTCTCCACCAAATCCTTCTACGCGCTGCTCAACTCCTCCACCCCGCTCAATCTCGAAGGCGAGCGCCGCGAGATCTCCATCATCGTCTGCGAGATCTTCAACCACGACGACCTCGAGAACGAACTCTCCGCGCCCGACTACGTCGCCCTCACCAACTCCTTCCTGCGCAACGCCGCCGACTTCCTCGTCGAGCGCGGCGGGTATCTCGACGAGTGCGATGGTGAAACCCTGCGCGTCGTCTTCGGCGCCCCGCTGCCCAATGATCGCCACGCCCGCACCGCCTGCGAAGCCGCGCTCGCGCTCACCGAGCACCTCGATGAGGTGAATGCCGAGTGCCACGGCGTGTGGAAGCAGATGTTCGATTTCCGCGTCGGCGTGAACTCCGGCGAAATGGTCGTCGCCGCCTACGGTTCGCGGCGCCTCGGCACGCTCAGCGTCGCCGGCGAGCCCGTGGAATTTGCCCGCCGCCTCTGCCGCGCCAACCTCATCTACGGCTCCCGAATTCTCCTCGGCACGAACACCTTCCAGTTCGCCGAGGGCCTCATCGAGGTGCGCCCCATGGAACTCATCCAGCGTTACGAGGACGGCAGCCGCGAGGAAATCTACGAACTCCTCGCCCTCAGCGACGTGCTCTCCTTCGAGGATCTCGAGCGGCGCGACCTTTTCTGGCAGGGCGTCATCTACTACCGCGAGCAGCTCTGGGACGACGCCCTCGGTCTCTTCCACAGCGCCCGCAGCGCCAGCGGCACCGATGGCCCGGTCGAGTTCTACATCCGCCGTATCGAGCAGCTCCGCTCCGGCACGCCCTCGCTCGACTGGAACACCGCGCGGCTGTGAAGCGCGTCGCCTACCCGGCCGCCATCCAGGCCCTCACCGCGGAACTCAAGCGTCTCCCCGGCATCGGCCCCCGCAGCGCCGAACGCATCGCCCTC
>JBBQYR010000251.1:0-4224 GCA_038208565.1 Chthoniobacterales bacterium
GAGGAACTCGCGCGCACCGCCCGGGCCAAGGACGACTTCCTCGCCGCGCTCAGCCACGAGCTGCGCACGCCTTTGAACCCCGTGCTGATGACGGCCACGTCTCTCGCCAGTGATCCGTCGCTGCCCGCCGAAGCACGCGAACAGCTCGACATGATGCGCCGCAACATCGAACTCGAAGCGCGGCTCATCGACGACCTGCTCGACATCACCCGCATCAGCCGCGGCAAGCTGAGCATCGCGCCCACCGCCGCGGACCTGCACCAGCTCCTCCAGCACACTGCCGAGATCGTGCGCAGCGACGAACTCGGCAAGCAGGTGCGCATCGTCTTCCAGCTCGAAGCCGCGCGGCCCCATGCGCTCGTCGATCCCACGCGGATGCAGCAGGTCTTTTGGAACCTCCTCAAAAACGCGCTCAAATTCACCCCCACCGGCGGGAGCATCGTGGTGCGCACGCGCAACGACGCCGAGGGCTGGATCGTGGTCAGCGTGGAGGACAGCGGCGTGGGCATCAGCGCCGGGGCGCTGCCGCACGTCTTCCGCGCCTTCGAGCAGGGCGATGTGGCCGGCCAGCATCGCTACGGCGGCCTCGGCCTCGGGCTCGCCATCTCGCAGGCCATCGTGGAAGCGCACGGCGGCACCATCCAGGCGGATAGCAAAGGCGCGGGACTCGGCGCGACCTTCACCGTCATCCTCGCCAGCAGCGCGGCCCCTGCGGAAGTCCCGCTCGCGACCACGTCGTCCTTTGCGCCCGCGTCCCCCATGCGCCTGCTCGTGGTGGAAGATCACGAGGCCACGCGCACCGTGCTTTCACGACTCCTCACGCGCAGCGGCCACCAAGTCACCACGGCCACCACCGTGCACGAAGCGCTGACTTCCTTTGCCGCCGCGCGCTTCGACGCCGTCATCAGCGACCTCGGCCTGCCCGATGGCAGCGGCCTCGATCTCATGCGGGAAATCCAGCGCCAGCGCCCGGTCCCCGGCATCGCGCTCAGCGGCTACGGCATGGAGGACGACCTGCGGCAGACCAAGGAAGCCGGCTTCTTCGCCCACCTCGTGAAGCCGGTGAATCTCGACCAGCTCCGGCAACTGCTGGCTCAGCTCGCGACGCGCGTGTGAGGCGGGATGGTCTCGATCCGTGGCCGGTCGCGATGGAAATCAATCAGTGCGCGACGATTTTCAAGTCCAAGGTCACGTGGTCGCTGACGAGGTGTTTGCCGAGGTTTTCGTAAAATCGGCCCAAGCCGTAGAGCACTTTCCTCGCGATAAGTGAGTTCGTGGGCGAAGGCTTTGTCTTGCTCGAATTCGCGCGTCGCGTCCGCGTGGTTCGGGCGACCAGGCGAGCCCCGTCCGGCGAATCCGCTGCACCCAACTTCTATGAGAGCACTCTGGAAAGGCGCCATCACCCTCAGTCTTGTGACCATCCCCGTATCTTTGTTTACCGCGACCCGCGCGAATTCACTATCCGTTTTCCCGACAACCCGGTGGTGCCCGGTGCGTAAACGCTCGACCGCGGTGGAAAAGGCGATCCGTCATGCACGGACAACATGATGCGTGCTGTCCTGATCATCAATCCGGTGTCTGGAGACGATGAGCCGAACTCTCAGAAGGTAGAAAGCATTCAGGCTTGGCTAACGTCTGCGCCGTTCAAGGCAGAAGTCTGCTACACCACGAAAGAACGCGGCGCCGCACTCATCGCTCGGGAAGCGATCGCGGAGGGTGTGGAGGTCGTGCTCGTCGGTGGAGGGGACGGCACGGTGAGCGAAGTCGCGCGTGAACTCGTTCACAAACCCGCGACCCTGGGCATCCTGCCGATTGGCACGTTCAACAATATCGCGCGCAGCGTCGGTGTGCTGGCGGAACTGCCGGTCGCCACGAGCATCATCGCCGCAGGCCACGTGCGAGAGATCGATGTCGGCCTCGCCAATGACACCCACTATTTCTTTGAAGCCGCCGGCGCCGGACTCGACGCCACGCTCTTCCCCGTCGGCGAGGAAATCAAAAGTGGGAAGTGGACGCGCATTTTGCAGGCTGTGCGGCTGGCTTTCCAATACGAGCCCCAGCGATTCTCGATCACCTTCGACCGACCTCTCCGTGAGGTGCTGCCTCCGGCCAGCCGGAAGCGCATGACCGCAGAGGCTTTGGCTGGAAAAACCATCCGCCGCAACGCTCTCCTCGTGGTGGTCGCCAATGGCCCATATTACGGCGGCGGTTTCACGGTGGCCGCGGGTGCGCGCATGCGCGATGGACAGCTCACGCTTTCGATCTACCGCCGGTTTAGTAAGTGGGAACTTTTGCGCCACTTTCACTCCGTCTCTCAGGGCGGGTATCGTTACTCGCCGAAGATCGAAACCTTCACCGCCACGGAGATCGAGCTGGCCTCGGCGAATGCCACTGACGTGCATCTCGACGGTCAGCCCTTTGGAACCACGCCCGTCAAATTGCGGGCAATGCCCGGGGCGCTCCGGGTTTTCGCGCCTCCCGGCTGAAACGTATGGCGGATCCTGCGCACGAGAACGAGAGCCGCGAGACTGAAGCGCAAAAGAGTGCTGCTGCGGCTCTGCAAGACGGTGTCGCAGAGATCAAAACGCCGGGCGAAGCAAAGCGCACCTTGGATGTTTTGGAAAAGTCAGCGGGGAACCTCACCGAAGAGGCCGTCGCGCGAGCCGAAAACGACGCATCGCCGGAAGGGCAAGCGGCGGCGATCGAGAAGGCTGCGGGCAAGATACCTGCCACTTCACAGCCAGCCAGCGTCATCGCGACCGCTGCGGTGCAAAGCGCCAACGCTGCACCCGACGAAAAGCACATCGTCGACGTAGCCGTCACCCAGGCGATGGGTGGGGCGGATGAGAAGGACGGCCTGACCGATGCTTCGCGCCGCGGTCGGCGGCTTCTGCGTCACGAGTTATTTCGTCGGCTCCGACCGTTGGCAGCGTTGGATGCCTTCGCGTTTGTCCAAATCAATCAACTCCCGCACACCAAGCTCTCAGACAATGTCATGAGCCGCCTGAGTTGGGTGATGACTGGCGGCACGGGTTGGCTTCTGTTTTTGCTTCTAGCAAGCATGCACGATCGAAAGCGCGGATGGAAAGCTGCCCTGGCCGTTGCTCCCGCCCTCTGGCTGGCGACTTATACGGTCGAGTATCCGATTAAAAAATGGTTCCGCCGAAGTCGCCCGTTCATCTCCCTCGTCCAGGCGATCATTGTCGGGCGCAAACCGGGTAGCTATTCCTTTCCCTCCGGCCACAGCGCGGCGGCGTTCGCCGGAGCGCTGTTGCTCGCGCGACAGTATCCGCGTGGAGCGCGAGCTTTTCACGGGCTGGCGGCCTTGGTCGCATTCTCCCGAATCTACCTTGGCGCGCATTATCCCGGAGATGTGATCAGTGGGTCCCTGATGGGCGCAGTGCTGGCGCGGATCTATTCACGTTTCCTCCACAAAGTCGGTCTCGCCCCGGAGTGACGAAGGCAAACCAAAGACCCTCCGCACCGACAATGCGGGGTCGTACGGCGCCCCGAAAAGTCGGGGTGCTGCGTCAAAGAGCAAGTTGGTCAACTCGGCGTTGGATAGCGCCTCGCTGGTGGAGTCTCGCGTTGCAGAAGCCTTTGCGATGAAAGAGTCGAAAATCGTAAGCGCACCGCGGGTTTACAACGCGATTTCTAAATCAAATGAAGACTATCCTGATCATTGCTGCCGCCGCCGTGAGTTTGGTTTTTTCCGCATGTGATTCGATGAAGCCAGCAGCCGCCACGGGTCCTACATCCGGAGTGAAAAGCCAAAGCGTCCACTCCGGGAATACGCAAGGCGGCCAGATGACGCGGTGATGCCAGCAAATCGCTGAGATAGACGCTACCGCTTGCGGCAGCCGAGCCTCCCGGCCTCGCGTTCATCAGCTTCGCCCGTGTGGAAGCTGCGATGATTACCGCCGCAGCCGTGCCGCCAGCGCCCGCCCGATGCGCCGGCATTTAGACGCGACTTCCTCGGCTGCCGTGTGCGGCCATTCTACCGGAAGGCTGCCAAAGAAAGGAGAATGCGGAGCGGAGTTGGCCTCTGCCCGTGCCGTGAGACGACAGCACCCAAGCATGGAGGCTTGAGAGCGTGTGGTTCATCAAGACGTCGCCCCGTGTTGTTGAGCCTCCCCGGCCCGAAATCTGTTCCCAGGCACACGCATTGTGCCTTCGGTCCACCACACCCGCCGTCCCCGCTCCTCGCCCCTCTGGCAGATCGTT
>JBBQYR010000252.1:0-4112 GCA_038208565.1 Chthoniobacterales bacterium
GGCGATTCTGCGCCCGCGCCAGTTCGGCTTGCGTGCGGGTGATGCGCTCATCGAGTTCCTTGATCTGCGTGTCGAATTTCTGGCGCTTCCTCTCCGCGAGCAGCGCGTCCTTTTCACGCTCGGCGCGCTGCCCGTTCGCGCGCTGTTTTCCAGCCTCATATTTTACCAGCTCGGCCTGCAGTTTCTCGGGCGTGAACTCGGGGCTGGTCGCGCGGCGCAGTTCCTCGATCCAGCCGGTGCCGTCGCGCTTCGCGGAGTCCAGCAGCGTGAGCAGCGCGGGATCGTTGCGCGTGTAGATCGTCTGCAAAAGCGTCGGGTCGTTGGTGCGTTCGCAGTCGCAGTTCGCCAGGCGCGCCGGTTTGCCGAAAGTGTTCAGCGTGTAGCTGTCGCCAGCCTTGGTTTTGCCGCTGATCGAAGCGTTCGGCCCGATCGCGCGATTGTTCACATCCGCGATGAATTTCGCCTGACCGCTCGCCGAGGCCGTGGCTAGGGCGATGGAATCGAAGACCAACTCCGCAGGCAACCGGCGGATGAGCGCGTGGCTGAAGTTTTTTGTCATCGAGCTTGTTGCTCGGCGTCGTCTTCCAGCTCCGCTGATAGGTGTCACTGCTGGCGATCGTGCGGTGCAGCCACTTCATGTCGTAGCCACTCTTCACGAATCCCGCGGCGAGATACTCCATCAGCTTCTTGTTCGTCGGCGGGCTGGCGAGGTTCATGTCGTCCGCGGGCTCGACGATGCCCCGGCCGAAATAGACCGCCCACACGCGATTCACGAACGACTGCGCGAAGTAGGGATTGTCCTTCGCGCGCAGCCATTCCATGAGCGGGCCGCGCGGATCGGGGTACGTCGTGAGCATCACCTCATCGCCGCCGAGGATTTTCGGCGTGAAGACGCGCCCGTCGAACGTCGGATGTCGGCGACGCGCTTGAGAATCCAGTCGTACCACTGGCGGGAAAATTTGTCGTTGATCTGGAGCTCACCGCCGGTGTTGAGCTGGCGCGGATTGTTGTCGCTGAAGTCGCAGAGCAGCGTCGTCCACCACGCCGCGTAACCGGGCGAAGCGAGCAGTGCTTCGATCTTCTTCGCGCGTTTGTCCGGCGACTTGTCGGCGAGAAAGACGCGCACTTCTTCCGGCGTCGGCAGCGTCGCCGTCATGTCGAGGCTCACCCGGCGGAGGAACTCCGCATCGGTACAAACCTCTGACGGCACGATGCCGGCCTTGCGCAGCTTGTTGACCACGAGTTCATCGACCTTCGTGCGCGTCGGCACCTTCGGAAATTTCGCGCCCGTGAACGGTGACGCCGCCAGCATCGCCGGCACCGGCTGCACGCCATTGTCGTAAAACGCCACGATGTGCGTGTCGCCCTTCTCCTTGCTCGTCACCACGCCCGTCGCGCTGACCTCGGCCACGGATTCGTCGTTTGTCCGAAAGCGCGTGATCTGCGTGACGTCCTCGATCGTGCCGTCCTGCCAATGCGCCAGCACCTGGAGTTGGATGCCGCCGCCGACGAATAGGACCAAGCTAAGGACGAGGGCGGTTTTCATTCCATGAATTGGGGGAATGGAACGAAGGAAGCTTCTGAGCTTAAAAAGCTCGGAAAAGGGGGGAGGCAGCGTTAATGCCGCCGCTGTATCAACTTGCGACCAATTCCAGAAGCGCCTCTTTGAAGATATTTCGAGCTGTTTGAGCTTTTCCGCCCCGCGCGCCATCGTGCCTCTTGCCACTGGGTGCCGGGGCATTGAGAGTCCGCGCATGACTCCCACCGCGCAAGGTTCTTTCAGGCTTTTCCAACTCTGGGGGATCCACGTTTTTCTCCATTGGTCGTGGCTCGTCATCGCCTTTTACCAGATCGAGCGGCGCAAGGGCGTGTATGGCTCGATCGGGTGGAATGTGGCGGAATACCTCACGCTGTTCCTGATCGTGCTCATCCATGAATTCGGTCACTCCCTCGCGACGCGGCAAGTCGGCGGACACGCGGATACCATCGTGCTCTGGCCGCTCGGCGGCGTGGCCTACGTGTCGCCGCCGCCTCGACCGGGCGCCGAGCTGTGGAGCATCGCGGCCGGTCCCCTGGTCAATGTCGTCTTCTTCGTCCTGCTGAGCATCGCGCTGGCGCTGCCCGTCGTCGGCGAACTCCAATTAACCAACCCCGACGCCTACCGCTTCATCGAGACGATCTGGTTCATCAATACCGGCCTGCTCATCTTCAATATGCTGCCGGTCTATCCGCTCGATGGCGGGCAAATCCTCCGCTCGCTGCTCTGGTTTTTCATCGGCCCGATTCGCAGCCTCTACGTCGCCAGTTTTATCGGCTTCATCGGTGTAGCGGCGCTCGCGGCTTACGCGATCTATTCCTGGAGCATCTGGATCGGGATCATCACGATCTTCGTTTTCCAGAGTTGCCTCAGCGGCTGGCGACAGGCGCGGGCCATGGCTGCTCACGCCGCCACTCCCCCTGATTCCCTGTAAAGGTCGCTCATATTAAGAATACGAAGCGCCGTAGAGGATAGAAATTCGACGGAAAAGTGATTCATAGTTTGCTGTTCGCCTGAGTAAATCGCGTTCGTTTCGGGCTGAAACACGACGGGAACCGCTATCGCGAGATGCCACCGTCATGCTCGCCATACGGACCCCAATGCTTGTATCATTTCGCCGGGCCTGAATTCAGGGCGACGAAATGCGGGTGAGTTTTTCACACGGCATCGCTCTGGCGGACGCCTTTGCAGCGCATGAATCCATCACCCCACGTCGAAAGTGAACCGCCGCCATTGTTGAGTCAGCGCCTGGCGCCGCTCTTCAAGCAGGGGTTCTTTCGTCCGCTGGCGCGCCCTTCCGCACCAGTTTATGTGGACTTCATCGATCGATTTGAGGCGCGGAGCAATGAGGATGGACAGCTTTCCCACGAGGAGACGCTGGCGCTCATTCGCGACACCCTGATGCTGAATCCTGGCGCGGAACTCGACCTCGATGAGGGCGGGGACACTCAGGATGTGAGGCTGAAGGCGGGCAAGCTTTTCAACAACCTGCTGCAGGCGCAGTGGCTTCAGCAGCGTCGCGTGAGCATCGATGAGCGGTGGGTCACTCTTTCGCCGCAGGTGCGACCGTTGATCCGCAGTCTGCGCGAGGTCGCGCAGGACGACGTCGCGGAACTCAAGGATTTTGCGGCGACGATCCGCTCGATCTGCGAAACGCTACTCGCCGAGGGCGCTCTCGATCCCCACCGGCGAAACCCGGAGGAACTGCGGCAGGTCATCAAGGAAATTACGGATCGGGTGCTCCACGCCGGCGATCAGATGCTGGCTCTCGAAAGCCTCGTGCTCAAATACGAGGGCCAGCAGCGGGAGAGTAAATCGGCTGGTGAAACCTTGGATCGCCTCCTCGTCGAATTTCACGAAGGCGATCACATGATTTGCTACGACACGCTGCAGAAAGGTGGACTGCTGCCCAAGCTCAAGCAGGCCCGGCTGGTGGTGCAGGATGCGATCTCGAATCCATTCCTGAAAGCGCACCTGGCTAAAGCCATCGCCGCGCACAAAGGGCTGGAAGAGACCGCTGCCTACGGTGAGGCGGAGCAAACGCTTTCGAGACTGGATCGTGAACTGGGCGGGCTGCCTTCCAAGCAGCGCATCGTGGATGGGCGCGTGGCCGACTTCAGCCGTCTCTCTGCGCAGCGCTACCGTTACCAGACCGAGATCCGGGGCCGGCGTCCCGAGCAGGTGAAAGAATATCTCCAAGCGGCGGCGGAGAAGTATGCCGGACTTTCCTTCGCCGATCTGGCGAAGGAACCGGGAATGCGTCTGCTCAGTCCGGAGGTGGAGGTTTACTTTGGGCGGGATGCACTCGCGCGACCGCGAAAAGCAAAGCTGCCGGTGGATCTGACGATGACCGACGCCCCGCGCCTCGGTGATCCATTCGATGTGCAGGAACTCATCCGCCGACGGAACCGCACGGCCATTACACCCCAGCGCGCGGCGCGTTTGATCGAGGCCAGGCTGCCCAACGTCGGCGACAAGATCTCGACCGGGGAGGTCCATTTGGCCTCCGAGGACGACGATTTTCTCGATCTGCTCGCGGTCCTCTCCTTCCATCGTGCGAACAGCAAGGGGCGCA
>JBBQYR010000253.1:0-4083 GCA_038208565.1 Chthoniobacterales bacterium
GGGCCTCAAACAAATATCCAGTTTAAAATGCTGGCGCATGGCCACAATTGGGCTGTAATAAACATATCCTTTATCTTGAAGTTCTGGCGCAAGTTCAGCCAGTGTTTTGTCTTTTGGTTTCGAAGTGATAGCACCAAAAAGGCCGATTTTATACTCTTCCAATAATTTGACAGTACGGTCGGGAAGTGGGTTTCCTTCTTTGCGCCAGAACTCCCAGCCGATATCACCTTGCACATAGTTTGCATCAAATCCGGCAGCATCCAATACGCGGGTTGAATCGGGACGGCAAAACGATCGTGCTCGTCACGCATGAGGAAGACGTCGCGCGGCACGCGCGGCGGATCGTGCGGCTCTTCGATGGCGTGGTGCAATCCGACACGCGCCTTCGCCCCGTCGAGCACCGAGCCGATCCGAATGAAGCGCCGCCGGAAATGGCGCGCCCCAATTTTAGCTCGTCGCTGCGCCTCATGCTCCGCACCGCACAGCTCGGCGTGAAGAGCCTGCTCCTGCATCCGCTACGGTCCCTGCTCACGATCCTCGGCATCTTCATCGGCGTGGCCAGCGTCATCTGGCTGCTCGCCATCGGCGAAGGCATCAGCGCCAAGGCCCAGCAGCAGATCGCCGAACTCGGCGCGAACAACATCATCCTGACCAGCAACCAGCCACCGCCACAACAGGGCCCCGCGAAGCCGCGCGCCTACGGCATCACGCAGGAAGATTTCGAGACGCTCATCGCCACGGTGCCGAGTATTTCGAAAGCGATCCCGATGCGCGAGCTGCCGCGGCGCCTTTTCGCCTACGGCACAAAACAATCCTACGGCCGGCTCGTCGGCTGCACGCCCGAGTATCTTTCGCTGAATCGCATGGAAATCGCGCGCGGACATTTCGTCACGCCGGTCGAGGACGAAGCCAAGGCCAAGGTCTGCGTGCTCGCGCCCGGACTGGCCGAGGAACTCTTCGGCTTCGTCGATCCCATCGGGCGCGCCATCCATATCGGCACGGATTATTTCCAGGTCGTCGGCGTGATGAAGCAGCGCGCCGCCGCCGATGAAATCCCCGGCGCCCGCGCCAAGCAGGACTTCGCCCGCGACGTTTACATCCCGATGAACACGATGTGGGCGCTCTTCCACGACTTCTATTCGCGCACCGAGGACGGCATCCCCATCGCCACGCAGGTCACGCTTTCGCTGCGCGATCAAAAGGAAGTCATCGACACCGCGGAGATCGTCCGCCGCACGCTCGCCCGGACGCATGGCCGCGAGGATTACATGATCGCCGTGCCTCTCGAATTGCTCGAACAAGCCCGCAACACCCGGCTTATGTTCATCGCCATGATGGGCCTCGTCGCCGCCATCTCGCTCCTCGTCGGCGGCATCGGCATCATGAATATCATGCTCGCCACCGTGACCGAGCGCACCCGCGAGATCGGCATCCGCCGCGCGATCGGCGCCCGGCGGCAGGACATCACGCAGCAGTTCCTCGTCGAGACCGTGGTGCTCTCGATCACCGGCGGCATCACCGGCATGATCGGAGGCCTCGCCTGCACACCTGTCTTCGCCCTGGCCATGAAAGCGATGCTCGGCACATTCCCCAAAGCCATGGCCGCCCTGCCCGATGTCGTCCGCACGATGGTCCCGATCATCGTGCCGTGGTCGCTGCCCCTCGCCTTCGGCATCTCGGTCGCCATCGGCGTGCTCTTCGGCCTCTATCCCGCGCGGCGCGCCGCGATGATGAACCCGATCGAAGCGCTGCGGCACGTCGCCTGAGCCTGGGACTTCGCGCCAAGCGCAACCGCGCCGTGGAGTCGGCGCTCAAGCACGATATGTCGAACTCTTCCCGCTTCGTCACCGCATGGTTCGCCGGTCTGCTGCTCCTCACCGGCACGACGATTCCCGCCTCGGCGCAGATCGAAGACTGCAAAGGCGCCATCCGCTACCTGCGCACGCCCGCCAAGGAATACGGGGTGCCGGAGAAAAAGTCGGGCGCCCCGACGGCGCGGGCGTTGCCGAAATTCGACGACCTCGTCGCCCGCAGCGATACGAACAAGGACGGAAAAATCGCGCGCGACGAATTCCGCGGCCCGCCCGCGCTCTTCGATCGACTCGACCGCAACAAGGACGGAGCAATTACCCGCGAAAAGCACGACGGTGCGCGCCCGCCCGGGCAGTAAGCGACGCGGGCGGTTCGCTCAGCGCGCGGCGTCGAGGAAATCGCAGACCGCCGCGGCCATCGTCGCGACGCCCGTCTTCAAGCACTCCTCGTCCACGTCGAAGATCGGCGTGTGGCCACCGCCGATGATGCCCTTCGCTTCATTCGCCACGCCGAGGCGGAAGTAGAAGCCCGGCGCGACCTGCGCGAAGTAGGAGAAATCTTCGCCACCCATGCCGGGGATGACCTCGATCACATTCTGGTCGCCGAGCTGGCGGCGAAACGCTGGCAGCGTCGCTTTCACCAGTTCGGCGTTATTGATGATGCTCGGGTAGCCCTTGCGATACTCAAACTCGCACGTCGCGTCGTGCGCCGCGCAAATGCCCTTAAGAATGCGGTCCATCTTCGAGATCACCTTGTCGCGAAACGCCGTGTCGTAGGTCCGCACAGTGCCGGCGAATTCCACGCGCTCGGCGATGATATTCTCGCGCTGCCCGCCCTGGATCGTGCCGACGGTGATGACGAGCGGCTGGCGCGTGTTCGTCTCGCGGCTACGAATCGTCTGCAAGGCCGTGATCGCCTCCGCCGCGACGACGATCGCGTCCACGCCGCGATGCGGCGCCGAGCCGTGCGCCATCTTGCCTTTGATCACCACGCGGAAGCGGTCGCTGTTCGCGTTGTCCGCGCCGATCGTGTAGGCCACCTGCCCGGCGCTGAGGTAATGCGTTTCGTCGTCGGTCGCCGCTGCGGGTGAAACGCTCACCGCCGTATGCAGGCCGAAGACGGCATCGGGCCGCGGATTTTCCATCGCGCCTTCCGCGATCATCAGCTTCGCGCCCCAGTCACCCTGGAAGCTCGCCGGCATCCCTTCCTCCGCGGGCTGAAAAAGAAATTTCACCGAGCCCTTCACGAGGTCGCGATGCTTCGCGAGCAACTCCGCCACGCCGAGCCCGACCGCGGTATGCACGTCGTGGCCGCAGGCGTGCATCACGCCCGGATTCCGGGAGCGATACGGCGTCGAGCGCAGTTCATTGATCGGCAGCGCGTCCATATCCGCGCGCACCGCCACGCACTTGCCTGGCAGGCCGCCTTTCAAAACCGCGACCACGCCGTGCTTGCCGACGCCCGTCTTCACCTCGAGCCCGAGCGCGCGCAACCGCTCCGCAACCAGCGCCGCGGTGCGCTGCTCTTCATTGGAAAGCTCCGGGTGCTGGTGAATATCGCGCCGCGTCTCGACGAGCCGCGGATACATCTCGTCGATCGACTTCCGAAAGGTCGCGTCGCGCGGCGTCTCCTGGGCGAAAACTGCGCTGGCGAGAAGGGGGAGGAAGAGCAGGCGTTTCATGCGCCCGACTGTGCGGGACCGAGGCCGGGCCAGCAAGGTCGATCAGGCGTTCCCCACCCGCCCGTGCTGCTCGACCCGGAAAAGCCCAAACGGCCATGGTTCCGCAACATGTTGATGTTCCCCATCGGACACACCCCAACATTTTGCGGTCAGGCGGTTGACTTGCCGGGCTCCGAACGCATCATCGCGGGACCCTTTTTCCCCTTTCTATGATCGAAAAACACCTCGCGAAACTCGTCACCGAACTGAAGCTCCAGCCCCGGCAGGTCGCGGCCACGGCGGTGTTGCTGGAGGAGGGCGCTACGGTGCCGTTCATCGCGCGGTATCGGAAGGAAAAGACCGGCGAACTCGACGAAGTGCAGATCACGGCGATCCGCGACCGACTGGAGCAACTCGAGGAACTCGACAAGCGGCGCGAGGCGATCGTGAAGTCGCTCGAGGAGCGCAAGCTGCTGACCGAGGTGCTCGCGGCGAAGATCAACGCCGCCGAGACCATGACCGCGCTGGAGGACATCTACCTCCCATTCCGGCCGAAGAAGAAAACGAAGGCCACCGTCGCGCGCGATCTCGGGCTCGAACCGCTCGCGGAC
>JBBQYR010000254.1:0-4010 GCA_038208565.1 Chthoniobacterales bacterium
GTGGACTATCACTTCACCTATCTCGATCAGCCGTTCGAGGGTGTGCTGACGAATTTCATGCTCCAGCGGGTGCGAGCCAAAGGACGGCGCTGAGCGATGGCTTACCTGCAACCATGGATGCTCTGGGTGCTGCCGGCGGTGCTGCTGCCGATCATCATCCACCTACTCAATCGGCTGCGCTACAAGACCGTGCATTGGGCGGCGATGCTCTTCCTGCTCAAGGCCAACCGCGCAGCCACGCGGCGCGCGAAGATCCGCCAGATGCTGCTTCTCGCGTGCCGTTGTCTCGTGCTGCTCTTCCTCATCTGGGCGATGGCACGACCGCTCACCGGCGGTTGGATCGGCGCGGCGGCGGGAGGGGCGCCGGAAGCGGTGCTCATCCTGCTCGATCGTTCAGCGAGCATGGAAGCAGGCGGCGGGCAGGGCGAAAGCAAACGCGCGCACGCGCTCACGCTGCTCGGTCAGGCGGCGAAGCAGAACGCGGGCAGCCGCTTCATCCTGCTCGAAAATGTCCTGCGCCAGCCACTCGACATCGCCGACGGCTCGACGCTCGCGACGATGCAGATGACCGAGGCGACCGACGCCGCGGCGGATGTCCCGGCAATGTTCCGGGCGGCGCTCGATTATCTCGTGAAGAACAAGCCGGGCAGCGCCGAGCTGTGGATTGCGAGCGATTTGCAGGCGCAGAACTGGCGGCCCGACAGCGCCGAATGGCAGGACATCGCCGCGCGTTTCGCCGGCCTGCCGCAGAGTGTGCGCGTGCGCATTCTCGATCTCTCCACGCCGCCCGCGGGCAATCTCACCATCGCCGTGAAATCCGCCGAGCTCCGCGTGCGCGACGCCAAAGCAGGCAAAGGCCAGCTCGGTCTCGCGATCGAAATCGAAGCGGACGGCGAACGCAAAGGGCCGCTGCCGCTGCTGCTCACGCGCGACGGCGCAAAGAGCCAGATCGACCTGTCGCCAAGCGGCGCCGTGCATCGCCAGAGCCTCAAGTTTGATCTCCCGCGAATCGAGCCCGGCTGGGGCAAAGTCGAACTACCCGCCGACACGAACGCCGCGGACAACGCCGCTTATTTCGCCTACGCCCCGCCAGTGCCGCTGCGGACCGTGGTCATCGGCGCGGGACCGGGCGCACAGCGGGTGCGCTTCGCTGCGGCGCCGGACAAGACGCGCACGGATCGCATCGCGGACCTGCTGCCACTGGAGCTCGCGGAGAATATTCCGTGGAAGGAAACCGCGTTGCTCATTTGGGCGGCGCCCGCGCCAGGCGATGTCGTGGCGAAAGCGCTGCAAGGGTGGGTGGAAAGCGGCGGTGTCCTGCTCTGCCTGCCGCCCGGCGGTGAAGCAACGAGCGGCCCGCTCGGCGTGAAATGGAGCCCGATCGAGACCGCGCCCAAGGACGCGCCCTTCCGCGTCACCTCGTGGGATGATCTCGATGGCCCGCTCGCGCGCACCGAGAGCGGCAATCCCCTTCCCCTCGCGAAGCTCGATGTCGCGCGCCGTCAGGTGCCCGAAGCCGGTGATTCGGCACACGTCGGCGGAACCTTTGCTGATGGCCGCGCGTTCTTCATCTCGCGGTCCGTCGGTGCAGGGCGACTCTTTGCCTGCGCGACATTGCCGGATGTGGAATGGGGATCATTCGGCGAAGGATTCGTGCTGCTGCCGATAGTGCAGCGCCTCGTCACGCTCGGTGGCCAGCGACTGGCTCCGCCCCTGATGGCGATCGCGGGGGAATGGCAACCGCCGGATGCGCAGGAGACATGGAGCGCAGTCGAGACTGATCGGCGCCGCGACTGGCGCTGGCATGCCGGTGTCTATCAAAACGGCGCGCAACGCATCGCGCTCAACCGACCGGAGACGGAAGATTCCCCCGAGATCGTCGAAACGGCGCGGTTGCCCGAGTTGCTGCGCGGCGTGCGCCTGACCGTCATGGCTGGTGCGCTGGAACTCAAAGCCGATCGGCTGCAGAGCGAAATCTGGCCGGCGATGGTCATGCTCACGATGATTTTCATGTGCGTGGAAATGGCGCTGGCCACGAGCAAGGCGATGCTCCCGATGAAGGCCTCGGTGAAACCGGCGGCGCCGAAACGCGAGTCTTCGGAGGTCGCCGCATGAGCGAAGGGTGGCAATTTAACACCGCGCCATGGGTCATCGCGATCGCCGCGGCGTTCGCCATCGCGTCGATTTGGTTTTTCTTCCGCAGCCTGCAGCGCGAAGGCCGCGGCGGGTGGATGACCGCGCTCCATGTGCTGCGCCTGCTGATCGCGCTGGCCATCGCTTTCACCCTGCTCCGTCCCGAGCGCGTCCTGATCAAAAAGCGCACCGAACAGCCGCGCGTGGTGATCCTGTGGGATGGCTCGGGCAGCATGGAAACCAAGGACGTGCTCGCGGGCGAAAACCAGGCGCGGGCGCGCGCCGAGTGGGTGAAGCAGCAGATCGACGCGAAGTTTTGGCAGGCGCTGGAAAAACAGTATCAGGTGACGATTGCGCCGTTCTCCAAACAGCTCGCCGTGGACATCAAGCAGGACGTCGAAACGGAGATCGGCACGGACCTCAACGAGCCGCTCGAACGCGTGCTCAAGCAACACGCCGACCTGCGCGCGGTGCTGCTGCTCAGCGACGGCGACTGGAATCTCGGGAAGTCGCCGATCACCGCGGCGACCGCACTGGCGCAGCGCGATGTGCCGGTTTTCGCCGTCGGCGTGGGCAGCGAGACGTATCTGCCCGATGTCGAATTGCAGGCCGTGAGCGCGCCGACCTACGGGCTCGTGAACGAGCGGATCAGCGTGATGTTCACCGTGCAGAATCATCTCCCGCGCGAGGTGAAAACCACCGTCAATGTGCAAGGTCCGGGCGATGTGAAAGGCGCGAAAACGATCACTCTGCCGCCGATGGGCCAAGTGCAGGACATGCTCGTCTTCACGCCGCAGGCGGAAGGCGAAGGTGAGTTCAAGGTGAGCGTGCCGGTCGAGCGCGAGGAGGTTTTCCCGGCGAACAACGAGCGCGGATTCCGCCTCGCGGTGCGCAAGGAAACGCTCAAGGTTCTGGTCGTCGATTCGCAGCCGCGCTGGGAGTTTCGCTACCTGCGCAATGCGCTCGTGCGCGACGCTGGCGTGGCGGTGAACACGGTGCTCTATCACCCGTCGATCGGCATGGGTGAAGGGCCGGGCTACCTGAAGGAATTCCCCGGCAAACGCGAGGAGTTGCAGAGTTACGATGTCGTTTTCCTCGGCGACGTCGGCATCGGCGGCGGCATGCTCACGCCGGAAAATGCCACGATGCTCAAGGGCCTCGTCGAGCAGCAGGCCAGCGGGCTCGTCTTCCTGCCGGGACCGCTCGGACGGCAGAAATCGTTCGCCGATTCTGCGCTCAACGATCTGCTGCCCGTCGAGGCGGACTACGCGAAAGGCACCGGCTTCGCCAGCGGTGCCGAGGCGCGGCTCGAACTGACGTTCCGCGGACGCGATCACTGGCTTACGATGCTCGCGACGGAGCCTTCGGCGAATCAAGCGGTCTGGCGCGGGCTGCCGGGATTTTATTGGTATGCGCCGGTCGTGAGGGCGAAGCCGGGCGCAGAAGTGCTCGCGGTGCATGAGGCGGCGCGGAATCAGTTTGGCCGCATCCCGCTGCTCGCGACGCGCGCGTCCGGCAATGGCAAGGTGCTCTACATGGGCACGGACTCGGCGTGGCGCTGGCGCAAGGGCGTCGAGGACACGTATCACTATCGATTCTGGGGGCAGGTGGTGCGCTGGATGGCGCATCAGCGGCACCTTTCGCAGGATGAAGGCGTGCGCTTTTTCTACACGCCCGAGGCGCCGAAACGCGGCGAAAGGATGCGCCTCAATGCCACGGTGCTCGACAAACTCGGCATCCCGATCAGCGAGGGGAAAGTGACCGTGACGCTGACCGCGCCGAGCGGCACGAGCGAGACGCTGGAACTCACCGCGAAGAACGCCGAGTGGGGCGTGCATTCCGGGCAGTTCGTGCCGCGCGAAGGCGGCAAGTATGAG
>JBBQYR010000255.1:0-3985 GCA_038208565.1 Chthoniobacterales bacterium
AGCAGCGGCAGATACGTCTCGGTGATCGCCTCGTAGAGCCAGTCCTCCTCCAGAAATTCGTCATACTCCGGATGCCGCACATACGGGAGATGCGCGTGCAGGACGAGAGCGAGGTAACCGTTTGGAGCCATGCGTGCGGAAGTGACGGCGAAGCTACCAGCCGCCCCCCGCCCGGCAAGCGCGGACTCAGCCTTCCCGGGACGCCGCGCTGGCGGACGCCGCGTAATGGGCGTCGAGTTGCGGATGCAGCGCGAGGAGGGTGGTGAGGCGGCGGACGTGTTTGGTGAAGTCGTGGGCTTCGTCGGCGGTCAGCGGGCGCTTGAGCAGGACGGCTTCGCGGTAGCTGAGCCACTTCTTGAGCACCTGATACCCGCCGAGGGTGTAGGCCCACGCGGCGGCGGGCACGTCTTTCCAGCGGGTGGTGGCGTTGAGGTGGATGTCCACGAACCCCTCGCCGCGCGTGCCGCTGCGCACGTCGCCGGGGCCGGGCATGACCACGCCGCCCTGCCCGGCGTAGCCCCAGCGGGCGGTGAGGGCGAGGTCGCTGGTGAAGCTGCTGGGCTTGGGATTGGCGGGGTTGGGGGCTTTCGGCGCGGTCAGTTCGCCGAGACCTTGGAGTTCCTTGCGAAGCGGCGTGCTGGTCACGCCGGGCACGTCGGTTTCGGGATCGAGCAGCGCGGCGATCTGCCGTCCGAGCGCGGCTCCGGCGCGCAAGGTGTCGGCGTCCTTGGGCAACGGCACGCGCGGCCAATCCTGCCGCAAGGCCCCGGCGTTTTCGGTGCGGTAGGCCGGGGCGTGGAGGATGGCGACGATGTGAAAGAAGAGGTCTTCCGGCTGGGCACTGAGGCCCGCGAGGTAGTCGCGGGCGAAGGGCGTGAGATTCGGCACGGGCTCGGCACTGCCGCCGCCTGCTGTTTCGGCGAACATATCGGGCGTCTCCTTGACGACCGCGGATGTCTCGACGGGGTGGACATAGAGCGGGAAATAGTTCGCTCCGCGCTCGATCAAGTGATGCGATGGAAAGACCGACGCAACGAGTGGTTCGGTGAATCCTTTTCGATTCTGACGGACAATCGCAAGGACGAGATTGCCCGGAAAGATGTGCGGACGGAATTCAGCCCTTCGCTCTTCTACGAGCTTGGTTTGCGGGTGCCAGTAAAGCCAGCGCACGTCGAAGGGACGATACATCAACCGAACGAACTCCCCGGTGGTTATCCCGTGACCAAGCAGATAAGCGCGCGTGACAATTGGGTCGAATCGACCGGTGACACGCATCAGTGCGGGCGCCTCGTCCTTGATCTGCTCGTTTGAAACCTTCGGATCGAAATACTGCTCCATGCGCTTGACGAGCGGTTGGCGATCAATGCTGACGAGCGCTTCATCCCGATTGGTCAGGATTCCGAAGGAGGAATAGTCGAGCAATTCGGCGACCGACGGCCAGCCATTGTAATCCGGGCGCACTTCCAGCGGCACGAACGGCAGTCCAAGGGGCAGCACCGGATGGAGCGAAGTGTAGGTTGTCTCATTGGCGAGCGACGCGAGCAACTCCGCGCGTTTCTCCTTGCCCCACCAATGCCGGAACTGGACCTCGGAGCGTGGGTGCGCGTCCGCTCTCACAAGGGAAAGGGGAGCGCACGCGCCCTCGCGTGCTGTCTGCGGCGCCCTCGCCGAAGACTCGTCGCCCGCGCGCGCCACGCCCGTCTCCCCAGCTGAAGTGCCGGCTCCGCCGGAGACCGGGTCGATGTCCCCGGCGGGGGCGCCGGGAACGGCACGCGGGGCGCGTGCGCTCCCCTTTTTCCCCGTGACTGCGGAGCCGGGCTCGACGTTCGTGGCCCGCGCCGGCCACCGTTCCATCATGGCGATGGCTGTGCCGATCTGGATGCCTTCGCGATTGAACTCGGTGCTGAAGACGCTCGGGTCGGGCGTGCCGTCGGGCGATTTTTTGCCGGTCTTGTATTTGTCGCCGTTGAGGCAATCGACGGTGATGCGATCAAACACTTCGAGGAACCGCTCGCGCATGCCGGGATGCGAGAGGCCGTCGAGCCACGAGTAATTCGAGATGTAGCAGACGATGCCGTGCTTCTCCGGCGCGGGCGGAAGGACGGCGGGGCTATCATTCTCAGGAGCGCCTTCGACGATGCGGCGCTCGGCCATGCGGAAAAAGCGGACGTAAAGATCGTTGAGACCCTGGCCCTGCGGCTTCGGCGCGGCCTTGGTGGTGCGGTAGGCTTCGCTGAGCCCGCGCTCTTCCTCGATCTTCATGATGCCGGCGAAGCCGTCGTAAGGCGGGTTGCCGAGGATGACGAGGATGTCGGCTTCGCGTTTCACGCGGTCGGCGGCGTCGCGCTCGGCGATGAGTTCGGGGAAGAGGATGGTCTTCGGCTCCTCGGGTGGCACCCAGCCGGTGAGGGCGTTGGTGAGATAAACGCCGGCGCGTTCGTTCTTGTCGTGATCGAGCGCGCCGCCCCAGCGCTGGAGCAGGAGATCGAGCTGGAGATGGGCGACGACGTAGGGCGCGGGCAGGAGCTCGAAGCCGAAGAGGCGCTTTTGCGCGGCCTCCTTGACGAGCAGCCCGGCCTGGGTCTCGCCCGCGCTTTCCTTCAATCGCTCATGGATGAGGCGCAGGGTCTCGACGAGATACGCGCCGGTGCCGCAGCAGGGATCGAGGACGACGACGTTCTTGCTGGCGAGGCCATCGGGGAGGCCGAAGTTTTCCTGCAAGGCGCGGTCCACGCGGGCGACCATGTATTTGACGATCTCGGGCGGGGTGTACCAGACGCCGAATTGCTTGCGCAGGTCGGGGTCGAACTCGGCGAGGAAGGGCTCGTAAAAATACTGCACGGCTTCGCCGAGGCGGAAGCGCTGGAAGAAGGCGGCGCGCTCGACCCGGGCGAGCGTCGATTCGGTCCAGTCGAGCACTTCCTCCAGCCCGAGATGGCGGAGCTGCTGCGGGTCGGCGAGATGGTGGAAGAGGGTGCGCAGGACGGGCAGCCCGAGGTGGTAGGCGGCTTCGCGCCAGCGGAAGCGGTCGCCGGGCCGGGGGTTGCCTTCGTTCCACAGGACCCACGCGGAGAAGACGCCGTAGAAGAGCGTCTGGATGAGGGTGGAGCGGAAGAAGTGTTCGCCCTTTTCGCCCTTAAACTCGATGCCGAGCGCGGCCCCGAGCGCCTCGGCGATGGGAGCGAGGGCGTTGGATTCCGCGCCTTCGACGCGGGCGCGGGCTTCGCGGGCGTAGCTGGCGAGGTAGGCGGCGAGGTCCTTGGGCGTGGAGAGCCGGGCGCGGTTGAGGAGGACGCGGCGGAGGTATTCGGTGAGGCGTTCGCCGAGGAGTCGGTGGTCCTTGGCGTGCCGGGCGATGTCCCAAAAGGCGCTGGGGCTGTCAGCGATGACGAAGTCCTCACCGGCGACGGGTTTGCTACCTTCCCAAGTGTAGAGGGCGAAGGCGCGGTAGTTGGTGAGGAGGATTTGCCCGTAGTGATCGAGGTAGTCGCGGACCTGCGGGGTCTGCGCGAGCGCGCCGAGATCGTAATCGACGGGCTTGACCTCCAGCACTCCGCGCTCGGGCTTGAGCTTGAAGAGCGAGGCTTCATCGGGGTGCTGGCGGAGTTCCTTGGCCGAAAAAAAGCCGCCATCGGGGAGGCCGGCGCCGCTGTTCGACGGGTGGATGACGGTGGTGATCTTCGGCTTGAGCGCGCCGCCGACGGCGTTCAGGAGATTGGCCAGCGCGGGATAGCCGGAGGTCTCGGCGGTGCCCGCGCCGCGGACGGCGTAGAGGTCCGCGAGATAACTTTCCACAGGGGTCATGCGGCGGGAGGATGCACGGCAGCGGACCGGCGGGCAAGCGTGGCGCTTAGCCGCGATCGAGCAACGCGAGCGCTCCGCGCAGCGGGATGGCGAGCCAGGTGGGGCGGTTGTTCACTTCGTAGCGGATTTCGTAGAGCGCTTTTTCGAGGAGGAAGGCGTCGAGCAGGGTGCGCTCGGTGGC
>JBBQYR010000256.1:0-3926 GCA_038208565.1 Chthoniobacterales bacterium
CGTCCTGCTCCTTGCGAGCCAGGTCGCCATGACCTCCGCATTCGCCGCGGCACCGAAAACCAACGTGGTCTTCTTCCTCGTGGACGATCTCGGCCAGCGCGACCTCGGCTGCTACGGCAGCACTTTTTACGAGACGCCAAATCTCGATCGCCTCGCTAAAGAAGGCGCACTCTTCACCGACGCTTACGCCGCGTGTCCGGTGTGCTCGCCGACGCGTGCGAGCCTGCTGACCGGCCAGTGGCCGCAGCGCACGGGCATCACGGATTACATCGGCGCGCCGACCACGCCGGATCAGTGGAAACGCAACACGAAACTGCTGCCCGCGCCTTACGCGGACCGCCTCGCCCTCGATGCACCGACGCTCGCCAAGGCGATGAAGCGCGCGGGCTACGCGACGTTCTTCGCGGGCAAGTGGCACCTCGGGCCGGAGGGCTTCTGGCCGGAGAATCAGGGCTTCGACGTGAACATGGGCGGCATCGACCGCGGCGGGCCGTATGGCGGAAAGAAATACTTTTCGCCCTATGGCAATCCACGTCTTGCCGACGGCCCCGAGGGCGAGCATCTGCCCGACCGTCTGGCGAGCGAGACGGTGAAGTTCATCGAGGCGAACAAGGGCCGGCCCTTCTTCGCCTACTTCTCCTTTTACTCCGTCCACACGCCGCTGATGGCGCGCGAGGATTTGCGGAAGAAGTATGAGGAGAAACGGCAGCGGCTCGGGCTGGAGGCAAAGTGGGGCCGCGAGGAACCACGCGAGGTGCGGCTCGTGCAGGAGCACGCGGTCTATGCCGGCATGGTGGAGGCGATGGACCTCGCCGTGGGCAAGGTGCTGGCGAAGCTCGACGAACTCGGCCTGCGCGAAAACACGCTCGTCATTTTCACCAGCGACAACGGCGGCCTCTCGACGAGCGAAGGCTCGCCCACATCGAATCTCCCGCTGCGGGGCGGCAAGGGCTGGATGTATGAGGGCGGCATCCGCGAACCGCTGCTCGTGCGCTGGCCTGGCAAGGTGCAGCCCGGCAGCGTCGTGAGCACGCCGGTGAGCAGCCCGGACTTCTTTCCCACGCTGCTCGACGCCGCGGGTGCGAAGCCGGAGTCCGGCCAAACCCTCGATGGCGTGAGCCTGCTGCCGGTGTTCAAAGGCGGCACGCTGCCGGAGCGCGCGCTGTTCTGGCATTACCCGCACTACGGCAATCAAGGCGGCGCGCCCGCCGCAGCCGTGCGTCGGGGCGACTGGAAACTCATCGAGTGGCAGGAGGACGGGCGCGCAGAACTCTTCCACCTCGCGCAAGACCTCGGCGAAAAGAACGACCTCGCCGCGCAGGAACCTCAGCGCGTGACCCAACTGCGCGCCGAACTGCACGCGTGGCAAAAAGAAGTCGGCGCGCTATTCCCCATCCCAAATCCAACCTTCGACCCTGCCAAGCCCGATGGACGCAGCGCGGTGCGCCCGCAAAAATAAACCATGCAACCATCCCTGATCCTTGTCTGCCTCGGCGCGCTGCTCTTCGGCGCCTCCAGCTTCGCCGCGGAAAAGCCGAACGTCCTTTTCGTTCGCTAAAAAAGAACGGTGACGCGTGGAGCTTCAATTCCAGCGATCTCGTCGAGGAAGGCGGACGCCTTTGCCGCCACGCCACTTTCTACACGCTCGAAGAATATAGCGCGTGGACTCAAGCCAACCCCGATAAGACCAAATGATCCGTCGCCTGTTCCCCCAACTCCTCGCCCTTCTCCTCGCCGCCGCGGCGCACGCGGCCAATCCGCCGAACGTCATCGTCTTCCTCGTTGATGACATGGGTGTGATGGACACTTCGGTGCCGTTTCTGACCGACGATTCGGGCCAGCCAAAGCGCTACCCGCTCAACGAATTTTACCGCACGCCGCAGATGGAACGGCTGGCGGCGCGGGGCATCCGCTTCAATCAATTCTGCGCGATGAGCGTCTGCTCGCCCACGCGGATCGCGCTCCTCACCGGCCAGAATGCGGCGCGGCATCGCACCACGAACTGGATCAATCCCGACCAGGACAACGCCGGGCCGCAGGGGCCGCCGGATTGGAATTGGCGCGGTTTGAAGAAGGGCGACGTGACGCTGCCCGCCCTGCTCCGCGAGTCGGGCTATCGCACCATCCATGTCGGCAAGGGGCATTTCGGACCGCGCGACACGGAAGGTGCTGATCCTCTGCATCTCGGCTTCGACGTGAATGTCGGCGGCGCCTCCATCGGCGCGCCCGGCAGCTACTACGGCATGAAAAACTACGGCCACGGCACCCAACGCGCGCAGGCGGCCGTGCCGCATTTGGAGAAGCATCACGGCACGGAAACGTTTCTCACCGAGGCGTTGACGCTGGAGGCCAACGCGCGGGTCGGTGAGGCCGTGCAAGCCGGGAAGCCTTTCTTTCTCTACTTCGCGCAGTATGCGGTTCACGGGCCATTCGAGTCCGATCCGCGCTTCGCGGCCCACTACGCGAATTCCGGCAAGCCGCCGCAGGCGCAGGCTTTTGCGACGCTGGTGGAAGGCATGGACAAATCGCTCGGCGACGTGCTCGACCATCTCGACAAACTCGGCGTCGCGGAAAATACGCTCCTCTTTTTCCTCGGCGACAACGGCTCGGACGCGCCGCTCGGCAACCAGCATGCGGTGGCGTGCGCGGCGCCGTTGCGTGGAAAAAAGGGGGCGCACTACGAGGGCGGAATGCGGGTGCCTTTCATCGCCGCGTGGGCCAAGGCCAGTCCGTCGAACCCGAATCAGCAGCGCCTGCCGATCGCCGCCGGCACCATCCAGCGCCAGCAGGCCGCGGTGCAGGATCTTTTCCCGACCATCCTCGAACTGGCCGCGGTCAAGGCGCCGGCGGCGCACCCGGTGGATGGGGCAAATCTTCGGACGCTGCTGTCCGGCAAGCCTGATCCGGCGCGCGACGAAACTTTCCTCATGCATTACCCGCACGCGCCGCATCGGAGCGACTACTGGACGAGCTATCGCGATGGCGAGTGGAAGGTCATCTACCACTACTTCCCGTCGGCGGTATCCGGCGGCTCGCACTACCAGCTCTTCCAGCTCAAGGCCGATCCCTTCGAGCAGCAGGATCTCGCGACCAGCCAGCCGGCCGAACTGCGCCGCATGATGCAGGGTCTGTTCGCCGCGCTCGACCGGCACCAGGCCGTGTATCCCGTTGACCCCGCCAGCAAATCACCGCTCAAACCCAAGCTTCCCTGACCATGAAACGACTTCTCTTCCTGCTTACTCTCGGCTCCTTCATCGCTCCCGCGTGGGCGGGGCCGACCGTGCTTTATGTTTCCGAGAGCGGTGAGAAACGCATCGCGGTGTATGCGCTGGACGAGAAATCCGGCGAACTCACGCGCACGGGCGCGGTGGATTTGCCGGGTGCGCCGGGCAGCCTTGCGATCAACCCGAAGCGCACGCACCTCTACGCCGCGGTGCGCGCGGAGAAACAGTTTGCGACCTTGGCCATCGACCCCGCGACGGGAGCGCTGGGCGCTCCCGTTTTCAGCCCGGCGGGCATCAACGCCGCCTACGTGCAGGTCGATCGGAGCGGCCAGTGGCTGCTCGCGGCGTCCTACAGCGAGGGCGTCGCCACTTCGAGTCGGATCACCGATGGCGTGGTCGCGGGCGGGCCCGTGCAGACATTAGAGACGGGAAAAAAGGCGCACTGTATCCAGGCTGACCCGGCGAATCGCTTCGTGTTCGTGCCGCACGCGGGCGAGTTGAACAAGGTCGAGCAGCTTCGTTTCGATGCGGCCACGGGCGCGCTCGCGGCTAACACGCCGCCATCGATGTCGGGCGGCGAAGGTCGTGGACCACGGCACATGCAATTTCATCCCAACGGTCGCTGGGTCTATCTGGTGAACGAGCAGGGCCAGAGCGTGAGCCTGTGCGACTACGACGCCGCAAGCGGCACGCTAAAATTGC
>JBBQYR010000257.1:0-3722 GCA_038208565.1 Chthoniobacterales bacterium
GCCGAGCTTGCGGTGATCGCGCTTCTTCGCCTCCTCGAGCATCGTGAAATACTCGTCGAGCTGGGTCTTGTTCTTGAACGCCGTGCCGTAGATGCGCTGGAGCTGCGGGTTCTTTTCGTCGCCCTTGTAGTAGGCGCTGGCGACGTGCGTGAGCCGGAAGGCGCCGATATTCCCCGTGCGCATGACGTGCGGCCCGGCGCAGAGGTCGATGAAGTCGCCATTCTTGTAGAGCGAGATTTGCTCGTGCTCGGGGATGCCGGAGATGATGTCCAACTTGAACTTGCTCGGCTGTCCCGGCCGCTCCGCGAGCGCGCCGAGCCGGCCGGTGGTGGCCATCTCCAGCGCCTCGGTGCGGGTCACGTCCAGGCGCTCGAAGGTGTGGTTCGCCTTGGTCTCGCGTTTCATCTCCTCCTCGATCCGCGCGAAGTCCTCGGGCGTGATGCGGTAGGCGAGTTCGAGGTCGTAGTAGAAGCCATTGTCCACCGGCGGGCCGGCGGCGAACTGCGCCTCGGGGAAGATCTTGAGGATCGCCGTGGCGAGGACGTGGGCGCAGGAGTGGCGGAGGCGCTCCAGCTCGGTCATCTGCGCGCGTTGTTCGGGAGTCTTGCGTTCGTCGGACATAAGGAAAAGGGACGGGAGATTAGTTTTCAGGAAACGCCCCCGCAAGCGGGGAGTGTGCTGGGGAGTGGCTGCGTTGGAAAAAAGGCCTGTCATCCTGAGCGGAGTTCCGTCGCGGGCCAGCGGGGGCGGAACGAAGTCGAAGGACCTCCAATATCCGCCTTTCCTCACCCGCGTGATCGTCGGGGCACGATCATTCGCCAGGCGAGCGCGGTAGAAGAAGAAGGATATCGGAGGTTCTTCGACTGCGCTGCGCCCACTTCACCGCCTCCGCTCCGCTCAGGACGACAGGCTTGTTTTTGCCGGCGAACGGAGCCGCCGCCGCGCGTGGCATGGGCACTCGCCCGACCGCTACGCCCCAACTGCTACGCCCCGAGCGCTTCGATGAGCGCGCGGACTTCGGCGCGGATGTTTCCTTCCGTCGGCTCGTCGAGGGTGTCGGCGATGACGGCGAAGAGGGCTTCGCGGAAGTCTTTGCGAAGGCGGCAGACGTTCACGCGGACGGCGCCCTCGCTGAGACCGAGAGCGCGCGCGGTGGCGGCGTAGTCTTCACCGCCGCCAGCGTCGATGCCGAGGAAACCCAGATACGGCGCGAGCGTGCCGCCTTTGCCGCGCGCGGCGAGTTCGGCTGCGAGGCGGGCGATGGCGGCATCCATGGTGGCCAGCGCCCACGAGCGGTCGAACTCGCGCTGCGGGTGGCGCGGATCGGTGGGGTCGAGCGCTGGCGTCTCCGCATCGCCGAGATGGATGGCGACGTGGGTCTGGCCGCCGCCGCGGGCTTGCGTGGTGGCGCGGCGGTGCCAGTCGCGGAGGTGATTGGCAAAGGCGGTGCAAAGAAAGGAGCGCAGCCGTCCGCGCTGCGGATCGGCGATGGCGAAACGCTCGCGGCGCAGGAACTCGGCGAAGAACGACTGCGTGGCGTCTTCCGCTTCGGTCGCGTCGAGGCCCGTGCGGGTGGCGAAGGCGTGGAGCGGCGCCCAGTAGAGGCGGCAGAGTTCATCGAGCGCGGCGCGAGCGGCGGGCTCCGCATCGCGCGTGGCGCGGGAGACGAGGCTCCAGCGGGTGGCTTGGAAACGCGGACCGGCGCTCATGGGGCGGACGGGCGCACGAGTACGATGCGGAAGCCTGAGGTGAAGGCGCGCATCGAGCGCGGATGCGTGCGGCGATAGCCCGCGTCGAACGACGCTTCGGCGGCATCCCACCAGTTCGTGCCGCGCATTTGGGCGCGGTTGGGGTCTTCGCTCTGCAGCCACTCCGTGACGTTGCTGCCGAGGTCGGACAAGCCGTGGGCATTGGGCGGATACGAGCCCACCGGCGCGGTGAAGCGATGGGGATCGCGGCGACCGGCGATGACGGGATAACGCGCGTAGCGTTCGTCTTCCCGCAGCTCTTCCCCGGCGAAGTTGCCCGCATTCGCCGGGGGCGGAAACGCGCCGCGCCAGAGGAAAACGCCCGCCGGATCGTGCGCGTCGGCGTCCAGCCCGGCGGCGACGCTCCACTCGGCGTCGGTCGGCAGGCGGTAGAATTCCGCGGGGCCGATGCGCCCGGATTTGCGTTCGTGTTCCGTGAGCCATTCGCAAAACCCCGTGGCTTCGAACTGCGATACGCCGACCACAGGATGCTCGGGCGTTTGCGGGAAACCGGGGTTGCTCCACGAAATGCGCTCCGGCTGCCAGCCGTCGAGCGTGCCGGTGTAGTTGACCATCATGGTGTCGCCCGGCCAGACGCGCGCGGCTTTGGCAAAGGCCTCGAAATCCCGCACGCGCACCTGCTGGGTGGCGAAGAGGACGCCCGGCGTGCCCGCGGGGACGAAGCGCTGCCCGAGGCTGTTGACGAATGGCGCGGGCGCGCCGGCGGACGGGCGCGCGGGCGGAGTCCGTGGCCACCAGACAAAGGCCGCGACCACCGCGAGCACGGCGATCAACGCGGCGGCGAGCCAGCCACGGCGCGAGCGGCGCGGATCGCAGACCGTGAGGTCCGCGCGCAGTTCGCGCATCGCGCCGTAGCGCGAGCCGGGCTCGCTTTGCAGCGCGCGGGTGATGACGCGATCCAGCCCGCGGGCGGCGGGCACGAGCTGGCCGAGCGGGCGGAAGACGCCGCGCGGGAGCTGGCCGGTGAGCAGTTCGTAGAGCATCACGCCGACGCTGAAGATGTCCGCGCGATGATCGACGATGGCCGCGGGCCGCATCTGCTCGGGCGCGACGTACTCCGGCGTGCCGAGGAAGGTGCCGGTGACGGTGAGCGCGGTGCGCGGCTCGTCGCCGGCGAGTTGGGCGATGCCGAAGTCGGTGACTTTCACGCGGCCCGCGGCGTCGAGCAGGATGTTGCCCGGCTTGATGTCGCGATGCACGACGCCATGCGCGTGGGCAAATTCCAGCGCTTCACAGACCTGCCGCACGATGGCCAGCCCTTCCTCCGGCGGCAGCGGCCCCGTGCGCAACCGCGCGGCGAGGTCGGAGCCAGCGACGTATTCCATGACCATGAAGTAGTGCCCGTCGTCCGCCTGACCGAAGTCGTGGACCGCGACGATGTGCGGATGGCTGAGCCGCGCGAGCGCCGTGGCTTCGCGGCGAAAGCGCTCGGCGAAATCCTCGCGCACGCCCAGCTCGAACGGCAGCAGCTTGATCGCAACGAGCCGGTCGAGCGACTTCTGCCGCGCGCGATACACCGCGCCCATGCCGCCGCGGCCGAGGAGCGCGCCGATTTCATACGCCGGAAAAAGCGGGGCGAGTGCTTCCGGCGTCGGCGGGGTCCAAGCGGTGGAATTTTCACCGGTCAGGGCAGCCTCGAAAACGCTGCGCACCCGCGCCATGCGGCGGTCGGTCTCAGGCATGGGCTTCGAGGAAGGGCATGCGCCAGAGGTAGCCGGAGCTGCCCCGGAACGCCAACCGCGAATCCTCGCGCGCGGCTGGCTGTAACGGGCTCGCTGGATTTTGCGTATCGAGAGCAATGAAATGTCCATCGCAATATCTCGCCATCGCATTCGCGGGCCTGGCCTCGGCGGCGATGGGCGCGGGCTTTCCAAACATCGCTCGCCCGGTCGCCGGGGAGCTGCTCACGCCCACGCGCGTGGCGGCGACGCATGGGCGCACGGCGGTGATCGC
>JBBQYR010000258.1:0-3700 GCA_038208565.1 Chthoniobacterales bacterium
CGCTCAGGTCGGTGACAGTGCTTCGGTCGAGCTTCAGCACCGAGACGGGCTGGCCTCGGAGCACGGAGAGGTCGCCGATGGCAAAGCCGAAGAGCTGAACCTCGAAGGTGCCGTCGGGCAGGGCTTTCACGCTGTTCGCGCCCCAGCCGGGCTGCTTCTGGTATTCGCGGAGGCGCGCGATGAGGGCGGCCTTGGCGATGGCGATGTCGGGACTGACGAGCGCGGCGAGCGGGGCGGCTTCGATGAGGCGTTTCTGCTGGCGCAAGGCCTCCAGAAGCTGGAGTTGCTGATCGCGCGGCAAGACGGCGCCGCCGCTTTCCCGCAGGAGCTTTTCGCACAGGGCGAGGTTGGTTTGCGCAGAGGCGTCTGCGGGCCGCGACGCGAGCACCCGGCGGTAGCCCTCGGCTGCTTCGGCGAGCTTTTGCGAGGACTGCCGGAGGTGCGCGCGGAAGAGGTGGTAGTCGGCGTTGGTCTCGTCGAGCTGGATGGCGTAGCCGATCTTTTCGATGGCGTCGTCGAACTGACCGGTCTCGAGGACCGCCTGCGCCTGCGCCTGAAAGACCGGCGCGGTGCGGCGCAGGTCGGCCAGCGTGGCCTTCGCGGCCGCCTCCCCGCGCTCGGCGCGTCGGCCTTCAGCGATGACTTTGGCGGTGAAGCCAATGCTGACGAGGAAGAGCGCCGCCGCGCCGATGCTCGCCGCCTTATGCCGCTTGATCAGGAGCGTGAACTGCTTCCACGCGCCCGCGTTTTCCGCGCTGGTGGCAAAGCCGCCCTGATACGCCGCGAGGTCGCGCTGCAAGACCTCGACGCTCGCGTAGCGCGCCGCCGCATCCGCCGCGAGCGCCTTGCGGCAGACGGCGAGGAGACTGTCGGGCACCGGCCGATCCTTGGGCGACGGGCCCGTCCACTCGACGGTGCCCTGCGCGACTTTATCCACCACAGCCAGCGGGCTCGGGCCGGTGACGACGGGCCGCAGATGCAGCAGCTCGAAGAGGATGGCGCCGAGGGCGTAGATGTCCGAGCGGGCGTCGAGCGCGTCAATCTCCCCGCGCGCCTGCTCGGGCGACATGTAGGCGGGCGTGCCCATGATGCTGCCCGCGAGGGTGCGGCTGCTGTCTTCGGAAGTCGGGCGTCCCGCCTGACCGCTGGCCGTCCCGCCCGTCAGGCGGGACGCCTGACTTCCGAGTGTTTTCGCCAGCCCCCAATCCATGACCAGCACCTCGCCGAAGTCGCCGAGCATGATGTTCTCCGGCTTCAAGTCGCGATGGATCACGCCGCGGCTGTGCGCGAAGGCGAGGGCGTCGCAGGCCTTTTGGAAAATGGTGAGCAGCGCGGGGAGCGGATACTTTTTCACCGTGGCCTCGAGGCCCTGCGCGAGCAGGTCGATGATCTTCTTCAGCGTGACGCCGCGGACCATCTTCATCGTGTAAAAGAGCTGGTCCTGCTCATCGACGCCCAGCTCATAGACCGGGACGATGTTCGGATGCGCGAGCTGGCCGGTGACCTGCGCTTCCTCCACGAAGCGCAACGCATCGCCGGGATCGGCGCTATCGAGCATCACCTTCATCGCCACGGGCCGCTGCAGCGCCTGCTGCTGCGCGGCGAGGATCGCGCCCATGCCGCCGCGCGCGACCTGCTGGCCGATGGCGTAGCGCCGGTGCGTGAGCACTTCCTCGGGCAGCGCGCGGCGGACGGCGTCCTGCACCGGCGCGAGGCTCACGCCCGGCTCGCTCGGCGTGCGTTCGCGGCGGACTTCGAGGGTGATGTCGGGGCCGAGGCGGATGCTTTGGTTCGGAAAAAGGCGCGTGGCCTCGGTGACGGGCTGGTCGGCGACGAAGGTGCCGTTGCTGCTGCCGAGGTCTTCGAGGAGGAGATGGTCGTAGTTGATCGTGAGCCGCGCGTGCTGCCGCGAGAGCAGCGGCGTGTCGGCGGGAATTTCCACCTCCGGGCTGCGCCCGATGACGTATTCGCCCGGTGGCAGGGTCACGCGCACGAGTTCCGTGTCGTGGTGGCGGAGGATGACCTCGGTCTGGGGAACGTGCATGCGGCGTATTTCCGGGAAGCCTGGCGCCCGTGGTTCTGCCGCACTGGTCGTCCGCGGACAAGCCTCAAACGCGGCCCGGGGGCACGGTCTTGGATGATGTCCCGAAACGCGCGAGGAACCACGGGGGACACGGGGACCACGGGGGCTTGACGCCAGATTCTTTCCCCGTGCCCCCTTGTGCTCCCCGGGGTGAACACGACTTTCGTTCCACCCTCCTGAAAAAATCCGCGAATGGTTTGCACATAATTACTTAAACTGCCATTTCGCAGGCCGTAATTCTGCGAAACACCAACACGCACCTTGCTGGACTCCCCTATGGATACGAACACCTCAGGTCGCTGGGCCACGGCACTTACTTCCGACGACGCGACGGCCCGCGAGGTTAAATCAGAACTCGCGGCGGCTTACTGGTATCCGGCCTACGCCTTTTTCCGCGCCAGCGGGGCCGACAGCGAGGCGGGCGCCGCGCTCGCGGAGACGGTGCTCGCGCGGCTGATCGATGATCCGGCCAGCGGCGCTCCCCTGCTGCGCGAATGGATGCTGGGCCTGGCGAAGTCCGCGCTGGCCGAACCCGCGCCCCGCGAACCGCGCCTGACCATCGATCGCGAGTGGGCCGCGCAGCGTTTTGCCACGGAGGGCACGCACACCCCCGAGGAAACCTTTGCCCGACGCTGGACGCTGGATTTGCTCGATCAGGCGGTGGCCGCGCTCCAGGCGGAGTATGAGGCAGCGGGCAAGGCGCCGGTTTTCGCAGCCACCCAGCCGTTCCTCGGTTACACCGGCGGCGCGGAGGGGAGCGAACCCTACGGCCACCTGTCGGCCACGCTCGCGGTGAGCGATGGCGCCGCCCGCTCGATCGTCTTCGAGCTGCGCAAGCGCTACCGCGAGATCCTGCGCGCGGCGGTGGCGGACACCGTGGCCACGGAGGAGCAGATCGCCGGCGAACTCCAGACGCTGCTCATCCAGCTTCCCGCCCCGGCCGAGACCATGGCGCCCAGCCCGGCGCTCGGCCGGCTCGATCCCGAGCAGTTGCTCGCGCGGGGTATGCATTCCGTCCAGATGAGCACCGCCGGAGGTCTCGGCTGGACTCCGCCGACGGTCGCGGAAGCAGCGCGGCTTTTCCCCGGCTACGATGTCGTGGGCATGCTCGGCCACGGCGGCATGGGCGCGGTCTATCAGGCGCGCCAGCAGTCGCTCGACCGGCTCGTGGCGCTGAAGCTCCTGCCGCTCGAGATCTCGGTGGACCAGAACTTCGCCGACCGCTTTCGCCGCGAAGCGCGCGCGATGGCCAAGCTGAACCATCCGAACATCATCTCGGTCCACGACTTCGGCCAGACGTCCGAGGGGCACCTCTTCTTCGCCATGGAATTCGTCGAGGGCGCCTCGCTCCACGATCTCGTGCATAAGCGGGAAGGCGGGCTGCCCGCGGCGGACGCGCTCGGCATCATCGAGCAAGTCTGCGAAGCGCTTTCCTACGCCCACGAGCAGGGCATCGTGCATCGCGACATCAAGCCAGCCAACGTGATGATCGACCCGCGGGGCCGCGCCAAGATCGCCGACTTCGGCCTCGCCCGCATCACGGACCCCTCGGCCGAGCAGTGGGGGCAGACGATGACCGGCGTCATCATGGGCACACCCGACTACATGGCGCCTGAG
>JBBQYR010000259.1:0-3694 GCA_038208565.1 Chthoniobacterales bacterium
GTTAAACCCTTAACGACTATCCCCTCGCATGAGACTGCCAACCCTCGTTTTGCTCAGCCTCGCCTTGGGCTGCAGTGCGCTCGCCGAGCCGCCGCGCATCCTGCTGCGCGAGGCGCTGCAGTTTGAAAACATCGGCGACAGCGGGCGCGTGCCGGGCACGATCCGGTTGTTGTTCGAGCATCTGCCGGATGCCGAGGTGACGCTCTGGCCCTGGCACCTGCACGAACGCGAACGAGCGCTGCTCCTGCGCACGTTTCCGAAGCTGCGCATCGCCGAGGGCGAGGTGGACGAGGCGGGCAAGGCCTCGACGCCCGCGCTCGCGGAGGCGTGGGCTGTGGCGGATATTTTCATCTCCCCGTCGAAGAGCGCGGTGACCTACCGGACTTGGGTAAAGACGGGGCGACCTTACGGGCTGTTCGGCTCCGCCTTCGATCCGGTGAGCGACCGCAAAACGCGCCCGCAGGGCGATACGCTGGAGTCGCTGCGCGCGGCCATCGCGGCCGTGCCTGCGGATAACTTTGACGCCAAGTTTGGCTCGCGGGCGCTTTACGAGCAGGCGGCGTTCATCTTCGGCCGTGAGTCGATTTCACTCAGCTACCTGCGGGCGCAAAAGCTCAAGACGCCAGTGCTGGAGTTCGGTCCCGAGGGTGCCTTCGCCTGCACGGTGCGCGATGAAGCGCGGGCCGAGCGCTGGCTGCGGCGCGTCGGGGTTGAGGATGGGAAATTCATCTGCGTCATCCCGCGCCTGCGCTACACGCCTTACTACCGCGTGAACGATCTGCCGCGCGAGGAGAGCGACTACGCGCTTGATACGATCAACGCCGAGCACGCCGCCCGCGACCACGCGCCGCTGCGCGAACTCATCACGCGATGGGTGCGCGAGACGGGCCTGAAGGTGATCCTTTGCCCGGAGATGACCTACCAAATACAGGTGGCGAAGGAGCACCTGCTCGACCCACTGCCCGCTGACGTGAAGCCGCAGGTCGTCTGGCGCGACAGCTTCTGGCTCGCAGATGAAGCGTGCTCCGTCTATCGTTTCAACGCGTCTTGGCGGACGCGGGCCGCTCTTCGATCACATAGTCGGCGAAGAGATATTCGCGACCGTCGCGCAGGAAGATGAGTTTCACCGGCTGACCAACTCCGTTGAGGTAGAGCCATTTTTGGAAATCCGCGACGGACGTGATTCGGTTGTAGCCGACCTGCACGAGGATGTCGTTCACGCCGACGCCGAGTCGTGCGGCGGGACTGTCGGGCCAGACGTATTCGATGCCTACGCCGCTTTGGTGGCGCTTGGCTGTGGGGAAAAATTTCTGCTCGTCGCCAGTGAGCGGGCGCACGGAAAATCCCGTCCACGGCGAACGCAGGCTGCGCTTCTGTTTGAGGCTCTCGTAGATGTTGAAGCAAAGGCTGATCGGGAGGAGGTGACGCTCCTCTGGGTCTTCGACGTGGCCAGGTTCGGCTTTTGGTTTGTAGCCGGTGTGCAGGGCCACGACTTCACCCGTCTCCGCGAGAAAAACCGGGCCGCCAATCGCCTCCGGGCCGAGCGGGATCCGCGCCCGGAACATCGTGGAAGAGAGGCTTTCCTGATAACACTGCCGGGTGTTCAGGCCGGTGACTTCGCCCGGCACAAGCGCGAGTACATTTTCTGAAACGCCGGAAGCCGCGGACAAGCGCAGGCCAACGGTAATCGGCAAGGCACGCGCGTCGGGTGAAGCGGCGAATGGCTCGCGGCTGTCAATCTTCAAGATGCCGACATTGATCGTCGGCTCGACGCCGATGATTTCCGCGGGAAATGATCGCGACGGATCGGAAGCGAGCGTGACGCGGTAATGCGCGAGCAGCCGGCCGGTCGCGGGATCGACAAGGTTCTGGTAGTTCGTGAGCAGGAAGCCGTCGGCTTCGACGATGTAACCGAGCGCGCGACTGACTGGAGCGCCCGGCTCCCCGCTGTGGCCTGCCGCATGCCCGACGATGCTGACGATGGTGGGCTGTTTCGGTGCGGCGAAGCCGAGCGTTGCGAGGCCGAGCCAGGTAAAAAAGATCAGGCAGCGGAGCGGAAAACTCATGGTCGTTGGAATGATTGGTTGAACGGATTTACCTCAGTGCCCCGTGTGATGCGGATGAAGCCGTGCTGCGTGGCCGTGTGGCATTCGTTGCAGGCTTGGACGACGCGATCGATCCCCGCGAGCAAGACCTCGCGCGACGCGACGGGTTCGGCCGGAGGCTGGACGGCGGTCGCCGTCTCGAGCCCGGAATATGCGGGCAGCGCGAGCCGCTCGATCAGCACCGCGATGGGCAGGTTTTCGTATTCCGGCGCTTCCCGCTGGATCGTCCGCAGTTGCTCCATCGACTCGTGCAGATAGAACGCGGCGAGTGGCGCGTTGCCCGCGTCGGCGGCGAGCGCGAGCTTGTGGGTCAGGGTTTGCAAAGTTCCCATCAGGAGCGCGAGTTCAGGCCCCGGCGGAGTTTCGACCAACGGTTGTAGTGCGGCATTTTTCGAGACCGCGGATGGCGCGACCGGCGTAGCGGATTGTCCCTGAGTGCCAAGCCAAGCGCCGGCACCTGCGAGCACGAGCCCGACGACCGCGACGAATCGGAACTGTGGCATTCGCCAGATCACTGGAAGATCACACGCCAGAAGAGGCGGGGATTTGCCACGGGATCGATCGTCGCGATGTAGGTCACGCGGTCGTAGTCGCCGAGGTTTGCCACGGTGGCGGAAGCCTGCCAGTTCGGCACGGTCACCCAACTGCCGGTCGCGAGTGTGCTGGAGATTTGGATCGCGGCGGTCTCGGCGACCAGGCTGCCTTTCGGGCGATCGAAGACGATGGTGATTTGGTTGCCATCCAGCGTGACGCTGATCGGCGTGTCAGTCCCACTGAGCGGGTTTCCGTTGAGCAGGAACTCGGCGTAGTTCGAACGTCCGTCGCCATCGGGGTCGGCATTTGCGCCAGAGACCGCGGCGCTGAGCAGCTGCGCGAGGGTGAAGCGCTGCAACTGCCACTTGGCAAACGAAGCCGTCCCGGTGTTCAGGAAGATCGCGTCGGCAAATTGCGGGAAGTCGATGAACGGATTGCGATTGCCCTGCGCGTAGGTCGTGCCGCTGACGGTGACCCCGGCGTAGATGGCGTTGTTGCGGGCGCGCTCGTAGTCGCTCGGCGGGAAAGCGCGGTGCCAGGTGAGCAGGGTGGAAAGCACCCCGTGCGTGCCGGTCGGTGAAGGGTTGTTAGCCAGCAGCAGGTCCGTGGTGAGAGCCTCGGAGCCATCGTAGCGCGTCATCATGTAGAGCAGCGCGCGGGCGACGACGCCCTTGTCGCGGTCCAGCGGCTCCCACGAATCGTTGTCCTTGAAGGATTCGGGCGCGAAGGGATCACTGTCGAGATTCGCGCTTTCATCGAAGGGAAGGTTCGAGCGCAGGCTGTTCACGCTATCCTTGCACGGGAAGAGATGGTGCAGGTCGGAGTAGTCCGCGCCTTCATCGCCGACGCCGTCGCTGCGCGGCCAGACGTGTTCGCGATTCCAGCCACCGGCGATGTTGTTCGAGGTCTTGGGGAGCGTGGCGTTGGAATAAAGCAGCCTCACTTGGCTGCTGCCGGGCGAGGCCTCGTCGAGGATTTGCATGACTTCGTCGATGGTGCCGTAGTCGATCACCACCTGGTCATCGATGGCGTTCTGGAGCGCGGCTTGCAGCGCG
>JBBQYR010000260.1:0-3639 GCA_038208565.1 Chthoniobacterales bacterium
TTTGGCGACCAGAGGAATTGATCGCTGTTCAGCCCGTCGCGGATGTCCACGATGAAGTCGAGCGTCTCGCCGGCGTTCATCGGCAAGGCTTCGAGGTTCAGCGGCGTGGTGGAGTGGTGCAGCGCGGCGAAACGCAGCAGACCCTGCCCGCTGTGGCTGATGAACGCGCGGATGCCATCGCCCGCTTCGGGTTCATGGAGGAGCATCGAGGCCACGTTGTAGCGGCCGGCCCGCGGCGCCACCCAGCGCCGCACGATGGCGTGCTTGCGGGTGTTGCCCGGATGTCCGCCCGTGGCGGTGAGTTGCAGCCAGCCGAGTTTTGGATCCGGCCAGCGCATCCCGCCCTGCCAGTCGGCGCCGCTGAAGTGCGGCAGCGCGGTGAAGCTCTTTAAACGCCCGGTGGTTTCGTCAAACTCGCCGTAGCCATACCGCCACGCGCTCGCGACCTCGCGGCGGGCCGGCGGCACGGGGACAGACTTCACGAAATCGCGCGCGCGCGCGACCTCCGCATCAGTCGGCGGGCGCTGGTAGAGCAGCGCATACAGGCGGCGCACGCGCGCGCCGTCATCCGCGCCGTTGGGCATTTCCGCTTTTCTGGCCAGCGCGTTGGCGCGCGCGGCGACGAAAGGATGGTTCAGGCCGAACAATGCCTGCTGCGGCACGATGGTGTCGCTGCGCTGCGGGATGGAGAGATCGGGATTGGCGAAGTCGAAGTTGCGCAGCACCGTGGACAGGTTTTCGCGATTCACGAGGGCGTAAAGTGTGCGGCGCGCATTGTCATTCGCGAGCAACTCCGCGGGTTTGCCGCCCGCCCGGAGATCGAGTTCACCGGTGGCCGCGAGCCACGCGTCGCGCATTTCCTCGATGCCCAGCCGGCGGGTGTTCATGCGCCAGAGCAGGCGGTTGTCGGGATCGATCTGCTGAGCCTTGGCGAGCGCGGCGGCATCGGCGGGCGCGACGGAACTTTGCTGATAAGTCGCCGACAGCATGAGGCGGCGATGCAACTCCTTCAGGCTCCAGCCTTCGTCCACGAAACGGCGCGCGAGCCAGTCGAGCAGCTCCGGATGGCTCGGCGGGTCGGCGCGCGTGCCGAAGTTGCTCGGCGTAGCGACGAGCCCACGCCCGAAGTGCTGCATCCACACGCGGTTCACGATCACGCGCGCAGTCAGCGGATTGCCCGGCGCGGCGATGGCGCGGGCGAGTTCGAGGCGTCCGCTGCCATTCGCAAAAGGCGCGGCGTTGTCACCGGCGAGCACTTGCAAAAATCTCCGCGGCACTTCGTCGCCCGGGGTGAGCGCATTGCCGCGCTTGAAGACGCGAGGGACGGATGGCTTCGCGCGATCCGCGAGGATGGTGGCGTAGGCCGGTGCTTCGGTCGAATCGAGGAGCCAGCGATCCACCTCGCCTTGCAGCTTCCAAAGCTCCGTGGTGACGACGTTGGGAAAGTCGTTCTCGATGTTGGCGATGTGCTCGTCTGCCACCAGGCAGGGCGACTCCGGTCCATAAAGGACGCGACGCAAAACCTCGGCTTCCGCATCGGGCAACTCCTGCGCGTCTGGCTCGACCTTGAGCCATTCGCGCCATTGTTTCTCCACCCCGGCAAACAGCGCCCCGTGGCGTTCGGCGACTTCGCGCATCGTCGCGGGCACGGTGGCAAAAACTTCCGCGACCCGTGGGTGCAACTCCGTGCCCGGTCGCTCCCGCAGGCCTTGCGTGACGCCCCTCGCCTTGCTCGCAAACTCCGCCGGCTTGAGCTTCGCAAACTCCTGCCAGGCGGCGAAAACGGGATCGCGACGCTCGCCAGCTTCGACCAAGTAACTCTGCCAGCGCCGCACGAAAACGGGGTTGATGTCCGCGGGAGCGAGGATTTGGCCGAAGCTATCCGCGGGATATTTCTCCAGCTCGAACTGCGCGAGGAGATGCTCCGTCACCTTCGCGCGCACGCGGGCGGATTGCTCCTCGCGGCGCGTCTTGAGGGTGTCGCGCAGCTTCTGCTCACGCGTCCGCAGTTCCTTTTCAAAGGCCTCGCTCGCGGCCGCGGCCCGGCCCGCGGGCACGAGTTGCTCGGCGCAGCTCCGGAAGACGCCGTAGAGCGCGTAGTAGTCGTGCGTGGAGATGGGATCGAACTTGTGATCGTGGCAGCGCGCGCAGGCCACGGTGAGCGCCTGCGTTCCGGCCATCACGACATCGATGCGGTCGTCGATGATGTCGTGCGTGACGCCCAGAAAGCGCCGGCCGAGCGTCAGGAAACCCATCGCCGCGAGGTGCGGTGAACCGGACGGTTCCACCTGATCCGCCGCGAGTTGGAGCAAGAGAAAGCGGTCGTATGGGAGATCGTCATTCAACGCGCGCACCACCCAGTCGCGATATGCCCAGGCGTGGACAAAGCGCTTTTCCTCGCGCGCATAGACGTAGCCCTTCATGTCCGAGTAGCGGGCCACATCGAGCCAATGCCGCGCCCAGTGCTCACCGTAATGCGGCGAGGCGAGCAGGCGGTCCACGATCTTCGCGAAGGCCTCGGGAGATCGGTCCTGCAGGAATGTGTCCACCTCTTCCATGGTCGGCGGCAGACCGGTGAGATCGAAGGTCGCGCGGCGAATCAAAGTCCGCCGGTCCGCCGGCGCACTCGGCTGCAAACCCGCCTGCCGCAACCGCGCGAAAATGAAGCGATCCACCTCCTGCCTGCTCCATTCATCTCCTTCGATCCGCGGCGGCGGCGGATCGGTGACCGGCTGAAAGGCCCAATGCTTTCGCCCTTCTTCAAAGTCCAAAGCCTTGCGCGCGGCTGCGACGCCCGTTTCCCGCGGATCTGGCGCGCCGATCTTCACCCAATGCTCCAGCGCCGCGACCTCCTCGGCGGTGAGCTGCTTCTTCGGCGGCATCTGCAAATCCTTGTCCGCGTAACGCACCGCAGTGATGAACCGGCTCGCCTCAGGATCACCCGGCGTGATCGCCGTGCCGCTGTCGCCGCCCTGCTGCCATGCGGCTCGCGAGTCGAGGCGCAGCCCGCCCTTCTGCTTTTTCTCCCCGTGACATTCCAGGCAGCGCTCGACGAGCAGCGGACGAATCTTCGACTCGAAGAACGTGGTTCCTTCCACCTCCGCAGCACTCACCGTCGTCGCCCATAGCAAGGCCACACAACAGCGCACCGCGCTGGTCAGATGGGGGGTGAATCTTTCCATGACGGCTCGCTCCGGGCGAGGCGGCTCAGGCAATCAGTTCCGGGATCGGCCGACCTTCGTTCACGAGGTGCGTCGGGCGGCCGTTGAAGTCGTTGATCGTGATCTTCGAGGCGTCGATGCCGAGGTGGTGGTAGATCGTCGAAAGGAAATCGCCGGGGCCGCAGGCGCGCTCGATCACGTCTTCGCCACGCTTGTCGGTCGCGCCGATGAGGCCGCCGGTCTGGATGCCGCCGCCGGCCCAGATATTGGAGAACGCGCGCGGCCAGTGGTCGCGACCGGGCTGCACGGTACCCGCGGGAGCGCTTGCGTCGCCGGCGCCGGTGCTGCGGTCGAAGCTGATCTTCGGCGTGCGGCCAAACTCGCCGGTGACGACAACGAGCACGCGCTTGTCGAGACCGCGGGCGTAGATGTCCTCGATCAGCGCGGTCACGCAGCGATCGTAGTTCGGCATGCGGAA
>JBBQYR010000261.1:0-3540 GCA_038208565.1 Chthoniobacterales bacterium
ACCATCGGCGCGCGCATTCAGGAACGACTGGTGGAGGTGCTCGCGGATCAGGGCGACACGGTGAAAAAGGATCAGCTCCTCGCCCGGCTCGACGACGCGGAGATCACGCAACAGGTCGCTGTCGCCGAGGCCACGCTCGCCGCGGCGCGCAGCACGGCCGAGCGCGTCACCACCGATTTGGCCCGCTCCGAAGCGATGCTCGCCCTGGCCCGGCTCGATCACGAGCGGACGGCGGGACTGCTGGCGACCAAAGCCGTTTCAAAGTCTGACGCAGACAAAACCGCCGAAGGACTCCGCGTTGCCGAGGCCGACATCAAGCGCTCCACTGCCGCCATCGCCGAGGCGCAAGGCCAGGTGCTCATGGCGGAGAAAAATCTCCTCTACCGCAAAGAACAACGCGCCTTCACCGAGATCCGCGCGCCCTACGACGGGCTCATCTCGACCGTCGCCTCAATGGAACGCGCGCCGTGCCGGTATTCGGGCGCGTGCAGGAAGGCATTGATCACGGCGGGGTCGATCCGCAGGGCCTTGTCCCTGCCGAAGAGCGCTGGGAACCGCTTCACCAGGGCAACGCGCAGAACCATCGCGCGGCGGAGGAGATTCGTGTTGGTCGCCGGGTTGAAGCCAAAGACGTTCACGTGGCCGCGGAGGCGGCTGAGAAAGCCGGGTGCCTTGACCCCGCGGTCGAGGCCAGGCGTCATGGCAAACTCAGCGAACTTGTGCGCGGTGCCGCCGGCGAAAACAAAAATCGCGCGCCCGATCTGGTAGCTGAACTGACCATCGGAAAAGACGCCATCCTGCATCGGTGCGAGGAAACTTTTCAGCCACGCGAGCTTTGCCCCAGGCAGCGAGGAGTCGAACTCATCGAAGAACACGAGTGGCACTTTTCCGCGAATGGCGAAGTCGCGGACACGATGGAGCGACTGGATGAGTTGCGCGGGCGATTCCCATTGCGACACTTTGAACTCGATCTTCTCGATGCTCGTGCCCTTCACCGCCTGCGCCACATTGCATGCCACCTCGGTGACGCCGAATGATTTGCCCGTGCCGGGCTGGCCGAATACCGCGAGGCAGAGCGGGCGCTCGGGGCGGGGGAGCCGCACGTATTCGAGCATCAGGTTTCGCACGCTGCGGTAGCTCTCGATCTCCGCGCGATCCACGGTCACGAGCTTGCCGAAAACCCCGCACGGGATCTCGGTGAACACCTTCTCCGCGCCATGCACGACGACCTTGGCCGCCAGCGCGGCGATCGGTTTCGCCCGGAGTTGATCGAGGATGCGCCAGGGCTGCTGCTTCTCCACATCACTGCGCGACAGGCCGGCCCGGAGCGCGGGGAGCGACACCTCGGCGAGGTGAAAGCCCTTGATTTCGTTGCCGGAAAAGACCTGCGCCGCAGCCGGGGGATCGGTGGGGAACGACGGTGGGCAGATGGTCACGACCTGCGGCTTTTTCGCTGCGTCTTCCGATGCGGTCGGCCCGAAGCCCGCGGCCAGCATCTGCCGCGCGGCCAGCATGCCCCTTTTCACCGCGGCGGAAAGATGCGCGCGTCCGGGCGCGGAGCCCGCCGAATCCCCGATGAGCGATGCCGCCAAGGCGGCGGCGAATGCGGAGCCGAGGCCGGTCATGTCCCCGTCGTTGCCACGCACGAGGTCGCCCTCGGACAGCAGGGGGGAAAAACCAAAGCGTCGCCACATCGAGTTGCCCACCCTTGGTGTTAATGAGCAGCGCGCCCTCCATGCCGAAGGTCACGATGATCCACTTGCAGGCCAGCAGTGGCCGGAATTCATCCCGGCAGGTTCTACTCCCATCGCGGACAATGGGAATTCGATTCTCGTTCCCGCCCACCCTCACCAAAACTTCCACCACGGCTTCGGGGTTGCGGCGGATTGCTCGGCGGCGAACTGGCGGCGCAGACCGGTGGTTCATGTCGGGGCGGCGGCGCACTCGCGATAGGTTGGATTGTCAAGCGCGAGGGTGATAGCGCGGGCGAGGACTTGCCGGGCGAGGTCGCTCCGCAGTTCATTTATCCTTCCGCCTCAATGGTGGCGATGGTGTCCCTTTCCACCTGAGCCGCGATGACCTTCAAATTTCCCGACTACGAGAGGGAGGCCAGCCGAACAGTCGGCCGCACCATGCCAATCAAAGTTTTGCCACCGTCTTGATCAACGCGCGGAGCATGCCTTTGGCGATGCGTTGCTGCAACTGCGCTGCAGCTCGACCTATGGCGAGCGTTTCTCCGGTGCGCCGGAGGTGGCGGCGAGGTAATCGACCAGAGCGGCGACTTGGGCATCCGGCGTGGGTGCGCCGAACTTCTCCTTCATCTTCTTCACAGTTGCTTCCCAGAATTTCCGCGGCATCGGTGGCTGGCTGGAAACGTATTCGGTGGAGTGGCACATCAGGCAATTGGCCTGCACGAGTTCCACGCCGGCCGCGGTTTTGTAGGTGCCGGTTTCAGGCGGGAGCGTGATCGTGACTTCGCCAGCGTGCAGGAACACCGGAAGGCCGAAAGTGAGGAGGAAAAGACGCGCGGTTTTCATCGGTCGAGACGGGTTCAGGCGACGGTGACTTTGGTGGTTTCGACGACGTTGCGCAGATAGCCGGCGGGATTCCAGAGTGCTTCGAGCGGCTGCGTTTCGCCGAGGCGGTTGAGGGCGCGGCATCTCAGTTCGCAGGCGCCGGGCTTGGGCGGTGTCCATGCGAGCGTCCATTCGCGAAAGGAATAGCGGCCGAGATCCTTGCCGAGTTGCGCGGGGCGCCAGCTCTGTCCGCCATCGGTGGAGACGAGCACTTCGGTGATGCCCGCTCCGCTATCAAAGGCGATGCCGCGGAGCAGGGTCTCGCGCCCGGCGGGAAGCTGCGCCCCGGCGGTGACGCTGGTGAGAAAGGAGCGGATCGTGAACCGCTGGATCGGGATCGTGCTCTTCGGCGCGGTGCCGGGCTCGACACAATGCCCAGCGGTATCCGGCACACGATAAGCGGTACTCATGTAGAAGCCGTCGTAGGTTTCGTCGACCACGGTCAGCTCGCTGAGGTGCTTCACCCAATAGGTGCCGTAGTAGCCGGGCACGACGAGGCGCAGCGGGAAGCCGTTGAGCATCGGCAGCGGTTCGCCGTTCATCTCGAAGGCCAGCAGGATTTCGCCATCGCGCGCGTGATCGAGGTCGAGCGCCTTGGTGAAGTCGGGCGTCTGCGGCGTGGGCGGGGTGTCGAGCCCGTTGGCCACGACCTGCTTCGCGCCCGCCTGCACGCCAGCTTTGTCGAGCACTTCCTTCAACCGCACCCCGCGCCAGCGCGCGTTGCCCATCGCGCCATTCGCGAGCTGTCCGCCGCCGACGCGCGGCTGGAAAAAGCCGCGGCTATTGCCCGAGCATTGGGTCACGGCGACGACCTCCACGTTCTCGAAGGCGCGCCGCAACTCGGCGAGCGAGAGCTTCAACGGCGTCTGCACCAGGCCTTTCACTTCGAGCCGGAAGGCGTCCGGATCGACCGCGAGCGGAATGCCGGAGAGGTGGTAGCGGACGAAGAACGCATCGTTCGGCG
>JBBQYR010000262.1:0-3472 GCA_038208565.1 Chthoniobacterales bacterium
GCAGATCGGCGACAACGCCAGCGATGCGCTGACGCTTTTCAGCACCATGTATATGCAGCCGTCCGGTGCACCCGACGGCAACCAGCGGATCTTTTTCACCAATGGCGGCCTGCGGACCGGCGAGTCCTTTTTGTGGGATGACACAACCGACCGCTTCGAGCTGAGTGATTCGCTGGCAACCTCTGGGCCAATTCAGGTCGGCGGCACCTTTGTTGCCTCGACGATCTATTCGACTTTCGGCACCGGCACCCCGGTGTCGGCGGGCATGAACAACATCGGTGATGTGCTCGTGACCGACGATCTCGAGTGCCTGAGCTCGATCATCGTCAGCGGAAACATCCTGATGAGGTCCAACGCCGCCGAGGGCGACGCCAACATCTTCTTTCGCAATAATGGCAGTGACACCAGCGAGGTCTTCCGTTGGGACGACTCCACCGACAAGTTCTTCTTGAGCGATGCGGTGGAGATTCAGGGTAACCTTACGCTCTCCGATCCCGATGGTTTCAGCGATATCCAGTCCACGGGCGGGATCACCATTCGCATCGACACCGACAACAACGAAAGCGGGCCCAACGCCGGCGTGTTCGCGATCGTCGCCAATGCTGCGGATATCTTCGGCACACCGCTCCTGCGCCTCCAGAGCACCGATGAGGCGGACTTGGAACTCGACAGCGGCATTGTGACGAACGCCTTCGACTTCGCCGAGGCCTTCCGCGCGGCACCCGGTCAGGATGCGCTGGAGCCCGGTGACGTCGTGACTATCGCCACCGGCCCGGGCCTCAAAGAACACTGCGAGAAGACCGATGAAGCAAGCGAACGCGTCATTCTCGGCGTGGTCAGCACCGATCCGGCCTACACCGCCGGCATGAGCTTCGATGCCATCGAGGAGGCCGACCCTGCCCTCACACTGGCTCGCAACGCTGCCCGTGTCCGCGGCGACACGGCAGAAGCCAATCGGATCGACAAGTTGATGGAAGCGGCGATGCGGGCTCAGTGGAAACCCATCGCCATGGTGGGCCGCGTTCCTACCAAGGTGGACGACAAGATGGGTGCGATCAAGGCCGGCGACTACCTCACCAGCAGTTCCACATCTGGCCACGCGATGAAGCTCACCGGCCCGGGCATGGCCCTGGGTGTCGCACTCGAGGATTTCCCCGGCGAGGGTCGCGGCATCATCAGCGTCTTCGTCCGCCCGACTTGGCACGGCGCACCCACGCCGTCCAACCACGCCGAGTTGGCTGCTCAGGGCCAGCGCGTGGCATCGCTGGAGCGCGAGAACACCGATCTGCGGGTGCGACTGGAAGCCATCGAGGCAGCCCTCGCGACACGCGTCGCGAAGAAGTAGTGCCACTGAAGTCCCAAGCGGACTTCAATGGCTCGCTGTCCGTTCACTTCGATAAAACCTTCGGCTGCTCGTGGCAAGGAGACCGACGTCGGCTTGCCTCACCGAACAATCATGATCTCTTCGACACTCTTGCGATGGATGTCGGGAACGATGCACGAATCAGCCGGATACCCCACCGGTATCAGTACGAATGCGCGCTCCGATTCCGGGCGACCGAGCAATTTGCTCAAGAACCCCATCGGGCTGGGCGTGTGTGTGAGCGCGGCCAGACCGGCGTGGTGTAACGCGGCCAAGAACAATCCCACAGCGATGCCTACAGACTCATTGACGTAATACACCTGCTCTGATCCGTGCCCCACATCCGCCTTCATGCACTTAAAGACGATCACCAGCCACGGCGCATCATCTAAAAAAGCTTTGTCTGACGTCGTGTCCAACGGTGCAAGATCGGCGAGCCATTCTGGGTTGGCCTTCCGAGTGTAAAACTCGCGTTCCTCGCTCTCTGCCGCAATGCGGATTTCGTGCTTGAGCCCAGGGTCTCGAACGCACACGAACCGCCACGGTTGTTTGTTCGCGCCGCTCGGCGCAGTTCCCGCCGCGGCGACGCACCATCGGATGGTCTCCTCGCTCACCGTGCGCTGCGAGAAAAAGCGCACGCTCCGGCGCGTGCTGATGCGCTCATAAAAAGCCCGCGCCGCAGACTCGGGAGTCTGCGGCGAAGGGAGGGCGGCAAGGGTGTGCGCGATGAATGGATGGGGCATGACCGTACTCGCTGCGAAAGCCACAATGCGGGCCGCGCTGGCAGCCACTGCAAAAGCTATGCTCGATCTTCACCTCTGGTGCCGCGAGGCCGGGCCCGCTTCGGCGGACCCTCGATGCCATGCGAGCACCGCTACGGTGCAAGCTCCTGCCGAATAATGAATGCAAACAGCCCCAGCGAATGCCAGGGCTGCTTGGGAGAGAAGATCATTGACTGCGATTAGCGCCGACGACGACGGGCCGCCAGCAGGCCACCCATGCCTAGCACCGCCGCCGCACCGGGACTAGGTATCACTTCGAACGAGATGCGGTAGACCTCATCGGTAGCGCCGAACTGCCGCTGGAACGTGTACCCCGCAATGGTGGTCAGTCCGTTGAAGGTATCGAGCCGGCTGAAGTTGAAGTCGACCACGCCGTTTTCAGCAATGCGATTCGCGTTCACACCGCCGACCAGGAACGCCGCGTTAGCCGGGTCCTCGATCTCCGAGCCGTTGTCGTAGATCTGGAAGGCACGCTGAGAGATCGAGCTGATGTTCAACTGCCCAGCGGCGTTGAACAGCAAGTACTGCGTGGGGCTGTCGTTTGCGATCCAGTGATCGTTGCTGGGCACCACCATCGAGCCGAAGGAAAAGTAGCGATTGATCGAAGGGTCAACCGTGAAGTCGGAGAAAGCCGTCTCGCCAGGCCGCAAAGCGCCACCGGCAGGCCTGACAACCGAGCCCAAGGTTGCGTTTGGCTCGGCTGCGGCGAATGCCGGGAACCAAAGGTTGCCAGTGCCACCTTCCGCAATCGAAATGGCCGCCAGGCCCGCGGCCTCTCCGCGATTGAAGGAGTCAAACGTGCCGTTGCCGAAGCCGAGGCGCAGGGCTGCGAAGGACACACTGTTTGCTGGCGCGAGATTCTGCACGGTAACGCGAAGCTCCACGGGCTGGGCGTTGGCAGCCGCAGCGAGCCCAGCGATGCTGAGCAGGACCAGGGCCATAGAACGATTCGAAATGGACATAACATTCTCCTCTAGAAACAGACGGGGATAAACCGGGGCGCGAGTGGTACCGCCCGCGCCCATAGAGCGCGTCAGCGGCACAGGACGTCAAGACAGACGGCACATTGCCCGAGGGTGAGTCGCCTCGGCAGCCCGCGCCTTGCAGCCCGATCTAGATTTTTTGTGGAAACGCATGTCAATTTGAGCGAGGGTGATCGGTGAACAGCACCAGCCCGCGATTTGCGCGGGCTGGCACGGAATAGGAAGGTGTTCAGGCCTCGACGCGATATCAGCGGCGGCGGCGGCGGAGGGCCAGCACGCCGAGGCCAAGCACCGCGGCGGAGCCCGGCGTGGGAATCGCAATAATGTTCAGCCCGTATCCGGTG
>JBBQYR010000263.1:0-3451 GCA_038208565.1 Chthoniobacterales bacterium
GAGATGCTGCGCTGCCGGGTGCGCTATTTCACCGATGGCGCGGTGCTTGGCTCGAAAGGGTTTGTGAACTCGATCTTCGCCGCCGAACGGCATCGCTTCGGCCCGAAGCGGAAAAGCGGAGCACGCCCGTTGCGGGGAGTGAACGCCGCCGAGCTGTGCGCGCTGCGCGACTTGCGAGTGCAGGCGATCGGGTAGCCGGGGGCAGAGACAAACGGACGGACCTTTTATCGACACGCACGATGGCAATGGGGGCGAGTGCCACTGGACGAAAACCTACATCGGGGCGCATGACGTATTTTACCGGGGCTTTCACGAGGGCAATGGGATCTGGGGCCTTTGGGCGCTGGAGATCTTTTCCGGCGGCTTCCACATCTGGCCGCTGGGCGAGGAGGAGTGCGAGCTTGAAGCGGAAACCGTCGAGGAGCCCGTTCCCGCGGAGCTGTCCAAGTTGCGGCGCCCATAACCAGGGGGAATCGAGCTTGGCACACGGGCTGTTCCTGATTCACTCCCAAAAGGCTTCGGTCGCCGGGTGGCTTTGCGTTGAGCGTTTGGAGATTCTTGATTGACTAGTTACCCGCGCAGTAGCGCAGAAATTCGACTTATAGAATAACCAACCATGTCTGATGAATTACTATCCCGAGAATTCAATGATCTAAATGAGGCGCGCAGTGCAGCGATTGAATACGCCTCCCAACACCGCGATCGTTCGCGCAAAGTCCAAGTGATCAAGAACCGAGGTACCGGTTCATACCAAGTCGTTCTGGAACCGCCCTCGGAAGAAGACGGCATGCGTGACGTAGTCTACCGCATTCCTTAAAAGAAGTTTTCCAGACCCCCTCACTCCCCAACGCCGATCCCCGTTCTGACCGCCCACGGTGCGGCGGGCGCGAAAGCAAATTCCTAGCAGCCACCACGCCGGATTACCTCGACACGACCCCGCTGCCCGCCCCCGCCGCGAAGTGGACCTACAAGGCCATCTACCGCGTGGCCGACCAGCGCGTGGGGCAGTGGAGCAATGAGGTGACGATCACCGTGGGCGGGTAGCTGACGCCGCCTGCTGGGGAAAGTCCGCTGCGCAGCGCGAGCGCCGGGAAAGCGGCGCGCGCCTGCTCATTTCTTCTCCAGTCGCGCCAGCTCCGCCTGCGCCATCATGTATTCGTCAAAACTCTTCTTCTCCGTGGCCAGACATATCCGGAAGAAAGTGGCCGCCTCGGGCTTTTGCCCGGCGGCGAGGCGCACCATGCCGGCAAAGAATGTCGCCTCGCACCTTTGCCCAGGGGTGGTCGCGGCGTCGGCCGTGTCGGCGGCGGTGAGGAGCGCCGCCTCATCGATCTGGCCGAGCAGGAAAGCGGCGATCTTCGAGGGCCAGTCGCCGGGCTTGGCGTCCGGGCGCTGGTCCAGCGCTTTCTGGAGTTCCGCCTTGGCTTCGGCGCTTTGCCCAAGTCGCAACTGGGCCACGCAGCGGTAGAGCGCGGCGTAAAACTGCTTCCCATCCACCCGCAGGGTTGAGTCGAAGTCCCGGTAAGCCTTCCCCCATTTGTCCTGCATGGCCAGGCAGACGCCGCGGCTGAGGTAGGCGCCGACAAATTTGGGATTGAGATTGGTGGATTGGTTGTAGTCGGCGAGAGCGCCGTCGAGGTCGCCCCGGCTGCGCCGGACGTTGGCGCGGCTGTAGTAGGCGTCGGCATATTCCGGGTCGAGCTCGAGGGCCTTGGCGTAGTCGGCGAGAGCACCGTCGAGATCGCCCAGGTCGCGCCGGGTGTTGCCACGGTTGTAGAATGCGTCGGAGAATTCCGGGTCGAGATCGAGCGCCTTGGTGAAGTCGGCGAGAGCGGCCTTCAGGTTGCCCTTGAGGCGCCAGGTGGTGCCGCGGTTGTTGTAGGCGCGGGCATATTTGGGATTGAGTTCGAGGGCCTTGGCGAGGTCGTCGAGAGCGCCGTCGAGGTCGCGCAGGTCGTTCCGGACGACGCCGCGGCCGTTGTAGGCGAAAACCAATTTGGGATTGAGTTTGATGGCCTGGGAGTAGTCGGCGAGAGCGCCTTGGAGGTCGCCCTGATCGAGCCGGACGGCGCCGCGGCTGTTGTTGGCCTCGGCATAGGTGGGATTGAGCGTGAGGGCTTGGGAAAAGTCGGCGAGAGCGCCCTTGAGGTCGCCCTGCTTGTAGCGGGCGTTGCCGCGGTTGTAGTAGGCGGAGGGATTTTTCGGCAGGAGCTGGATGGCTTCGGTAAAATCGGCCTCGGCTCCCGCGAAGTCGCCGTCGGTCTGCTTCCAAGCGCCTGACTCGAAGAGCGCATCGACGGAGGGTGGGGCGCTTTTCTTCGGCGCGGCGGGCAGGGGGGCGGCGGGCAGGAGGATGAGCAGGAGCGGCACGAGGTGCCGGAAGAGCAGACGATGACGCATGAGCGGGAGAATGACATGCGCCCGCGGGGCGCGACAAGGCTTCCTTCGGGATGCGCACGAGGCGTGACCGCTCTTTTTTAGCAGGAAATTGCTTTCGCGCCCGCCGCACCGTGGCCGGTCAGAACGGGGATCGGCGTCGGGGAGTGAGGGGGTCTGTCATGGGCGACGTCGCCGGCGTGGTCGAGAGCCCCGTCTATGCGATCGGGAAAATGAACGACGCGCTCGCGAAACTCGACACCCGCGAGTTCGGCGGCGACGGCACTGCGCTGCCCATCTCCAATGCCGTCCAGCCCTTCACCGACGCGCGCCCCGCGATGAAATGGGACGGCGAATGGCACATCACCATCGAAGTCTTCCGCGACCTCGGCAGCGCCTTCGCCGCCGTGCTCGTGCTCATCTACGTGCTCATGGTCGGCTGGTTTCGCAGCTTCCTCACGCCGCTCATCGTCATGGTCGCGATCCCGTTTTCGCTCGTCGGAATCCTCCCCGCGCACGGCCTGCTCGGCGCATTCTTTTCGGCCACCTCGATGATCGGCTTCATGGCCGGCGCCGGCATCGTCGTGCGGAACTCGATCATCCTCGTGGATTTCATCGAGCAGCGCATCGCCGAAGGCATGCCCCTCGCCGAAGCCGTCGTCGATGCCGGCGCCGTCCGTTTCCGCCCGATGCTGCTCACCGCGATGGCCGTGGTCGTCGGCGCGAGCGTCATCCTCGCCGACCCGATTTTCAAAGGCCTCGCCATCGCCCTCATGGCCGGAGAAATCGCGTCCCTGCTCATCAGCCGCATGGCCGTGCCGGTGCTCTATTTCATGGCGAAGAAAAACATCGTGAGCGCGTCCGTCTTCACTGCGACCACGGAGTGAGGTTGTTCGCAAAATTCCGGCAAAGCGCGGGAAGCGTGACTCGCTCCATCGTCCCTGCAGCAAGGTCATCAGGCAAGTCGTGGGCACTCTTTTCCGACCGGAAGCAATCGACGAGGACATTTCCAAGCAGTAGGATCAGCCGAAAGCTGAGTTAAGCACTAAACGAGATAGTATGAAAAAGTTAGTAA
>JBBQYR010000264.1:0-3304 GCA_038208565.1 Chthoniobacterales bacterium
GGGGGGGGGCGCCCCCCCCCCCGGGGGGGGGGCCGGGGGGGTGGCCTGTGGTCGAAGCGGGCGCTTTCCGAACGCATGGGGACGAAGGTTCCCGGCAATCCCGAAACGGGCAAGCCGAAACTCCTCGTTCCGCGCCTCCGACACGGGACGGTCGGGGGCGTGATGGTGGGAGTTCGCGCGTTTACTCTGGGGTTGCAGAGGGCGGAGACGGGGCGAATTGGTGGAAAATGTGTGTGTGCGGGGACAACGGCGGAGACTTTGTGCCCGGTGAAGTTGATGCGCGCGCTGGCCACTTTGGCCAGCAGGGCACGCTCGCCATCGAGCGCGGCATCGTGCGGCTCGGTGAGTAGGCTCAGTTTTCCTTCCGCAATTCGGCGAGCATTTCGAGCAGATTGTTGGTCAGGATCACCGAGGCATCTTCCTGCACGACGTTTGTGCCGAGCCAAGTCTCGTAGCCGCCGAGCTTGTGCTGCTCGGGCGTGGGCAGGTAGCCGTGGCGGCCATTGGCGAGGCCGATGACCATGGTCTGCGGAAAAGGGCTGCGCTTTTTCAAATCGAGGCCGGTTTCGACGAAGGTCTCGAACGGCACGCCGCATACCGCGAAGTCGCCGATGCGGATCGCCTGGATGATGACGGTGATCGTGTCCTCGGGTCGCTCGGCGGCGGCGATCAAGTTGCGCGCGTAGTTTTGCGCGAGACGCGGTTGCTTCTCGATGGCGTCCTTGTCTTTCACGGTGGCGATCACTCTCGCCTCGGCGACCTGCTCCTCGCTGGGGCGGCGATATTTGAGCGTGATCTTGCGCTCGATCATGCCGAGGCGCGCGTCGGCGCGGTGTTGCTCGATCTTGCGGTGGGCAAACCAAGCGGTGTCGGCGGCCTTTTGCGCGACGATGCGGCATTGCTCGAACGGCGCGCGCGGCGGGCGGGTGACGCCGAAGGGGATGTTATTGATGTCGCCGGAGGTGCCGTTGCTCATCACGGCGACGAAATTTTCATCGCCCCGCAGACGCGACGGCATGACGCGCGCGAACTCGCCGAAGTAGTCCGCGGAGATTTGCGCGGACGGGCTGCCGCCGACGTAGTGCAGCGAGTAGTTGGCGAAAAGCGCGAGCGGCTTCCGCTTGGTATCCTGCACGGAGAGGACGGTGATGTCGGGATCGGTCGGGCCGGCGGGACGATCGAGCGTGGCGGGATCGGTGCCGGGATTCATCTTCACCTGGTCGAGCTTGCCGTAGGGATTGAGCGGCATTTTGCCCGGCTTGAGGAACCACCGGCGGTTGAAGACTTCCTCCGCCAGCGGATGCGCCGCGGCACCGACGGCGGCCGGCCGCAGCGCCGCGTGCGCGCGGATGATGGCGTCGGCGAGGCCGTCGACGAAGAGCTTGTGATACGCGACCACGGGCGCGGGCAGACCTTCACGATTGCTCAGCGGCGCGGCGGTGTGGCTGTGTGTGGAACTGACGAGCATTTTGTCCTTCGGGATGCCGGTCTTTTGCGAAGCGATCTCCTTGGCTTCATCGAGGATGTCCGGCCCGGCGCCGAGGCTATCGACGACGGCGAGGACGAGTTGCGTCGCCCCGTCATCGAGCACGAGGGCGCTGGCGTGGAGCGGATCGTGGGCGCTGGTTGCGGGATTCGGGCTGAAGCCGCCGGGCATGTTGAGTGGGAATTCCTTGGGCGTGATGTCGGTGGCGGCGGCACCGGCGCGCAGGGCGGGCGCTTTGTCAGCGGCGTAGAGCGCGGTAAAAAGAAGGCCGATGGAGCTAAGGAGGATGAGGGCGGGTTTCATGATGGGGTGGGGAAAACGGAACGCGGGTGTCGCACTAGAATGAACGGTCCGCCGTCGAAAACTTAGGCGGTGCCATGCCGCTCGCTTACTTGATCGCTTCGGCAACGAACTCGAACAGATCCTTGGTCGCGGGATCGTCGGGTAGACCGAGATTCGCGTTGATCCGGGCGTGATTGGTTTCCTTCGCGGCGAAGATCTTCGCAGGCACGCCCGCCTCCTTGAGCACCGCGCCGAGGCGCTGGGCCTGCGCGGAATTGTCCGGATGATCGGAGACGTGGAGGATGAGAAAAGGCGGGATGCCTTTTTCCTTCGCGATGTGCGTGACCGCGGAGAAGTCTTTGTGCTTCGCAGGATCGTTGCCGAATTTTTCGCGATGGCCAAACGTGGCCTGCGGCTGGCCGTGGACGCGGCGGCGCGTCTCGGCGGTCTCGATGATCGCGGGCACATCGTAGGTGTCGCCATCGACCGGCACGCAGCCCTTGAGCACGGAAAACGGCACACTCTCCGCCTTCAGATAGCGGTCGTCGGTGCAGAGCAGCGCGGCGAGCTGTGCGCCCGACGAATGACCCATGACGAAGATGCGCTGCGGATCGCCGCCGTGCTCGGCGATGTGTCGGTGGACCCAGCCGAGCGACTTCGCGACGTCGCGGATGACGGCGCCCATCTCCACGTGAGGCAGCAGGCGATGGTTCGTGGAGACAAAGACGAATCCTTTTTCCCCAAAGACCTGCGGCTTGAGTTGCACGCTGGCTTTGTCGCCGGTCTGCCAGCCACCGCCGTGAATCCAGAAAATCACCGGGAGGCTTTTGGCCTCGGCTGGCGCATACACATCGAGGGTCTGGCGTTCGTGGGTGGGATCGGCGTACGGGATGTTCCTCTTGATGCTCTGCGCCGGAGCGCTGGAGCTGAAGGCGAAGGCGAGCGTGGCGATGCAGACGATTGCTTTCATGGGCGCTTGGGTTCCGGGGGGCTGAGTTTTTGTTCGGCGAGTTTGCGGAGTCGCGGTTCCATTGCGGAATCCGCTGCGATGGATTTGTAAGTGGCGAGAGCCTCATCCTTGCGACCCGCCGCGAGTTGGGTGTCGCCTTGGGAGAGGAGAATGTTGCCGCGCCAGACGCCTTGCAGTTTGTCGAGGTCCACTTTGCGGAACGTGGCAAGCGCTTCGTCGAACTGGCCGCGCCTGGTCAAGATGCGGGCGATGCCTATAAGCGCGGTGAACTGCTCCGCTGTGCCGAGATGCTTCACGCCTTCAATGACCTCGCGATAGGCGGTGAGCGCTCCGGTGTCGTCGTGGAGATTGGTCTCGCGATTGTTGCCCATGAATTGCCGGATCGTATCGCGGGTGCGGGTTTCGCTCGACCACTCGAGAGCGTTGACGAGATCAGTTTCAGCTTCTTTGCCGGCCTTTGTGATCATGTAAGCGCGGGCTCTTGCAAAGTAGCCGTCGCCGCGTTTCCAGAAAGGCCAGGCGCTGATGTCTTCCTTGCCGAACTGCTCGATGACTTGCGGGGCTTT
>JBBQYR010000265.1:0-3253 GCA_038208565.1 Chthoniobacterales bacterium
GACGCCGTCCGCGCCGAGATCCTCATCCAGCTCGCGCAACTCCCCAGCGTCCACGTCGAGCAGGACGACTTCGGCAACGTCATCGCCCGTTATGACGGCTGCTCCGGGCATTGCGAATACGCCTTCGCCGCGCACATGGACCACCCGGCTTACGTTTTTGACACCACGGGGGACACGGGGAGCACGGGGCAGAAAATGGAGGTATCCGCCAACGAGACGTCCACGACTTTGCCATCCACCCCCGTGTTCCCCGTGTCCCCCGTGGTTTCCCCGGGAGGCGGCGGCTGGGAGTTTCTCGGCGGCGTGCCCGAGGCGTATCGCGCAAAAAATCCCCCGACCCGCGACTTCGGCGCTTTCGCCATGTGGGACCTGCCCGCGTGCGAGGTGAAGGACGGCCTCATCCACTCTCGCGCCTGCGACGACCTCATCGGCTGCGTCGCCATCCTCGCGCTTTTCCAGGAACTCGACCGCACCAAAGCCATGCCCACGGTCTACGGCCTCTTCACGCGCGCTGAGGAAGTCGGCTTCGTCGGCGCCATCCAGCTCGCGAAGACCGGCCGTGTGCCGAAGGATGTGACCATCGTCTCGCTCGAATGCAGCTCCGAAAAAAGTCCCGGCGCCGGTAAGATGGGCGACGGCCCGATCATCCGCGTCGGCGACCGCACGAGCATCTTCGATGACGCCGCCACCGCCGCGCTCACCAAAGCCGCGACCGACGCCAAGCTCCCCCACCAGCGCTGCCTGATGAGCGGCGGCACCTGCGAAGCCACCGCGTATCAACTCTACGGCTACCGCACCGCCGCGCTTTGCGTCGCGCTCGGCAACTACCACAACTGCGGGCCCGAGGAGACCATCGCGCCGGAGTTCGTCGCCGTGGATGATGTCGCCGGGATGATCCAACTCATGCACACCGCGGTGACGAACGAAAGCCCCGCCGACCCCCACGCCGCCCTGCGCGAAAAATTGGAGAAAGGTTTGGAGAAGTATCGCCGTTACTTCTGAGTGATCACCATCGAACCCAAACTCGCAGCCCCGGCGAAAAGCCGCTGGCGCCGCGCCCGCCAGGTCTTCCTGGTGCTCGGCGCCCTCCTCTTCGTGGCCTTCAACGTCCTCGCGTTTCTGCACGCCTGGTCCATCACCCACTACGCACGCACCGACATCCGCAGCACCCGACTCCGCGAAGTCCGCACCAGCTTCGACAAAGCCCGCCTGCTCCTCCTCGGCCCGAGCATTCGTCGCATGGCGAATACGAAGACACCCGCCGAGTTCCAGCTTCCTTTTGAAGAGCGCACCCTCGCCGACGCGCACGGCCAACGCCTCGCGGCGTGGCGCATTCCCGGGCAGCCGGGAAAGCCGACAGTCCTGATGTTCCCCGGCTACGGAGGCAGCCGCGATACGCTCCTGCGCGCCGCCGCGGAGTTTCACGCGGCGGGTTGCGAAGCGTGGCTCGTCGATTTCTCCGGCGTCGGCGATTCGGAAGGCCGCACCGTCACGCTCGGCTGGCGCGAAGCGGAAGATGTCGCCGCCGCCGTGCGGGCCGCGCGGGATTTTCGAAAAGGTCCGCTCGTCCTCTACGGCACCAGCATGGGCGCCGTCGCCATCCTCACGGCGCAGCATCGCGGACTCGTCGCTCCTGATGCCGTCATCCTCGAATGTCCCTTCGATCGGCACAGCACCACGCTCGGCAACCGCCTTTCCCTGCTCGGCGTCCCGCGCGCGCCGCTTTCGCAAGGCATCGCGTTTTGGATCGGCGTGCAGCACGGCTTCAACGGCCTCGCCCACGATCCGATCGACTACGCCCGCGACGTCCGCTGCCCGGTCCTTTTCCTGCAGGGCGAAAACGACACCCTCGTGGGCCGCGACGCCGCGCTCGCTTACGCCAAGGCCTTCGGCGACCGCGCCACCTTCCGACTGCTCCCCAAAGCCGGCCACGCGTGGCTGGCCCGCGATGCGCCGGAGCTCTGGCGCCGCAGCGTCCGCAGTTTCCTCGCGCAGCTACCCGCGAAGGATCTCAGCACGGTCTTTCGCTGAGCCCACGCAGACCGGACGTTCGCGCAGGGCCTTGCAATACTTGATGCGCATCGCTCCTGACTCTGCCTAGACTTTCACCATGACGTTTCGCCCCTCCCCCGTCTCCCGTCGTCACTTCCTCCAGCGCAGCGCTCTCGCCGGTGCGGCCAGTGCGCTCGGCCTCAAAGCCTTCGCCGAAGACACCATCACCCTTCCCTTCGCCAATGGAGAACGGAAGCTCGCGAAGTTCCCCGGCAAGCGCCCGCTCATTCTCCAGACCAGCCGGCCGCCGCAACTCGAGACGCCGTTCTCCGTTTTCAATGAAGGCGTCATCACGCCGAACGACGCCTTCTTCGTTCGCTACCACCTCGCGAATATCCCGCTCTCCATCGACCCCGACACCTATCGCCTCGCGGTGAAAGGCCACGTCGAAAAGCCGCTCGATCTCAGCCTCGCCGAGTTGCGCAAGATGGACGCCGTGGAACTCGTCGCGGTCAATCAATGCTCCGGCAACAGCCGCGGCTTCTTCGTCCCGCGCGTCGGCGGCGGGCAGAGCGGCAATGGCAATATGGGCAATGCCAGGTGGCGCGGCGTGCCGCTCAAGGCCGTGCTGGAAAAAGCCGGCGTGAAGGCGGGCGCGAAGCAGGTCGTCTTCGATGGCCTCGACAAACCCGTGCTGGAAAAGACGCCCGACTTCATCAAGGCCCTCGACCTCGACCACGCCGCCGATGGCGAGGTCATGCTCGCCTACGAGATGAACGGCGAGCCGCTGCCCATGCTCAACGGCTTCCCGCTCCGCCTCGTCGTGCCGGGCTGCTACGGCACCTACTGGGTGAAGCACCTCAGCGACATCACGATCATTCCCGATACCCTCGAAAACTTCTGGATGGCCACCGCGTATCGCATCCCGTGCACGCCCGGCGCGGCCATCCCGCCCGGCACCACACCGGCGAAGACCGAGCCCATCCAGCGCTTCAATATCCGCTCCTTCATCACCAGCCTCGCCGATGGCGCGACGCTCAAGGCAGGCCAGCCACTGGACGTCCGCGGCATCGCCTTCGATGGCGGCTCGGGCATCCGCGAGGTGCTCCTGAGCAGCGATGGCGGGAACTCTTGGGGAACCGCCAGTCTGGGCGATGACCTCGGGCGTTATTCGTTCCGCCCATGGACGCGGAGCGTCGTTTTCGGCACGCCCGGTGCCTTCGAGCTGAAGTGCCGCGCGATCAGTCGCACCGGCGAGAGC
>JBBQYR010000266.1:0-3139 GCA_038208565.1 Chthoniobacterales bacterium
CGGGTAGGCGGCGCGCAGGGCCTCGGTGTAGCCGTCGCCGAGGTCTTCGCGCAGCTTGCCTTTGCCGAGGAAGGGGGGATTGCCGATGAGGTAGTCGGCGGCGGGCCACGCCGCGGGCCGGGCGCCGGGATAGGTGAGCAGGGAGACGAGGCCGGCGTCGTGGGTGGTTTGTTCCTTGAGCGTGAGGCTGGAGGGCACCGCGCCGGCGGTACCTCGGCCCACGGCATCGACGGCGCGATGCCCTCCACGCCGCAGCTTCTCCAGCACGTTGTACATCGCGGTCAGCGAAAGGCCGGGGTGCTGCGCCTGCACCCGCTTGCGGTGCGCGTCCAGTTCCTCGCGGCGGACGATCAGATCGAGGTTGCGACTGGTCCGTATTGCCAACCACGAGCGCGCGCTTTGACGGCTAAGCGCCCCGCGGTCTTTTCAATATGATTCTTCGATATTACTGGCGGGAAAACGATGGATGCGTGCGCCGGAAATGGTAAGCCATCAGGGTCGACCGTCAGGTTTTCGTTCTGGCACTCATCCACATTCACGGCAACAACCCCGACCGAACTAAGGTCCAATTCTTTCACGTAGTGCTGCCAAGCTTCTTCCGCACTCATCAGGTCGTCGCGATATACAGAAACCCGGTTATCGTCCTTGGGGTATGGCTTGAAGGACTGGCTCGAGACGCGATCTCCCTGAACCCACGCAGAGGGAATTTGGCGATGAAGGAGAAGCCCTGGATTCAAGTAATACCTCCCACAGCCTCCGGGTTCATTGGGGCAAACTTAGCAACCCATTGAGCGGCCGTCTTCCAGTCGGCGGGGGTGGCAAGACTGATTACAGCCTCGTCAATCTCCCCTTCGACCAACGGTATCGAAACAAACTCTGCTTGTTTGATGGCGATGTCGATCTCGGCGCTAATTTCCCACTCGATCGATGACCATTCTGTGCGGATTCCGCCTTCCGGTGTCGGGTAAAGGAATGGGATGGGAACCTCATCTGGCCAGTGATCTGTGAACTGTTTGCGCAACCACTCAAGGCCGTCCCGGCTTAGAGCGGAACCGACACCACCCCACCAACCGTCCTCCAACACGAGCAGCTCGTCGATGCGCATATTCACATCATTGGACTCCAAGAGGTCTAGCGACGTCGGTTCTTGAATGCGCGTTAGTTGTTCTGATCCATCGTAAACGCCAGTGGCTTGGAGCAGAACCCGTGTGAAGGCGCGCTCCTTCATCGCTTTGATCACTTTATCTCGCCAATGAGCTTCGTATGAAATCGACTTGTGTGTCTTGCCGTCCGGCTCGCGCAGAGTGAAAGTCGCAGCCTGATCGTTGATCTCAATGATGCCACCCCGAATCTCGACGGGTTCGGTGTATGACTTCTTTCCGCTCCGAAGTATGAGATGTCTGCGCAGCTTTTGATCATAGGTAAAAGCTGGCCGGGCATCTTCGGCAGGGAACTCAACACCCTCGTCTGCCTTAAGGCTCTTCCCAAAACGCTCAAACAAGGGAAATAGATCGGTTGGAAAATCAGGCGGCGTCGGCTGGTTCAAGAAAACCGCACACATTGCCGCCAATGCCACACTTTTCGCTTGGTCGAATACGTCGGCAAGCGCCAATTCGTCCGGCCTGAGGCGAACAATTTTCAGCCTCGCAGAACCTGGGGTGACTTGGGCAAGTCCGATTTGAAAATGCTCCCGCAGGCCACGTGCTGCGCGTTGCCGTTCCGGGTGGCCCTTTAGATGAATCCGACGAGCTAGTTCGACGAGCAGATCCTCCAATCCAACGAAGTCGCGTAGCACTTCAAACGGAACGGTGTGCGCTTCGAAGCGGTCGCCAACAAGGCGGAGTTCAAGAAAATCGGTAGTCACGAGAGGGAGTAATTCGGTGCGGTAAGGTGACGTGGCTGGTCTGACAAGCAGACAGTATGGCGGTTCAAATGCCGAGAGAAGCAGTTCCGCACAGTTTGCGCATGGACGAGACCGGCGGCGTGGTCATTGCCGGGGCGCGGGACGCCGAGGAGATCGGTGAGCTCGGTGAGGAAGAGCTGGGCATTGGCCCGCTCGGAGGCGCCGGCGGCAGACCAGCGCGCGAGGAAGGCGGCGACCGCGGGTTCGCGCGGGTCCTCGGGGGCAGGTTGCTTTTCCTCTACTGGGGCCGACATGCCGCGAGCATCTAGCAGAGTGCGGCGGGCGCGGCAACTGGCGTGTGGCGCGGCGGGCGGGCGGGGCCTACTTCCCGGCCGTGGCGTCCCAGTTGCCGATGTTGTCTTCCTCGGTGTCGGGATTGCGGTCGGGGCCGGCGGAGAAGATGTCGTAGTCCTTGGGGTTGTGTTTGCCGGGCTGGACGTAAACGTATTCGAGATCCCACGGGTCGCGCGGCACTTCGCTGTCGAGCTGCCGCCAGTTGCGCGGGCGCGGCTCGGACTCGGGTTTGCTGACGAGCGCCTTCAAGCCCTGCGCGCTGCTCGGGTAGAAGCCGTTTTGGGCCTGATACATGAGCAGGTTGGTTTTCATCTGCTGGAGATCGCCGGCGACTTTCACGCGGCGCGCTTCGTCGAGCTTGCCGCCGGTGAAGCGCAGGGCCATGCCGATGAGCAGGCCGATGATGAGCACGACGAGCATGATCTCGAGCAGGGTGAAGGCGGAGCGGCGCGAAAGGGTGCGGTTCATGGCGTGGCGGGAGCGAGGGTGTAGTCGAGGTTCTTCCAATTGTATTTGAGCTGGATCTCGACGGCGCGGATGGCGACGGCGCCGGAGTCGGGATGAAGCTGGACGCTGAGGGTATTGGCGCCGGCGCGCAGGGCGGAGCCGGGGATGATCTTCTGCGCGCGCAGCCAGCCGGTGTAGCGGAAGCGCAGGTCTCTCTCCAGCGGACGCGCGAGGCCGAGGAAGCCGGGATCGGCGAGGTCGGGCCAGTGGATCGCGGACGCGCCGAGCGGGCGGTCATTGACGATGACCTCGAGCGGCGCGGTGGGATCGGCGCCGAGGATTTCGTAGGTGACGATGGCGAGGAGCGGCGGCGACTGGAGGGGAAATTCCCACGTGCCGCGAGTCGCGGCATCGGGCGCGAGCTTCAAGCCGCTGGGATCGATGACCGCGCGGACGCGCCCGTAGAGGCTGATGTCCTCAGCCTTGGTGATGATC
>JBBQYR010000267.1:0-2961 GCA_038208565.1 Chthoniobacterales bacterium
CGTGGCGCCGTAGGCGGCGGGGAGCGGGGAGCTGATCCTCGCGCTGCGGCGGTGAGGTGGGATTGGTGAACCGCGGATTCGAGCGGAGCGAGACTGCCGCAGGCAGGTCGAGGCGGAAACATGGCGACAAAGCCGGCTGAAAACCGCCCGCAGGGTGGTCGCGGAGGCGACCAGCAACCGCGGAGGCGGGGAGGAAGGGGCTGGGGGCGGGTGAAAAAGGGGCCTTACGAAAGCCACGGAGGCGGAATCGGCCACGGACAGGTGCGGCGGACGGCGCGTGTTTTTTTCGTGCCGGTCGGTGGCTCGACGGTTTCTCAAGAGAATCTGCGCCAGAGATGAGCAGGGATTTTCACGCCGGTCTGCTGGCTGCTTGAATTCATCTGGCAACGCTGTCACGTTGCGCCCCTTTTCCATGGAACTTCAGATCTACATCGACGGCCAACTCTATCCCGAATCCGAAGCGAAGGTGTCCGTCTTCGATCACGGCCTGCTCTACGGCGACGGTATCTTCGAGGGCATCCGCTTTTACAACAGCCGCGTCTTCAAGCTCGACGAGCACCTCGACCGGCTCTGGGATTCGGCGCGTGCGCTCATGCTCACCATCCCGATGACCAAGGCGGAAATGGAAGCGGCGCTGCTCGAGACGATCCGCCAAAATGGACTGCGCGACGGCTACATCCGGCTCGTGGTGACGCGTGGCAAGGGCAACCTCGGCCTGAGCCCGGACCGTTGCCCGAAGGCGTCGGTGATCATCATCGCCGCGACGATCCAGCTTTACCCGCCGGAGGCTTACGAGCGCGGGATGACGGTGGTGACGGTGGCCACGCGCCGCGTCGCGCCGGCGGCGCTGAGCCCGGCGGTGAAGTCGCTGAATTACCTGAACAACATCATGGCCAAGATCGAGGCGAACCTCGCGAACGCTGATGAGGGCTTGATGCTGAACGAAGAGGGCTACGTGGCCGAATGCACCGGCGACAACGTCTTCATCATCAAGCGCGGGGAAATCTACACGCCGCCGATCTACGCCGGTTCGCTGCGTGGCATCACCTGGCAGGCCGTGCTCGATATCGCCGCGGAGCTCGGGCTGAAGGTGAACATCCAGCCGCTCACGCGCTACGACCTTTACACGGCTGACGAGTTTTTCCTGACCGGCACCGCGGCGGAAGTGATCGCGGCGGTGAAGCTCGACAACCGCGTGATCGGCGACGGCAAACCCGGCACGATCACGAATCGGATCATCGCGCGATTCCGTGAGTTGACGCAGAGCACCGGCACGCCGATTTACACGTAACGCTTTTCGTTTTCCTCCATGCATTGCGACGTCTGCAAAACCAACCAAGCCACCGTCTTTCTGACGCAGATCGTCGATGGCAAGATGCAAAAGGTGAACCTGTGCGAGGCGTGCTCGAAGGAAAAGGGCGTGACTGATCCGACGGGTTTCGCGCTCGCGGATCTGCTGCTCGGCCTCGGTGCGGCGCAGGAGATGGAGCGCGGCGGCAGCGTGCAGAAGTGCCCGTCGTGCGGCTTCAGCCAGGCGGATTTCAAGAAGACCGGGCGCCTGGGCTGCGCGACGTGTTACACCACTTTCGCCGACGGCCTCGCTGCGCTGCTCAAGGGCATGCACAAAGGCACCGAGCACATCGGCAAAGTGCCGGCGCGCATGGCCAAGACGCTCGAACGCGAGTCCGCGATGAAGACGCTCCAGCGCGACCTGCGCAAGGCGGTGTCCGGTGAGGACTACGAATCCGCCGCGACCATCCGCGACCGTATCCGGCACCTCGACGCCGACTGAGCCATGGCCATTCACAACATTCTCAACAGCACCGGCGAGTGGATGCGCAACGAAGGGCCGCACAACCAGATCGTGGTGAGCAGCCGCGTGCGGCTCGCCCGCAATCTTCGCGCTTTCGCCTTCCCCGGTTGGGCGAAAAAACACGAACGCCTGCAGATCCTCGATGCGATCAAGCCGCAGGTCGAAGCGCTGCCGGAGATGAACGACGCGTTCTCCGTCTATTCGCAAGATCTCTCCGCGCTGGAAAAGCAGGTCCTCGTCGAGCGGCATCTCATTTCCCGCGAACACGCCGCGAAGGGCGTCGGCTCGGCGGTCGTGATGAATCGCCGCCAGACGCTTTCGATCATGATCAATGAAGAGGATCATCTGCGGATGCAGGCGATCCGCGCCGGGCTGCAGCTCAAGAGCGTCTTCAAGATGATCGATAAGGTGGATTCCGCGCTCGAGGACAAGGTGGACTTCGCCTTTCATGCGCAGCTCGGCTACCTCACCGCGTGCCCGACGAATGTCGGCACCGGCATGCGCGCTTCGGCCATGGTGCATCTGCCCGCGCTCGTCATGAGCGAGCAGATCAACCAGGTCATCCAGGCCGTGAACAAAATCGGCCTCGCGGTGCGCGGCCTTTACGGCGAAGGGACCGAAGCGCTCGGCAATCTTTTCCAAGTCTCAAATCAGACCACGCTCGGCGAGAAGGAGGAGGACATCATCGCGCGGCTGCACAAGGTCATCGAGAACATCATCGAGCACGAGCAGAACGCCCGGCAGATGCTTCTGCAGAAAAAACCGAACACGCTGCTCGATCACATCGGCCGTGGCTACGGCATCCTGCGCCACGCCTATTCCATGAACTCGAAGGAAGCGCTCAACCTGCTCTCCTTCATGAAGCTCGGCATCGACCTGGGCTTTTTCCCGGAGGAATATCGCCAGCCGGTGGACGAGCTGTTTATGGAAACCCAGCCTGCGCATTTGCAAAAGGGCACGCAGCAAAAGCTCGCGGCGGAGGAGCGCGACTCGCTGCGCGCGGAAATCATCCGCGCCAAATTGGCGGGCTTCCCGCGACCCGATGTGGGTGGCACTGCGTCAAATGGTGACGCCTCGAACGGCGCCTCGGACAACTAATCGCGGGCTGCGCATTCGCGAACGGCGAAATATTTTCTCCACAAATCGGC
>JBBQYR010000268.1:0-2682 GCA_038208565.1 Chthoniobacterales bacterium
AGGCGGGGAGTGTCACCGCAGGATGGATTCGCACCATGAAACTCTCCCGCCTCCCGTTCTGCCTCGCGCTTTCCGTCATCCTTTGTCTCACGCGCCCCGCTTTCGCCGCCGATCCGATCCTGCCGGGCATCGGCGCGGCGATGCAGGAGATGGTGGCGAAGAACGAAATCGCAGGCGCTGTCACGATGGTGGTGGCGAAGGACAAGGTGCTGCACTTGGAGAGCACGGGCTTCGCGGACGTGGCGACGAAGCGGCCGATGACGCCGGACGCGCTTTTCTGGATCGCCTCGATGACGAAGCCAATCACCGGCACGGCGGTGCTCATATTGCAGGACGAGGGGAAGCTGAATGTCGCGGACCCTGTGGCGAAGTATCTGCCGGAGTTTGCGAACCTGAAGACGCCGTCGGGCAAGCCGGCGAATCTCACGATCAAACAGCTCATGACGCACACCTCCGGCCTCGGCGAGGCGGGCGGTCCCGCAGCGCAGAAGGCGGGGACGCTCGCGGACCTCGTCCCGATCTGGCTGGCCGCGCCGATGAAGTATGAGCCGGGTGCGAAGTGGCAATACACGCAGAGCGGAATCAACGCCACGGCGCGCATCGTCGAGGTGGTGAGCGGGAAGACGTTCGACCGCTTTCTGCAAGAGCGCCTCTTCGATCCGCTGGGGATGAAGGACACGACCTTTTACCCGACCGACGCGCAGCGTGCGCGGCTCGCGACCGGCTATGCGAAGGACAAGGTCAGCGGCACGCTCACGCCCGCTCCGCCGTACAGCCTCTACGAGGGCACGCGCAACCGCCCGCCGCAGGGAAACGGCGGGCTCTACTCGACCGGGCCGAATTATGCGCGCTTCTGCCAGATGCTCCTCGCGGGCGGCACGCTCGACGGCCACCGCTACCTCAGCGCCGACGCGATGAAATACCTCATGACTCCGCAGACCGGCGATCTGCCGGTGGGGTTTTTCCAGAACGACACCTTCGGCCAGCACGGGAAGAATTACGGCTGGGGCATCGGCACGAGCATCCTCCGCACGCCGCACGAGGGCGTGGCGGCGATGCTCTCGTCCGGCACGTTTGGCCACGGCGGCGCGTGGGTCACGCAGGCGTGGTGCGACCCGGTGCGCGGAGTCGCGTATGTGCTGATGGTGCAGCGCGCGAATTTCCCGAACAGCGACGCGAGCGATGTGCGCCGCGCATTTCAGGAAGCGGCGGCGAAGGCGCTCGGGAAGTAGGCGCCGGGCACGCGGGGTTTGGTCGAGGAGTTTCGCCCGGAGCATCGGTAGTTTTCCGCCCGCAGAATCGGTAGTCGTCCGGGCATGCACGGGCACGAGCGGCGCTTTCTCAAAGTTGCCCATGAAAACCTTCCTTCACCTTGTCCTTGGCTCCTGTCTCTTCGCGCTCACCGGTGGCGCCTTCCGGGCGTCCGCGGATACTTTGATCGTCGTGAGCGTGCCGGATCAAACGCTCGCGCTCGTCGAGGATGGCGAGACCGTCGTCCGGTTTCGCGTGTCCACCTCGAAGTTCGGCATCGGCGACCGCTCGGGCAGCTACGCGACGCCGCTCGGCACGATGGAAGTGGCATCCAAGATCGGAGCCCACGCACCGCTTGGCGCTGTCTTCAAATCCCGCGTGAGGACCGGCGAAATCCTGCGCACAAATGCGCCGGGCCGCGATCCGATTGTCACGCGGATCCTGTGGCTGCGTGGCTTGGAGTCGGGCAATGCGCGGGCCTACGGGCGCGGCATCTACATTCATGGCACGCCGGTGGAGCGGTTGATTGGCCGCCCGGCGAGCTACGGCTGCATCCGGATGCGTTCGCGGGATGTTGTGCGGCTGTTCGACGCGGTGCAGGTGGGAACGAAGATTGACGTGGTGAACGCGCCGATTCGCCACGCCATTGCGGAAGCCTGTGCGGACCAGCAATTGCACAGCAGGCGTCTCGCGGCGAACTGAGCCGGGAGAGGGCAGGGGGGAGAGAAGTTCTTCGGGTGGGTGTGGAAAAGTGTTAAGAGGGTGTAAAACTCATCCCCTCAGTCCCGAATCCCGCTAACCTCCGCCCACTCGCCATGAACTCCGCTCCCGCAAACGAGCGCCCGCGCCTCCTTGTCATTGATGACGATCGCAAGCTCTGCCGTCTCATCGGCGACTACCTTTCGCCGCTCGGCTACACGGTCGCCGCGGTGCATACCGGGCCGGAGGGTGTGGAAAAGGCGATCGCCGAGCAGTGGCACGCGGTCATCCTGGATCTGATGCTTCCGGGCATGGACGGCTTCGAGGTGCTGAAGGCGATCCGGCACAAGAGCGACGTGCCAGTCCTCATGCTCACGGCACGCGGCGACGAGGCGGATCGGATTGTCGGCCTGGAAATCGGCGCGGACGACTATCTGCCGAAAACATTTTCCACTCGCGAGCTGCTCGCGCGGCTGCGCGCCGTGACGCGCCGCGCACGCGGAGGCACGAAGCCGGGCGAATTGGAAGCGGAGGTCGTCGTTGGCAAAATCCGCATCAATACCGGTGCGCGCACCGCGGTCGTCGGCGACGAGGCGCTGGTGCTCACGCCGGTCGAGTACGATTTGCTTCTCGCGCTCGCCCGTGCGCGCGGCCGCGTGCGCAGCCGCGAGGCGCTCATCGAGGACATTCGCGACCGGCACTATGATGTGTTCGATCGCTCGATTGACGTCC
>JBBQYR010000269.1:0-2504 GCA_038208565.1 Chthoniobacterales bacterium
GCTGCACTTTTACGAGCAGCTTGGCTTTGCCACCTTGCGGCACTTTATCCGCGAGGCTCATGGTGACGCTGAAAGGCAGCCGCTCGACGGTGGCGACGGCGACTTGTTCAAAGGTGGGCGTGTGCCAGTGGCTCTGCGCGGGGTGGCCATTGATGAGGCCGAGGTCCTGCTGAAACTCGATGGGCGGTCCTCCATTCGCGGCAATGCCGCGCGGTGTGGCGAAGGTGGCATCCAGCGGTGCATCGGCCGTCGAGGTCAGGACGATCGGATGATAAGTCTGACCCGGCAGCGCTTCGGCGATTTCTGCCTGCACGCCTTTGGGCAAGCCGCTGACCTCGACGCGAAACGGCGGCAGCGGCGGGCCGAGTTCCAGCTTGCGCAGCAATAAGAGGCAACGTCCGCCGCGTGGCACGGCCATCTGCTGGCCTGCCTTAAAGCGCGGAATCAAGGTCTGCTTTTCGAGGGGCTCGGTGGTGAGCACGCCACGCGCCTGCGGCTTCTCCACCACGAGGCGATAGGCGAAGTCCGCGCCGCCTTCGCCACGGCTGTCCGCCACGCTCAGCAGGCAGCGCTCGTCATCCATTTTCACTGTGAGCCGCGAGTCCACCTGAAAGTTCGCGATGTCGTCGTTCTTGGTCTCCTTGCCGCTGATGCTGGTGAGCACGGGGTCGAGCTTCGAGCGCAGGCGACGAGCGAAAACGCTTACCTCGAAGAGGTCGCCTTTCTTTGCCGCAAAGGAATACCAGTCCACCTCACCCGGCTTGCTGATGATGCCCTCGACAACGAACGGCGGCTGCGGCAAGGCCTGCGCGTTCTCGCGACTGTCGTGCTTCTCCCGTTGCTCCATCACCGATGGCTGCGGCGAGGCCATGACAAACACCGGGCCCATGCCCACAATGCCGTCTTGCACCGGATACACCGCGTCGGGAATCTGAAACGGCCATCCACCCTCCAGCGCATTCACCGGCCCCCGGCGGAAGGTCTCGCGCTGCGGTAAGGTCACGCGCTGTTGGAACGCACCGCCGACCGCGCCGGTGAAGGTGAAGTCCCGCGTCTCACCCAACTTTCCACCCAGCGGCCACACCGCATCGGGCTGCGGGTAGTCGCCCACGTGAATCACATACAGGCAATCCGAGCCGAAGCCGTAGCGAGCATCGTTTTGCTCCACGCCGTGACGTGGATCGTGCAGCGAGACGCGATACTCGCCCTCCACCGGAGCGATGAACGAGCACACGGGATCGTGGTAATACAGCGCCGAGGTGTCGGCTTCCTTGAAGAGCTTGCCATCCGGCGTGAAGACGCGCAGCACGCCATCAATGATCGTCGGCGAGATGCGCAGGCCCAGCATCTCCAAGCTACACCGCTGCCCTTTGCGCAGCGCGATGCGGAACCAATCCGTCTCATAGCGCAGGAGATGCCCCCAGACGGTGTGCTCCATCGGCACGAGCTGCGCCTTGTCCCGCGAGGCTGTTTGTTCAGGCACTTCTTCGATGATGGGCAGGCGATTCACATGGAACTGGCGCGGACTCGAGATGCCGGTGCGCGTGCGGATTCGCAGATGCACATTGCCCGGCGGTTGATCGGCGGGAATCTCAATGCTCGCCTTCACCTCGCGCAGTCGCTTGTCGCCGGAAGCGAGCGGCAGCGCCTCACCGAGCAGCGTGATTTTTACTCCCGGCTCATGCGCCAGCACGGCCTCAATGTCCTCAATGTAAGCGCCACGCAGCACCACCTGCTGCGTCGTGCCGCGCTGACCACACGGCGGCTCGATGGCAAACAGCACCGGCGAAGCAGCCCGAGCCAAGGGCGCAACGCACAACAAAAGAGAAAGCAAGACACACCGCATAGGCTTCCGCGAATCAAGTTAAGCCAGGATGGCCTGCACCGGTTTTCCTGCCGTGATGGCGATGGGCCGAGTGCCCTGCGCCATCAGCCTCTTTTCCAGCGAGATCCCCATGAGCTGGAAAATCGTCGCGCCATAGTCCTCCGCCGACACCGCGCCTTCCAGCGGCTCCGCGCCCGTGGCATCGGAAACGCCATGCACCAAGCCGCGCTTCAATCCGGCACCGGCCATCGCGACGCTGAAACATTTTGTCCAGTGGTCGCGCCCGCCGTTCGAGTTCATCTTCGGCGTGCGGCCAAAGTCGGTCGAAACCACCACCAGCACTTCATCGAGCAAGCCAAGCGAATCCAGGTCTGCGATGAGCGCCGCGTAGGCTTGGTCGAATGCGGGCAGTTGGTCCATGACCCCCTTGCGCAGATTTTGATGATGATCCCACGACCCATAGCTCGCCGTGATGAAGCGCACGCCGGACTGCGCCAGTCGCCGCGCCAGCAGCAGCGTCTGACCGGCCGTGTTCAAGCCATAAGCCTCGCGTAACTTCATTGGCTCGGCATCGAGATTGAACGCCTCCCGCGCCACCGGCTCGGAAATCATGCCGTAGGCCTTGTGGTAAAAATCATTCATCGCCGCCACCGCTGGCTCTTCCGCGAGCGGACGAAAG
>JBBQYR010000270.1:0-2436 GCA_038208565.1 Chthoniobacterales bacterium
TGGGCGCTGCATTACGTGGATAACCTGGATGCGAAGATGGAGATGATGACGGCGGGTTATGCGAATTCGCGCCCGCTCGCGCCGCGCATTCAGGAGCGGGCCTGGCCGCTGCCGGGGAACCTCGTCGCGCCGCTGCGGCACTTCGCGCCGGGAGACTCCGGTGCGGGGGAAGACGCGGCAAAGTAGGCGGGAAGAACCCAGCCTACGCTGGCTTTGCTTCGATCACGGCCAGCGTCTGCCGCACATTCTCCTCGATGCTGAAGCGCGCGCCCAGCGCCGCGAGTCGCGGACGCATCTCGGCCCGGCGGGCGGGGTCGCGCCAGCCTTCGAGCGCGGCGACGAGGGCGGGAACGTCGTGGGGTTGCGGCACGACTTCGCCCTCGACGCCCGGCGTGATGATTTCCGCAAAGCCGTTCGCCGCCGTCGTGATGACGGGAAGCCCGGCGGCGAGCGCTTCGAGCGAGGCGTTGGAAAATGGATCGTAAAGCGTCGGCAGGACGAAAATATCCGCGGCGGCGAGCAGGCGCGGCACATCACTGCGCGGGCCGAGCAGGCGGACGCGCTCATGGGGCCGCACCCCGCGCAGTTTGCCCCGTCCGGCCACGAGCAAGGTCAGGCCCGGGGTCCGACGCACGGCTTCCACGGCAAAACGCAGGCCCTTCCGCTCCCAGCCGGAGCCGACGAAGATCGCCACGTAATCGGATTCTGCGAGCGCGAGTTCGGCGCGGACTTCGCGGCGCGCGTCGGCGGAAATGGTGGGCGCCGGCAGGCCGTTGTAGATGACTTCGATCTGCTCGGCGGGCGTGCCGAAATGCGCGGTGACCTCGCGTTTCACCATTTGCGAATTGGCGATGATCCGCCGCGCGCCGCCGGTGTAGAGCTGGCGTTCGAGCGTAAGGAGTTGGCGATGTTTGGGATTGAGCCGCCGAAAAAAGGGCTGCCAGGCGGGTTCGAAGCGGGCGCGCCGCTCCAGCCACGCCGCGTGGACGCCGTCGCCCGCGCGGTAGAGATCGCATGCCTGGACGCGCTCCAGACTGAAGAGCAGATCGAGCGCGTGGTGGGCGCGGGCGTGTTCGAGGCCGTCGGCGAAAAGGCGCGGGCTCGGGGCGGCGATCACCGAGCGAGTCAGCGTCAGCCCGTGCGGGGCGAGGGCGCTGTCCGGCCAGGCGACATCGGAAAAGAGCACCAACTCGTGCCCGCGCCGGGCCAGTTCCGCGGCGAGCCGCAGCAGATATGCCTCCGCGCCACCGGTCGCCGAGTAGCCGCGCCGAACGAGGCCGAGCTTCATTTAGGATTTAGCATTTAGGATTTAGCAATTAGTGCTGCAGCTTTTCCGCGAAACTCCCGGGCCGCCGCCGGGGAGGGTTGTGAATGTAAAATGCGAATTCTGAAATGCTAAATGCCAACCTGCTCTACGCCACTTCCGCCCGGATCGGCGGCAGCGGGCTCGATGCGGTGGCGCTCGAATCGTTGCGCGCGGCGGAGCGTGCGGGGGTGCTCGGGCGGGCGCTGGCGTTCGACAATCGGCAGCAGGAAATCCCGGCGGAGAAGATCGCGTCGCTGCGCTGGAATTCGGTGCGGCTGCTCTCGGGACTCGGGAGCGAGTTTTATTACGGGGCGAAGAAACATGCGCTCGACCGCGCGGCGGCGCGGGAACTGGCGCGGGGCGGCTACGATCTTTTTCACGGCTGGTCGGGCGAATCCGTGCGGACGCTGCGGATGGCCCGCGAGCGCGGCGTGCCGAGTGTGATCGAAATCCCGACCTGGCATCGCAACAAGGACCACGTCAAACCCGCGCGCCTGACCAAAAGCGAACGCGAGCGCGCGGCGCTGACCGGCTGGGCGGGCTGGAAGCATCGGCTGCTGATCACGCGGCAGCAGATGCTGGAGGAATACGATCTCGCCGACCTCATTCTCGTGCTTTCGCAAAGGGCGGAGGAGACTTTCCTGAGCAACGGGATCGCGCCGAAAAAACTCTTCCGGCATCAGCGCGGGGTGGATGTCGCGCGCTTCACGCCCGCGGAAAAGCCGCCGGAGAAATTCCGCGCGGTGTTTGTCGGCGCGCTCATCGAGCGGAAGGGCGTGCATCACCTGCTCGCAGCGTGGCGGCGGCTCAATCTCCAGGACGCCGAACTGGTCCTCGTCGGCACGCTGCATGACGAAATGCGGCCACACCTCGAACGGTTTGGCGGGCCGGATATTCAGCTCCCGGGCTTTGTCGCGAAGGTCGAAGACTGTTATCGCGCGGCGGCGGTGCACATTCTCCCCAGCGAGTGCGAGGGCAGCGCGAAGTGCACGTATGAAGCGGCGGCGTGCGGGCTGCCGCAGATCACCACGCGCGAGTCCGGAGACGTCGTGCTCGATGGCGTGAACGGTTTGATCATCCCGCCGAACGATCCCGACGCGCTGGCCGCGGCGATCGAGAAACTCCATCGC
>JBBQYR010000271.1:0-2354 GCA_038208565.1 Chthoniobacterales bacterium
CGCGCTCGCCGCACGTTATTCCACCACCGCGCTCCTCCGCAAAACCGCCGCGTTGGAAAAACTCCGCGAGCACCTCGGCAAGACCGGCGTGCGCGAAGACCTCGCCGTCGAGTGCGCGTTCCTCGACGCCTTCGCGGCTTAAGGCGATGCCGCGCCTCCGCTTCGCTGACCTCGCGTATCTCGTCCCGCGGCTCCTCCGCCGGGCGTGTTTCCCCACCGCCATCCCGCGCGCCATCAGCACGCTGCTCCCCGGTTTCCGGTCAAATGCCGGCACGCAATCCTGCGCCCGCGTCGTCAGCCTGTACGACCAGCACCTCACGCCCAAACTCGGCGTCGACTGGCCACACGACCGCCGCATCCTCGAAGTCGGCATCGGTGCGACCAACAGCTCCGCCTACGAGGTCGCCGCCCGCGGAGCCACCGCCGCCATCGCCTTCGAACCCTTTGTCCCGCTTGATTCGCCGACCGACGCTGCGCTCCTCGCCGAATGCGCCACGCGCCACCAGCAACCCGCGACCAGCATCGCGGCTAAAGTCCAGCGCCTCACCGACCTCGCGTCCGTCCCCGACGCCAGCCTCGACCTCATCCTCTCCAACTCCGTCCTCGAACACGTCGGCGACATGACGACGCTCGCCAACGACCTGCGCCGCATCCTCGCGCCCAGCGGCGCCATGCTCCACCTCGTCGATTACCGCGATCACTTCTTCCGCTTCCCCTATCACCATCTCCTCTGGTCCGAGGACACCTGGCAGCGCTGGCTGAATCCCGGCGACCTTCCCCGCTGGCGCATCCGCGATCATATCGATGCCTTCGAGCGCGCCGGCCTGCGCGTTGAAGTCCTCCGCGCCTCACCGCTCGCCGACGAATTCTCCAAAGTCCGCGACCGCATCCACCCGCACTTCGCCCGCTACGCCGAACCCGACCTCGCAGCTGCTTTCGGCATCCTCTTCATCACCCCGGCGTAAATCCCCTTGCCCGCCGCGCGGCTTTCTTCCTACATCTCCAGCCCACCCTTCACCCCATCCCACCCACTTCCATGAGCAGAAAAATTCGTTACGGCATGATCGGCGGCGGACGCGGAGCCTTCATCGGCGCCGTCCATCGCATCGCCGCCAATATCGACGGTCAGATCGAACTCACCGCGGGCGCCTTCTCTTCCGATGCTGAGAAATCCAAGGCTTCCGGGCAGGACCTCTTTCTCGATCCCGCGCGCGTCTATGGCAGCTTCGACGAACTCGTCAAAAAGGAAGCCGCGCTGCCCGCCGACCAGCGCATCGATTTCGTCGCCATCGTCACGCCGAATCACGTTCACTTTCCCGCCGCCAAAGCCGCGCTCGAAGCCGGCTTTCACGTCCTCAGTGACAAGCCCGCGACCTTCGACCTCAAGGAAGCCAAAGCTCTCCAGGCGCTCGTCAAAAAGACCGGGCTCCTCTACGGCCTCACGCACAACTACACCGGCTACCCGCTCGTGAAGCAGGCGCGCGACATGGTTGCCGCTGGCCAGCTCGGCAAAATCCGCAAAGTCGTCGTGGAGTATCCGCAAGGCTGGCTGGCCACGCGCCTCGAAGCCTCCGGCCAAAAGCAGGCCGCTTGGCGCACCGACCCGAAGAAGAGCGGCGCCGCGGGTTGCATCGGCGACATCGGCACGCACGCCGAAAATCTCGCGGAATACATCACCGGCCTGCAGATCAGCGAACTCGCCGCCGACCTCACCGCCTTCGTCAAAGGTCGCAAGCTCGATGACGACGGCAACGTCCTGCTCCGCTTCAAAAGCGGCGCGAAAGGCGTGTTGCATTCATCGCAGATCAGCGTCGGCGAAGAGAACAATCTCAACATCCGCGTTTACGGCGAAAAAGGCGGCCTCGAGTGGCACCAAAACGAGCCCAACACCTTGCTCGTAAAGTGGCTCGACCAGCCGATGCAGGTCTATCGCACCGCCAACGGATACCTCACGCCCGCCGCCCTCGCCGCTGGCCGCACGCCGCCCTCGCACCCCGAGGGCTACCTCGAAGCCTTCGCGAACATCTATAAGAACTTCGCTGGCGCCGTTCGCGCCCGCCTCGAAAAGAAGAAGCTCGCGAAGAACGACCCCGCACTCGACTACCCGAAGATCGAAGACGGCGTCCGCGGCATGGCCTTCATCGAAGCCGTCGTAAAATCCAGCAAAGCCAACACAGCCTGGACCAAACTCGACGCCTAACAACGGCAGACATCTCATACCAACTTCAGGAAACAATCAGACGCTCCCGCAGCCCGGAGGGCTGAAAGGAAATTAGCCCCGGGTGAAACCCGGGGATATTGAGAGAAACCGGAGGCACCCCGGAGGCGGTGCGGGAAGGTGCATGGCTGGCTGC
>JBBQYR010000272.1:0-2312 GCA_038208565.1 Chthoniobacterales bacterium
TTTGTGACGATCGCGATCAACTCGTGGCTAAAGACGCCGCCGCCGGCGTGGTATAACGCGGTGGGCGGTTTCGATTGGAACCAGCTCGCGGGGACGTTTCTCAACACCGCGCCGTCGAGCCCGGACCACATCGATAACATCCACGGCAATCAGGCGATCTGGCTGTTCGTGGTGCCGGAGATGGGGGTGTTTCAGGATTATACCTCGACGCCCGAGCGCGCGTTCGATCAGCGCTTCCAAGTGGGCAAGGCTTACCAGCTCACGGTCGGGATCATCGGCAGTGGCGGCGGAATGCTGGAGGGGGCGAGCATGGAGATCGGCCTCTACTACCGGAATGAGGCGGGCCAGAAGGTGATGATCGCGGCGACGCCGGTGGTCTACACGGAGGCGCAGTTTCCGAACAATACGCGCTTCGTGGACTACGCGGTGAAGATCCCGACGGTGCGCGCGGGCGATCCGTGGGCGGGGCGGCATATCGGCCTACAGCTTCTCTCGACCATCGCCCGGCTTCCGGCGACTGATCCCAATAATTTGGAAGGCGGGTACTGGGACTTGGACAATGTGCGGCTCACCGCGGTGGCGGCGCCGGAGGTGCAGGTGTCGCGGGTCGCGGGCAATCTGCGCGTGGCGTGGTCGTCGCTGGTGGGCGCTCAGTATCAGGTGCAGATTTCCGACAATCTCGGAGCGTGGACGAACTACGGGACGCCGCTGCTGGGGACGGGCGGGGAGCTTTCCCAGCTTTATCCGCTGGCGGGCAATGCCCGGGCTTTTTTCCGCGTGGACGCGACGCTGCTGCCGTAAATCATGGATGCTCGATCGCGCCGCGCGGGGGCGGCTTTCACGCTCATCGAGCTGCTGGTGGTGATCGGCATCATCGCGCTCCTGGCCGCGCTGCTCTTTCCGGCGTTTGAAGCAGTGCGGGACGAAGGCAAAAAGGCGGGGTGCATCGCGAACCTGCGGCAGATCGGCGTGGGCATCGGGGCCTACGCGGGCGACAACGACGGGCAGATTCCCTACGGCCCGAAAGCGCCGCCCTTCACCAGCCCGGCGAATCTTTACCCCGCGACCGGCACGCCCACGAGCCTGCTCTCCCTGCGCGATGGGCAGCCGGTAGCGCTCGGGCTCCTGCTGGATAGATACCTCGCGAAAACGCCGAAGGTCTTTTTCTGCCCCGGCAGCGACCAGACCGAGGATGCCGATGCGGAACTGGCCAAGGTGGGCAAGACGCAGGCGCAGAGCAGCTACTACTACCGGCACGGCGGGAACACGCAGCTCTTTGACAACCCGAGAAGTCCGCCGGACCCGAACCTGCGGCTGGCGAACCTCGGGAACAACCGGAAGGGTGAACCGATCCGGGCGCTGGTCATGGACACGATGTTCCTGTGCCCGTCGGAACTCGACGCCTTTAATGTGCGCCCCAGGACTTACCACCGGAGGAAGTTTGCCAACATCCTCTACACCGACGGGCACATCTCCTCGCGATCAAATCAGGACGGGCGCTTCACGGTGGACGTCCGGAACGCCGCGCAGGTCCGGAGTTCGTTCGACAAAATCCTCGCCGCCTTCGAGCGGGCAGATGGGGAAGGCTGAAGACCTCAGGCGTGGGCGAGTGCTCCGCGGTAGCCAGCGGCATAGGCGCCGAAGACGAGCCGGATCTCGTCGCGGACGCGGCGAAAGACGGCGAGGATTTCCTCCTCGGTGCCGGTGGCGTGCGCGGGGTCGTCGAAACCCCAGTGGTAGCGGTTCACCTGGCCGGGGAACATGGGGCAGGCCTGGTCGGCATGGCCGCAGACGGTGATGACGGTGGTGACCTGCCGGTCGAGGAAGTCGCTCATGTGCTTGGAGGTGTGGCCGCTGATGTCGAGGCCGAGTTCCTGCATGACGGCGATGGCCTGGGGATGGACGTAGCCGGCGGGCCGGGAGCCGGCGCTGGCGACTTCGAAAAGATCGCCCGCGGCGGCGCGGAGGAGGCCTTCGGCGAGATGGCTGCGGCAGGAATTGCCGGTGCAGAGGATGAGGACGAGGGGCTTACTCATGGCGCGAGATCAGCAGCAGCCGCTGCCGGGCGTGCAGATCGCAGGATTCGGGAGGCAGAGTTCCTTGGCGAGGCAGTCGGTGTGTTTGGTGACGAGCGCGAAGACGAGGGCGCCGTCGGCGGCTTCGGCTGCGCTGACGGGAAACTGGGAGACGAGGAAGTCTTCGTATTCGATCTCCACGGGGAGGTCGTCGCTGCGGAGGACGCTGGCGGCGCGATCGAGGACATCGGCGAGTTTGGCGGGCGTGAGGCGATGCTCGGTGTCGCCGGCGACCCA
>JBBQYR010000273.1:0-1989 GCA_038208565.1 Chthoniobacterales bacterium
ACGAAACCAGCCGCCTGCTGCTCGTCGCCGATGCCGACCTGAGCACGGAGCAACGCCAGCAACTGCGCGAACACTTCCTCCTCTCCGCGCCAGAACTCGCCGCCGCAGCGAAAGAAATCCGAGCGCTCAGCCAACCACTCATCCATTCGACGACGTTGGTCCTGCGCGAACGCCCGCCGGAAAACCCGCGGCCAACCTTCCTGCACAACCGCGGCGAATTCCTGCAACCGAAGGAGCGCGTGGAGCCCGGCATCATCGCCGCGCTCGGCGCCTTCCCGGCTGACGCGCCGCGCAACCGGCTCGGCTTCGCCCGCTGGCTGGTCTCGCCGGAAAATCCGCTGACCGCGCGCGTCGCGGTGAATCGCGAATGGGCCGCATTCTTCGGCCACGGACTGGTGCGCACCGCGGGCGATTTCGGTTTCCAAGGCGAGCAACCCACGCATCCCGAACTGCTCGACTGGCTGGCCATGGATTTCATGCGCCCGCATCCCGGCGGCGCCACTCAACACTCAACACTCAACTCTCAACCTTCCCCCGGCTGGTCGGTGAAGCGGCTGCACAAGCAGATCGTCATGAGCGCGACCTATCGCCAGAGCGCGCGCGTCACGCCCGACCTGCTAGCCCGCGACCCCGCCAACAAGCGGCTCGCGCGCGGCCCGCGCTTCCGCCTGGAAGCCGAGATGATCCGCGACGGCACGCTGCGCGCCAGCGGCCTGCTTTCGGAAAAAATGGGCGGCCCCGGCGTGCGCCCGCCGCAGCCCGACGGCGTGATGGAAGCCGCCTACGGCAAACCGAAATGGGATGCGAGCACCGGCGAGGATCGCTACCGCCGCAGCCTCTACACCTTCCAAAAACGCACCGCACCGTTTGCCCTCTTCAACAACTTCGATGCGCCGACTGGCGAAGCCTGCATCGCGCAACGCGAAGTCTCGAACACTCCGTTGCAAGCGCTGGCCTTGATGAACGATCAGGTCTTCCTCGAAGCCGCCCGAGCACTCGGCGTGATGCTCGCCGGGCAAGGCGAGCCAGTCGAAGCGCGCGTCCGCCTGCTCTTCCGCCGCCTGCTCACCCGCCCGTCGACGGACGACGAACTCACGCGCCTGACCAAATTCTTCCACACCCAACGCGCCCGCTTCGACCGCGGCGAACTCGACGCGAAAGCGCTCGCCGGCCCCGCCGCTGCCGATCCCAACGAAGCCGCCGCGTGGACCGCGCTCGCCCGCGCCCTTTTCAATCTCGACGAAGCCATCACTCGGAGCTGACGCCATGCATCCTTTCCAAACTCACTGCCAACAAGTCACCCGCCGCCATTTCCTCAGCGAATGCGGCGTCGGCCTCGGCAAGATCGCGCTCGCCGGATTGCTCACCGACGCCTTGCGATCTGGAGCACACGCAGCGCCGACGGTGCATCCACTCGCGCCGAAAGCGCCGCATTTTCCGGCGAAAGCGAAGCGGGTGATTCATCTCTTCATGGCCGGCGCGCCCAGCCAGCTCGATCTCTTCGATTACAAGCCGGAGCTGGCGAAGCTGGCCGGAAAGCCACTGCCGCCATCGGTCATCGGCAATCAGCGTTACGCCTTCATCCGGCCCGATGCGGCGGTGCTCGGGCCGCAGTTCAAGTTTGCGCGGCATGGGCAGAGCGGTCTGGAGATCAGCGAGGCGTTGCCGCATCTTGCGAAAATCGCGGACGAGATTTGCGTGATCAAGTCGGTCACGACCGATCAATTCAACCACGCGCCCGCGCAGATTTTTTTCCAGACGGGCTTTCTGCAACCCGGCCGGCCGAGCCTCGGGGCGTGGGCGCTCTATGGGCTCGGCGCGGAGACGCAGGATCTGCCGGCCTTTGCGGTGATGAGCACGGGCAGCGGGCTGAGCGGCGGCGCGGCGGTGTATTCGAGCGGGTTTATGCCGACGGTCTATTCCGGCGTGCGACTGCGCGGACAGGGCGATCCGATTTTGAATGTGTCGAGTCCGGCGGGCGTGGATGCG
>JBBQYR010000274.1:0-1962 GCA_038208565.1 Chthoniobacterales bacterium
CGCGACAAGAAATACGACATCGGCGGCGTCATCGCCCAGGGCGGCATGGGTGCGATCCTCGATGCGCGGGAGGCCGCCATCCAGCGCGGCGTCGCCATGAAGGTCATGCTCGATGGCTCTTCGCCCGACGACCTCGTGCGCTTCATCGCCGAGGCCCGCGTCACCGGCCAGCTCGAGCATCCGAACATCGTCCCCATCCACGAGCTGGGCGTCGATGAAAACGGGCAGGTCTTCTACACCATGAAGCTCGTCCGCGGCATCACCCTCAAGAAAGTGCTCGAGCTCCTCGCCGACGGCCTGGCCGGCACGGTGCAGAAGTATCCCCTCAGCCAGCTCCTCACCGTCTTCCAGAAAGTCTGCGACGCCGTCGCCTTTGCCCACAACAAGGGCGTGCTCCACCGCGACCTCAAGCCCGAGAACATCATGATCGGCGACTTCGGCGAAGTCCTCCTCATGGACTGGGGCCTGGCCAAAATCCTCGGCCAGCGCGAAGTCGCGCCCGAACCCGGCTCCACCCGCGAGCCGCTGGACGGCAGCGCCTCGGCGACGATGGCCGGCTCGATCATGGGCACCCCGCAATACATGAGTCCCGAGCAGGCTCGCGGGGAGATCGACGCACTCGACGCCCGGACCGACATCTACGCGCTCGGCGCGATCCTCTACCACCTCCTCGCCTTGCGCGCCTCGGTCGATGGCCACGGCGCCATGCACATCGTGGAGAAAGTCGCGCGCGGCGAGATCGAGCCCCTGCCGAGCAACGATCCGCGCATCCCCGACTCGCTCGCCGCCGTGGTCCGCAAGGCCATGGCGCTCGATCAAGCGCAGCGCTATCCGAGCGTCGCCGACTTGCAGGCCGACCTCAGCGCCTTCCAGAACGGCTTCGCCACCAGCGCCGAGAACGCGGGCGCGTGGCGGCAGCTCACGCTCCTGATCAAGCGCCACAAAGCTGCGAGCATCGGCGCGGCGGCACTCTTCCTCGTCAGCCTCGGCTTCACCGCCCAGGTCATCGCCGAGGGCAAGCGCGCCGAGCGCGGCGAGGCGGCGGCGAAAGCCACGCTGGCCGATCTGCGCCGCACCGCGCCAGTCTTTCAGGCGCAGGCCCAGGCCGTCCTCGAGGCGGGCCAGTTCGACGACGCCATCGAAAAGATCGGCTACGCCATCCAGCTCGACGACACCAACGCCGACTACCACCTCTTCCGCGCGCATCTCCGGCAGTCCGGGCAAAAGCTCGCGGAAGCCGCCGCGGGCTACCGCCGGGTGCTCGCGTTGCGGCCCGCGGACGCCTCCGCGCAGACCAACCTCGCCCTGTGCGAAAAGCTGCAGCGGGAAAGCGGCGGCGCCATCCTGCCGCGCGATCAGCAACTCCAGCTCCTCGAGGCCTTGCGCCAGCAGAAGCGCCTCCTCGAAGCCGCCCCGCTCGCCGCGCTCGTCAGCCCCGACATCGCCATCGCCAAGGCCGCCCTCATCGCGCGTCTCCGCGAATACCACAAGCAGCCCGGCTGGGGCGCGAACAGCGTGAAAGCCCTGCCCGACGGCACCTTCGAGGTTCAACTCCTTGGCTTTGCCATCGGCGACCTCTCCGTGCTCCGAGGCCAGCCCGTCTCGGTGCTGAAGCTCGACCGAAGCACTGTCACCGACCTGAGCGCGCTCGCCGGATTGCCCCTGAAAGAACTCAACCTCGATCGAACCAAAGTCGCCGACCTCGCGCCCCTGCGGGGCATGCCCCTGGAGAGCCTCAGCCTGACGGAAACACTCGTCACCGACCTCTCCCCGCTGCGCGGCATGAAACTGCGCAAACTGAATCTGATGAAGACCGGCGTCAGTGATCTCAGCCCGCTCGCCGGGATGCCGCTCACCGAGCTCGACTGCACGGATGCCAAGGCCATCGCCGACCTCGCTCCCTTGCAGGGCGCGCCGCTCGTTCGTTTCATCATCCGCGATGCCGCCCGCGTCACCAGCCTC
>JBBQYR010000275.1:0-1899 GCA_038208565.1 Chthoniobacterales bacterium
GCGCGCTCTACGACGAATCGCGCCGCAAGAAAATCCTCGCCGCGCCCGTCGCACTTTTCAACGGCCAGACCTTCGATGGCTGGGAGGGCGAGACCGCGAAAACATGGCGGATCGAGAGCGGCGAGATCGTCGGCGGATCGCTCACAGAGAAGGTGCCGAACAATGAGTTTCTCGCGACGAAGAAGAGCTACGCGAACTTCGACCTGCGGCTGAAGTTCAAGCTCAGCACCACGCCGAAATCCAACGCCGGCGTGCAGATTCGCAGCGAGCGCATCAACGATCCCGCGCACGAGATGATCGGCTACCAGGCGGACCTCGGGGAGAAATACTACGGCGCGCTTTACGACGAATCGCGGCGCAAGACAATCCTCGCTGCGCCCGCGCCGGAGATACTCGAAAAGGCGCTCAAGCTCGGTGAGTGGAATGAGTACCGCATCCGCGCCGAAGGCGGGCGCATCCAGCTCTGGATCAATGACACGCTGACCGTCGATTACACGGAGACGGACGCAGCGATCGTGCAGAAAGGGCGCATCGCACTTCAGATCCACGGCGGCCCGCCGGCGGAAGTGCGCTACAAGGACGTCGTCATCGAAGAGCTGCCGTGAAGCGCTTCGCCGCGCTGCTGATCGCGGGTGCGCTGGCATTGGTGGCGCATGCCGAGCCGCCCGTGCCGGTGCGCGATCCGCAGGCGCCCGCGGCCCGCGCGCTCGTCGATCTCGCGAAGCTCGACGCCGGTTTCCGCTTCGACCTGCGCTACGCCACGCCGGACAATTTCACCAAGACCACGCTCTATCCCGTGGCCCGGGCCTATCTGCGACGCGAAGCCGCCGACGCGCTGGTGAAAGTGCAGCGCGAGCTCGCCGCGCAAGACCTCGGGCTGAAGATCTTCGACGCCTACCGCCCGCTCTCCGTGCAGCAGAAAATGTGGGATCTGATCCGCGACGACCGCTACGTCTCGAACCCCGCGCTCAACGCTGGACGCCACACGCGCGGCTCGACCGTCGACGTCACCCTCGTCGATCGCGACGGCCGGGAACTACCGATGCCCACGCCGTTCGACGACTTCACCGAGCACGCCCACCGCGACGCGCCCGGCACCGCGCCGGACGCCGCGCGCCATTCCAAACTGCTCGAAACCACCATGCTCAAGCACGGCTTTCTCCCCTACCCGTTCGAGTGGTGGCACTTCGATTTCCGCGATTGGAAAAACCATCCGCCGCTCGACGTGCCGCTCGACCAATTGCCGTGAAATCCGCCGCGCCCGCTGCCGCTCCGATCCTCACCGACCAGACGCTCGACGGCGCGCGCACCAGCCGCTGGGTGCTCGAATCCGCGGCCTGCCCGCTCCTCACCGCGCATCGCATCATGCGCCTCGGCATTGATGAAACGCGCGCGCCCTACGAGCGCGTGCGGCTCCGGCCCGAGGGCAGCTTTTTCCTCGCCAGCCTCGAAGGCGTCGGGCGCATCCTGCTCGAAGGCCGCTGGACGCGGCTCAAGGCCGGCGACGTCGTGATGGCGCCACCGCGCGTGCTCAATGCCTTTCACACCCCGCCCGGCCAGCGCTGGGTCTTCGCCTGGATGCGCTACGCCGAACCCGCGAACGCGAAGCCGCTCGTCGGCGCGGATTCGCCGCTACGCTCGGTCGGCGGCGCCGGGAAAATCGGGCGCATCATCGCGGGGCTGCGCGACGAGTGGGACGGCGAGCGCGAGACGCCGCTCGTGCAGCACTGGGTGAGCCTCGCCCACGCCGAGGCGCTGCGGCTCGCGCGCCCGTGGCGCAGCGACGACAAGGTCTGGCGGCTCTGGGAGGAAGTCGCCGCGCAAATCGCCGAGCCGTGGACGCTTGATCGCCTCGCCGCCCGTGTCCACATGAGCGCGGAACATTTGCGCCGTCTCTGC
>JBBQYR010000276.1:0-1861 GCA_038208565.1 Chthoniobacterales bacterium
GCCGCGAGCGGTGTCATCACTTATCTCGAAAACAAGGGCGGCGAGCTGGATGTGGGACTCAAGATCGAGCCAGTCACGGGAGCCGTCTCCTACACCACAGGCCGCAGTGCGGGCGGCACGGGAACGTGGAAGCCAACGACCCATCGCGTCGCCGTCGGTGAGTGGCAGTGCTTCTCCATCCGCGTGGATTTTTCCAAGGCGGCTTATTCCGCGTATGCGGGCGCAAAGTCGGACACGCTGCTCGCAGAGAACGTGCCTTACTCGCCGCCGCCGCCGCGCACGACGATGCAGAACGGTGTGAACGTGGAAATCCCGGTGCCGAGTTACAAGGCCTTCAAACAGGTGCTTTTTCACCCGCTTGGTCTCGCTGGCAGCAGGGTCTGTCTAGATGACCTCTTGGTGCTCTGGACGCCCGTGCTGGAGTTCACTCCGCACGGCGATCAAGTTCTTTTCACCGACGACTTCGAGCCGCTCAAAATCGGCGCTGATCTCCACGGCGTCCAATGGTCCACGACACCGAACCAGCCCGGTGCCTTCCACATCATCACCAGCACCTCGTATCGCGAAGGCGTGAAGTCCGTGCTGACCACCCGCGGCGGCGATCTCCGGCCCGTGCTTGCAAAGCCAGTTACGCTGAATGCCGACGACGTGCTGACCTTCGATGTCGATTGCTTCATCCGCTCGGATTCGCCCGTAGCGAGCCTCATCCCCGGTCAGGCGCGCACCTCGCCAAATCAAGTTGCCCTCATCATCGAGCACACCGACGGCAAACCCATCGCGCGCGCCGAAGCCCGCGATGGAAAATGGCTGCTCGGCGCACACCAAGAATCAAAGGTCGCAGCGCCCTACGATTGCTGGATGCATGTTCAAGTTGCGGTGAACATGAAGACCCGCGTTTGCACCTTCGTTCAGCAGCAGATCGGCCAAGTCGCGCAGCCGCTCGGCACGGCACCGTTGCCGGCAGATTTTCAGCCTGGTCAGCCGCTCTCCTTCCGCATCCACCTCGGCCCCGACAACAGCTGCGTGGTGGTGGACAACGTCAGGATTACCCGAGGGAGCACGGCCCAATGATCACCACTCCCCACCGTTTCGCATCCGTATCGCGCGCTCACCCCGCGCGCTGGGGCAGATCATCGAATGAAAAGAATCCCCACGCTCGTGACGAAGGGAGACGTTCAGTCCAGTTGAGATACTCGGTTCCTGCCTTCACCGTTGAAACTTCGCGTGCGGAGGCAACGCTACGCAGCGGCGGAAAGCCTCCTCAAATGAAATCCCCGATCCCATCTACCATGAACCGCACTTGCATCTTCCTCCTCCGCTTTGTCGTCGCCGGCGTGGCGTTCACTCAATTGAGCGCCGCAGACATTGTCGTCTATAGCGCGACGGCGGGCGGGGTGACGGCAAGCGTGGCCGCAGCGCGGCAGGGGGCCACGGTCGTGCTCGTCGAGCCGGGGCAACATGTCGGGGGAATGCTCTCGGGCGGGCTTGGACATTCGGATGTGCTCGGGCAGCAGCAGATCATCGGCGGGATGGCACGGGAGGTCTATGAGCGCATGGCGCGGCGCTACGGGTCGCCGGATGCGAGCAAGGCGTTCGATTTCGAGCCGCATGTGGCGGAGGAGACGCTGCGCGACATGCTGCGCGAGGCTGGGGTGCGCGTGGTTTTTGGCGAGCGCGTCGAGGCAGTGGAGAAGGCCGGCCAGCGGATCGTCGCCATGACGACACAAAGCGGGACTCGCTACGAGGCGAGCGTCTTCATCGACGCCGGATATGAGGGCGACCTCATGGCGAAAGCCGGTGTGCGCTACATTGTCGGCCGGGAGGGAAAAGCGCAATATGGCGAGTGGCTGGCGGGGCGGAT